>CAYZVQ010000079.1:0-16618 GCA_964481925.1 uncultured Acidimicrobiaceae bacterium
GAGGAGCCCGATCACGTCGGGCCGCAGGGCGTCCAGGGTGGTGGCCAACCTGGACGTCGTGCAATCGCTTTACGGCCACGATGGTTTCCTCATCGAAGTCGAACAGGTGAGCAAGCTGGTGGCCGACGCCCTAGACAACTAAGTGCTGGTATACGCGCCCGTGCCTCACAGGGCCGGCTGATGGCGGCGTGAGGCTACCGCGGGCCCGTACCGTCGTCGGCTCTCACCCGGAGGCCGTGGAGCACAGAGCGATCGAACACGTCGTCGACGAGGACCGGGCTCAGGCCCCACGCCGAGAGCTGGGAGGCGGCGATGGCGGCCCGGGAGCCGGCCGCGCAATGTACCCATATAGGTCGGTCGAGCGGGAGAGAGTGTTTATAGGCCTCGAGCTCGGGAAGGGGGGTATGCCTCGCCACGGCCAGGTGGCCGGCGCGCCATTCGGAGCCATGGCGCACATCGAGGACCAAGGGCCCCTCGCCCCGGCCGACGGCCGCCGCCAGGTCGGCAAAGGTCGCCGTCCGGTAACGCGTGGCCCGCTGGAGGTCCAGGTCGCTGGCCAGGACGAACCCGGACACGAGCTCTCTTCCGATCCGGGCCAAGAGCCGACGTGACCTGTCCACGTCCTCGTACGAGCAGGCGATGAGGGCGTAGCGCTCTTCGTAGGGCACCACCCAGCCGAAGTAGGTGGTGAAGCTGCCGCCCAGTTCGATGTTGAGCGCGCCTTGGTGGTGCCCCGCTGCGAACGCCCGGCGGGGCCGCAGGTCGGTGACGACCGAGCCGGTGGCCAGCCAGGGCTCAAGGTCGTCAGGGCCGAGCCGCACTACCGGTCGGTAGAGAGGGTCAGGTGCGCCCCGGCGGTTGGCCGGCGCCATGTAGCGGTAGTAGGACGGGACCGGAGGGCGGTCCTCCCGGAGGGCGGCGACGAAGTCTTCGAGCCCGGCTCGCACCGCCGGGTTCCGCTGCCGCTCGAGGCCGACCGTGAGGTCCTCGGTCTCCGCCCCTCCGGCCGGTGTGGCGCTGCAGAAGCTGCCAAAGCCATGGGTGGGCAGCACCCGCGTCTCGGCGTCGAGCCGGCTGAGCAAGCGTCGGACACTGCGCCATTGGGCTTGGGCCAGCTCGTCGGCCCGCTCATCGCCCAAAAGGTCGGTACGGCCGACGCCGTTGACCAGCACGGACCCGCCTGTGCAGACATAGCTGGGCGACCCGGCGGCGCCGGTCAGCAGGTAGGAGAGGTGGTGCGGGGTATGGCCCGGCGTGGCCAGGGCCGAGACCGTAAGAGAGCCGGTGGTGATCTCGGCACCATCGCCGAGCATCGTGCATTCCTTGGCGAAGGCGAGGTCCTCCCCTTCGGGCAGGACGTAGGTGGCGCCCAGCCGGCGGGCCAGGCCCAGGCCCCCGCTCACATAGTCGTTGTGGACGTGCGTCTCCAGCACGTGGGTGATGCTGACCCCCAGGGACTCGGCCGTCTCCACGTAGCGTTCCGGCTCGCGCTGCGGGTCGACCACGACGGCCACTTCGCCATCGTGGACCAGGTAGCTCCTGTCCCCGAGCCCGGCCGCCTCGAAGCTGATCGTCTCGATCCTCGCCGGGGGGGCCAGGGCCAGGGCCGTCCCCATCGAACGAGCATCGTCCAGGTTGTCGTCTAAGGCCGTACGCACGATGTCCATGGCTTCCCTAGTTGCTCGGTCCGTCAGCTGGCCAGTAGCTGGGCGGTCGGTGGTTGTGGGCCCCGGCCCCGGGGAGCACCGCTGGGAGCGCGTGAAGAGCCGGTGCCAAGCTCCGCCAGGGACCCGTCGATGTCGAGGGCGATATCGTGCGCTTGCACCCGGATTTCGGGTACGGCCGTGCTTTCCAGGAGTTGGCCCTGGCGCAGTGGGCCGACAGCCCACAGCCAAGGGGACGGTTGTCCCTGGGCGTCCAGGACGCGCCCCCGCTCGTCGGTGTCCAGCCCCATCCCGATAGGTCCGGGGCGGACGAGCCCGCGAGCCAAGACAGCGTCCATCAAGGGCTGACTGCGCTCGAAGATGTGCGGGTCCGGGCCGGTGCAGTTGACCAACCAGTCGGTCTTCCAGGCATATGGGCGCGCCCTCGCCCGCAGCTTGACCTGGAGGTGCAAGGCGGGCCCGACGTCTTCGACAGCGTCCACCTCGCCGGCATGGACGAAGAAAATGCCCGAGTTCTGCAGTTCATCTACGGCCTGGGCCACCGGGGGGGCCATGCGGTGCCGGTAGACGTTCCAGAGCCGCTCCAGATGGCGCCGGAAACGCAGTTGCTCGTCGCCGCTCAACCCTGACCACAGCCGTGGGACCTCGGGGCGTAGGGCGTCGACCAGGTCTCGCCAGTCGGCGCCGCCGGCCTGCGCCCCCTTCATCATCTGGCGCGCCTGGTGTAGGAGGGAGCGGACCTCGCTGCCCTCCAGGTCGCGACACGGGGGCGCCAAAACTTCGCGGCCCAGGGACGCCGTCCTGTGGGCACGGGGGAGCAGGCCGTGGCGCGAGATGGCGTGGACGGGGCCGCGGTGGCCAGACTCTTGTAAGGCCAACAGGACATCGATGGCGGTGAGGCCTGAGCCCAGGAGGGTCACGGTGGCCGATGGCGGTATGCCTGCCAGTGCGCCGTGCGCCCAGGGGTCGGTGATGCACCGGGGGTGCGTCGTGGCCCCGGAAAGCGAGGCGGGGAACTGCCGCATCAACATCCCCGTGCTCAGCACGACGGCTTTGGCGGCAATGGTGTGGCCGTTGTCCAGGACAAGCTCCGGGCCCTGGGGGCCCGAGCTCAGGTCGACCACACCGGCGAAGACCGTCCCGAGGGTAGACGAGGCTGTGCTGTCCCCGCCTTGAGGCCACAGGGTCTCGCGAAGGTACCTCCCGTAAAAGGTCCGGGGCACGAAATCGTCGGCTGTGGCGGGCAGGCCTCTGCTGGCGAGCCAGCGCACGAAATGCCCGGGATCGTCCTCGAAAGCGCTCATCGAGCGGGCGGGGACGTTTAGCAGATGGCACTTCGAGCTCGTGCTGTAAGCGATGCCCTCTCCCACCCGCCCGGCCCGTTCGACCAGCACGATGTGGAAGGGCGAGCTCGGCCGGCGCAAGAGGTGAGCAGCCACCAGGGCACCGCTGGCGCCACCGCCGATGATGGCGATGTCGGCGATGTCGGCGGTGCCCGCCGGGGCCGAGTCCATGTCGCTACCTTACCAAATTATTTCCATAGTTTCAATAGAAATGCCCCTTACCTGCATTTACGCGGGGCGAGCCCGCCGGCCCCCGGGACCGGGGCCACGACGACGTCCTGAGGCCCGGGCGCACTTCGGATTTCCTCCACATTCCGGTTTGGAATGCCTTTACCGACACATAAAGCGGTCGTACGGCTACAATTCTAGGAGTACGACCCTCTGGGCGTTCCGGCCCTACGAGCCCGCGTCATCGGTCACGTCAGACGTTCCCCCAGGGGCGTGCACCGCTATGGGCCAGCGGCGGACGGGCAATGCCCCAAAAAGAGGAGCTTCGGCGAGCGATGAAGACACCAGTGCATAGACACCAGTCCTGGGCCGTGTTGTCTGTCAGTGCCATGGCTGCGGCCAGCCTGTCCCTGGTCACCGCGCCTGTCGCTGGCGCCTCCCCGTGGGGGCCCGGCGCTGCCCCCCCGTCCGGGCCCAACGCCTATGTACCGGTGCCCAGCGGGTCGAGCGTGTCCTCGTTGCCGGGCGCAATAGCCTTCGGCTCGACACCCTCGAGCACGCCTGAGACGGTGTCGTTCATCCTCGACGAGCAGGACATCGGCCAGCTCGAGGCCAGTGCCGAGGCGGGCCTGGCCAAGTACTTGTCGGTCGCCCAGTTCGCCCAGGTCTACGGTCAGAGCCAGGCCGATATAGCTGAGTTGCAGGCCTACCTGAGCCAGTTCGGCATCACCACCACGGTTTACCCCAACGACATCGATGTGGTGGCCACCGGCACGGCGGGCGAGTTCGACGGCGCCCTGACCACACGCCAGGAGCAGTACTACGTCCCGGCTCGGCCCGGCCGGCCTGGGCAGTGGCGGGCCCCGGCGCAGACGGTCCACGGCAACACCGCCCCGCCCGAGCTGCCGGGCCGCATTGCCCGGTACGTAGCCGCCATCCTGGGCCTGTCCAACTACAACTCCTTTGTCAGCAACATCGACCACATGGTCAGTAGCGTCAACGCCACGTCCTCGGGTAGCGGCAACGCCTGTGTGAGCCTGACCACGTTGCCCGACGACTGCAACACCCCGCAGAGCTTTGCCACTGACTACAACCTGTCGCCTCTCTATCGCCAGGGTGCAGTCGGGTCAGGCCGGACGGTCGGCATCGTCACCTTGGCCGCACTCGACGTCGGTGCCCCGGAGGAATTCTGGCAGCAGGTCGGCCTACCCGCCGGCAACCGGACGGTGACGGTTGACAATGTCGACAATGGGCCGGGCGCTCCCAGCATCGCTGCCGGCACGCAAGAGACCGACCTTGATGTCGAGCAGGCCGGAGGGGTCGCCCCCGGTGCCAACGTAATCGTCTATCAGGCGCCCAATACGGACTTCGGGTTTGTGGACGCCTTCATGACCGCAGCCAGCCAGGACATCGCCGACAGCGTCTCCACCGGCTGGGGCGGTTCGGAGACGTTCTTGCGGTCTTCGGTCGCCACCGGCTCGGAATCGCCCGGGTTGCAGACCGCGTTCGACGAGGCGTTCCTGGAAATGGCTGCGCAAGGGCAGTCCACTTTCGTGGCCACGGGGGACGCCGGTGCCTACCTGGCCACAGAAGACCTCCAGACGACGGACCTTTCCATCGGCTATCCGGCCGACAGCCCCTTCACCACCGCGGCAGGGGGTACGACCCTGCCCTGGTCGGCCGCCATAAGCGGACCGGACGGCAACGCCACGGTCGACGTCCCGGCCCAGCGGACATGGGGCTGGGACTACCTGTGGCCCGCCATCTCCGCCGTTACCGGGGTGCCTGAAGCCACGGCGGCGCAGGAGGCCATCGCCGGCGGCTCCGGTGGCTACAGCGTCCTCGAGCCCAAGCCTTCATTTCAGCAGGGCGTGAGCGGGACCAGCTTCTTCAGTGCCGTCCCCTACCTGACCCCCACCGATTACCAGGAGGTGGGCGGGCTGTTGCTACCGACACAGTGGAACTTTGACGGGGCCCCGCCGGTCGTCCACGGTTTCGGCCCGGGCCGAGCCGTCCCGGACCTGTCGACAGATGCCGACCCCGAGACAGGCTTTCTCGTGTACGCGCCGTCGTTCACGGGTGTCGGCGAACCCGCCCTGCAGGGCGGCTACGGCGGCACCAGTTTTGTTGCCCCCGACCTGGGCGGGTCGGCGGCGGTGATCGACTCCCTGATCGGTCGTCGCGTCGGCCTGTGGGGCCCGACCATTTATTCCTTGGCCACTCAGCCGGGCTCTCCGTTCACGCCCCTCGACCAGAGCGGCACCGGCAGCGACAACCTCTTCTACACCGCCACGCCAGGGGCCGTCTACAACCCGGGCAGCGGTCTCGGCTATCCCGACCTGAGCGCTCTGGCGGCAGACTTCGCCCGGTCCCGATAAGGGCCCTGGCCGGGCTGCAGGGGCACGGGCCTGGGAATACTTGACGCGTCAACCGCGTTGTGCGAAGTATGAACGGTACCCCGAGCACAGGACCAGAGCCCGACAATGAGGCTCCGGCCGGCACCGCAGGAACGATTGTCGTCGGCGTCGACGGCTCCGAGGCGTCACGCGATGCCCTGCGCTGGGCGTACCGCCAGGCCAAGCTGACCGGAGCCCACCTGCGAGCCGTCATGTCATGGGACGTGCCCGCGTCGGCCTACTGGTTCCCTTTCCCCGAAGGCCTCGACTTCCAAAAGGCCACCGAGGAGGCGCTCGCCAAGACGCTCCACGAAACACTGGGGGACAAACCGGTCGTGGACCTCACCTCCGTCGTCACGCAGGGTAACCCGGCCGCTGTCCTTATCCGCGAGTCAGACCTTGCCGACCTTCTCGTTGTGGGCAGCCGGGGTCACGGTGAGTTCGCGGGGATGCTGCTCGGGTCGGTGAGCGAGCACTGCGTGACCCAGGCCAACTGCGCCGTCGTAGTCGTCCGGGGCAAGCCGGCCCAGGGCTGACGCAGGACAGTCTCTGACGTAGGACATTCTGGGGCCGAGGTCAGGGCACGTCGATGGCCACTGCCAGCGCGCGCCAGGCGGCGTCAGATCCGTCGACGCCCACCACGATGTTCCTCACCGGCACGGCCCCCCTCGCAGTCGCGGCCATTCTCGCGCCTTGACGGGGCTTCGCCCGCGCTCGTCATGTGCGCCGGCCCAGCGTCGCAGACCGGCGCAGGACCACAGACCGGGTCAGCTCCAGAACTCGTCGGCCGCGTAGGGGTCCAACGTGAGGTTCCAGAACTCGGTGGCCTTACCGTTGCTCAGGTGCCAGACGTGGCACCCCAGGGCGTCGAACGGCTTGCCTGCCCGTTCGGCCGTGACGTGGACCAGCACCACGGCATGCTCGTCGTCGGCCAGGATGTCGTGGATCTCATTTTTGAACGTCCCTCCGGACAGTTCGAAAATCTTGGCGAAGAACTCCGTGACTTGTTGGTGGCCCTTGAAATCTCCCGAGAGCGGGCTGCGCCCGGGCGAGTGCCAGACGATGTCCTCGTCGAAGATCGACGTGACGGTGGCCAGGTCTCCTGTGGCGAATGCTTCGTAACCTCGGCGCAGAAGTGCTTCGTTGGGATGTCCCATGCTGTTCCCCTTTGGTCGACGGCGGGTGCCCCGCGCCCTCGATAGCGTAGGTACGAACTTCCCCGATGTAAATGGGACGATTTCAGGAAGGCCCGTGCTCCGCCAGCTCCCTGAACTCGTCGGGGACGCGGGCGGCGTCAGAGAAGACAACGGTGGCGTAGCCCACGGCCCCGTGGCCGAACCGGGCGCGGACGGCGTCCACCGAACAATCGGCTCCCCAGCGGGCGGCGTCGGCCATGCGTTCGTGGCCGGCGTGGGCACCGCCCGAAGATATGGGGAGGGGGAGTTGCAAAGCTGGGACCACGATGTTGGAAACCGACACGGCCAGTAGCGTCACCTCGCGCTCGGCTCGATGTTGGGCCAGGGCGGCGCCGGCCAGACCAGTGGCGATCTCCGTCAGGGTCAGAGTGGCGCAGACGGGCGACCGTAGCGTGGTCGACCGGGTCACCGAGCGCAGGCCGGGGAAGCGCACCCGCACGGTGACGGTGCGCGCCGCCCGGCCTGCGTGGCGTAATCGGCTCGCCACCCGGTCGGCCAGGTAGCCGAGCGTGGAGCGGAGCAGTTCGGGCGTGGCCCTGCGCCGGCCCAGCGCCGCCTGGGCCCCCATGGACGATGCCGGCCGCGCCGGGCCGATACGGCGGGGGTCGACGTTGGTGGCCAGTGCGGTTAATTTTTCGCCGATCGTCCGCCCGAGAAGATGGTCGAGGAGCGCCCCCGGGGCCGCCGCCAGCTCGCCGATGGTGCGGATGCCGGCGGTGGCCAGTTGGGCCCTGGTCGCCGGCCCTACCCCCCATATCAGCCCCACCGGCAGGCGGGCCAGGAACTCCGCCTCGTCGTCGGGTTCCACCACGACCAGGCCATCGGGCTTGGCCACCTGGGAAGCCACTTTGGCCAGGTGTTTGGTGCGGGCCACGCCGATCGACAGAGCCAGCCCGACCTCTTCCCGGACGCGCCGGCGGATGGCGGTGGCGATGGCGATCGGCGGCCCGAAGAGGCGTCGGGCACCGGCCACCTCGAGGAACGCCTCGTCGATGGAGACTCGTTCGACCACCGGCGTGAAGGCGCCCAGGACGTCCATGACTTCGTCGCCGAGGCGCTGGTACTCCCGGAAATGCCCGGGAACGAAGGCCAGGTCCGGGCACAGCTGGCGCGCCCGCCATGCCGGCATCCCGGCCGAGACGCCGAACGCCCTGGCCTCGTAGGACGCCGCCAGCACGACCCCGGTGCCCACGGCTATCGGCCGCCGGGAGAGCGAGGGGTCGAGCAGTTGTTCGGCCGAGGCGTAAAACGCGTCTAGGTCGGCGTGGAGGACAGTGGCCGCTCTTGGTGGGCCCATGACGTAAGAGTGTAATCGAACAAGTGTTCGTACATTGGCGTCCCCCGAAGGGCGTCCCATTGTTTGGGCCCGCCCCAGGGCGGGTATTGCACGCACCGACCAACTAGTTCGCCGGCCTTGTGATGGACGCGTGAACGAGAAGAGCCCCTTAAGAAAGAAGGAACAATGAAGATCCCCAAGTACCTCGCCGCGGGAGCAGCTCTAAGCCTCGCTCTGGCCGCTACCGGGGTCTCCGCCTCCGCCCAGACGACGACAACCACCACCTCCACCACAACTCCGACGACCAGCACCACCACGCCCCCCGTCCCTGCCAATCTTGCGCCCGACCAGCTGGTCCTCACCGGGACGTGCATCCCCGACACCACGATCGTCCCCGAAGCTCAGGACGCCATGGCCCTTTACGTGCCCTTCGGCCCGCCGGCCGGCGTCTACGTCAATGGGAACTGGGTACCGGCGGCTTACCTGGCCGGCGCTGCTTCCGGCAACTACATCGTCGGGGCCGCGGGCTGCTCCAACCCCGTGGCGCCGCCCACGTCGGTGCCCTTCAGTACCACGACGACCACTTCCTAACGCCACTTCCTAACGCCGCGCCGAGCCGGCCTGGTGCGTCCCGCTCCGGGTCGTCCCGACAAAGGACGCACCAGCGAGGTTTTAGAGGTAGCGACCGACCCGTTGTTACTGGCGGCTCGTCGCTCCTCCATCGGCAACCCTCGGTGGGCCCGGTGCGTCACCGTCGGCCCCGGGACGGCGTGCCGTCCGCTTGGGCTTAAGGCCGACGAAGGCTAGGGGCGCGGCGGAGGCGGCCACGATGGCCGCGATCGCCAGCGCCACGCGGGAACAGTGCGTAACTTCGGCCTTCCCCGTGGCGCTCGACAGGCCGGAGAGGACCGGGACAGCGGCCAGGGCGAAAAGGCTGGCGGCCCGGGCCACGGCATTGTTCACCGCCGAGGCCACGTCCACGTGGTCGGCGTCAGCGGCGGCCATGACCGTGGCTGACAGCGGTGCCACAAAGCTGACCAGGCCGGCGCCGAAAACCAAAGCTCCGGGCAGTACGTCGGCGGCCCATGACGCATGGGGCCCTATCCGGGCCAGGAGGACCAGTCCGGCGCCGGTGAGCACGGGCCCGACCGTGAGCTGGGCCCGAGGGCCGATGCGCTGGCTGAGCGAGCCCGAGGGCACCGAGAACAGGAGCATCAGAGCCGTGGCCGGGATGAGGGACAACCCCGCTTCGAGCGCCGACCACCTGGCCGCCACCTGGAGCTCGTAGGAGATAAGGAAGAACGTGAGCCCGAGGGCGCCGTACAGCAAGAAGGTGACGGCGTTGACGACGGTGAAGGTGCGGTTGGCGAACAGCGCCGGTGGCACCAGCGGGGCCTCGGCGTGGCGTATGTGCCAGACGAAGGCGGCCCCGAGGACCAATGCCAAGGCACCCGTGGCATCAATCGCCGGGTCGCCCCAGCCGAGCGGCCCGGCTTCGGTTAGTGCCCAGGTGGCGGCGGCGAGGCTGATCACCGCCAAAGCTGAGCCTCGGACGTCGAGCCGTGAGCCGGCGTCCGGGCCCCTGGACTCGGGCACGGCCCGCGAGCAGGTCACCGCCACCACGGCCACGGGCACGTTGATGAAAAAGACCCAGCGCCATCCGGGCCCGTCGACCAGGGCACCCCCGGCCAACGGCCCGATCGCCCCCGCCACTGCTCCCAACCCCGACCATGCCCCGACCGAGGCCGCCCGGTCCGACGGGCGGAAGCTGGCCTGAAGGATGGCGAGGCTGCCCGGCGTGAGCAATGCGGCGCCTACGCCCTGGAGGCCCCGGGCAGCAATGAGGATGCCGATGTCGCGGGCTTCACCACAAAGCGCTGACGACGCCGCAAACCAGACCGTGCCGATCACGAAGATCTTGCGCCGGCCGAGGCGGTCCCCGAGAGCCCCGCCGAGCAGGATGAACGAAGCCAGGGCCAGAAGGTAGGCGGTCAGGGCCCATTGCAGCGAGCTGACGCCGACGTGCAGGTCGCGGCCGATACGGGGCAAGGCCACGTTGACGACCGTGGCGTCGAGGCTGGCCATGGAACTGGCCGCCACCGTGGCCGTCAAGGCCACCCGGCCCCGGGCCGACCTCAGGCGCAGGCCCTCGTTCGCCCCGGACCGGTCCCGTGCTGCTCCAGCGGGCACTCGACCGACTCTAGGAGGACGGGGGCGCTTCTCCCTCAGCCCTGGATCACCAGGGCGTGAAAAGGCCGGTAACAGTGCTTCGGCGACCAATATGGGTGCGGTCGGCTGCTGAGACACCTGTTGTGTGCCGCCGGCCGCTCTGCGACAATGATCCAGCGCCCAGGCGGCATTGACAACCGACGGTGGAGGTGAAGAGTGCAGGGACTTGTTCCGACGGGTGCTCTTGGGGGATGCGCGCTGCTCAGCGCAGCCGTGCTCAGCTTCGCGGGCGCACCGGCAACCCAGGCCACGGCCGTGCCGCTCGCTCCGACCTCGTGGGTCAGGATCAGTGGTGGCACCGGTCCCTCCGACGCCGCCGGCGCGGAGGTGGGCCTGGCCCGCACGGCAGGAGGGGTGCTCAACGTGGTCTGGAACCGCGGGGCCACCAAGACTTCGATATTCGACACCCGTGTTTCGTTCGCTGGCAAGGTCCTAGGTACGAACACGGTTATTACGGGGTGGTCCGGCGACGGGGGGCTCGCCCTGGTGGAATTGCCAGGTAACACGTTGCGCCTTTTTGCTGCCGGGTTGGCGCCCGGGACCAAGGTCAACGGTATCAATACCCTCACCGCCCCCGCCGCCGGCGCTCCCTGGGCACTGGCCCCCAACGACGCCTGGGGCGGCCTCTTCGGCGAGGAAACTCCTTATGTCGGCGCCACGCTCACCAACACCGGCACTGCCGTCACCGCCTGGCCGGGGTATTACCACGTCGGCTTGGCCAGCGGCCCGGCGGCCACGCCCATTTATCCCGACATGGGCTACGCCGAGCTCGCCACCGACCAAAAAACGGGGGCGGTGGTGGTGGCGGGGACCACCATCTCGGGCAAGGGCGGGACCTACGTCAAGCGACTGCTGCCCAGCGTCGGGCCGGCTATGTACCTGCAAAGCGCCTCCGACAACCCGCAAAGCTCCGGTGTCTCGTCACGCATCGGGGCCCCGGGCGTCTACGTCGCCTGGGCGGACGGTAACGCCGAGACGGTCAAGCTCACGCGCTACCTCGGCGCGACCCAGACGATCGTCCACGGCCCGCTCCCCGGTGGGGGCCTGGGCGGGGCCAACACCACCGACGTTTTCGCCGCTCCGGGCGGGCGACTGTGGGTCACCTGGTACGCGGACCGGTCCAACTACATCTTCGTGACCCGTTCGAACCAAGCTGTCAACAGGTTCGAGCCTGTACAGATGCTGACGCTGCCCGCCAACAGCAACGGGCCGTCGCCAGCTTCTCAGGTGGAGGGAAACGGCTCGGCGGGCCCGCTCGACCTGTTCATCGACACCGAGGTCGGCAGTGAACAGGGCTTCATGTACACCCACGTCCGTGCTCTGTTCTCCCTGCACGAGAGCCCCACAAAACTCGTCCTGCTCGACAAGGGGCCTGTCGTGGCCCTGACCGTGGCCGACGCCGGGGACCCCGTCCCGGGCGCCTCCGTCTCGGTCGACGGCAAGCACCTGCTCACGAACACGAGCGGTACCGTCACAGCGCCCTTGGCCCCGGGCTCCTACACCGCCCAGGCCACGGCGCCGGGCTACCTACCTGCCTCCGTCTCGTTCTCGGTGCCGCCACCCAAGTTCGGGAGATTGCTGCTTCATGTTTAGCCGCCATGCCCTACAATCGCCCGGCATCGGAGGGCGTCCCGCCCCTGGGTGAGAGCGTGGAGGGCGAACTGGTGTACAAGAAGATAGTGGTGGGGACGGACGGCTCGCCCACCGCCGGTGTGGCGTTGGACCACGCCATCAGCCTGGCCAAAGCGACGGGCGCCACGGTCCACATCGTCAACGCCTATAGGGCGATGACGGCGATGGCGGCAATCGGCCCGGACTTCTCCGCCCCGGACCGAGGTGTCTTGGAAGACGACGCTCGCCGGGTCTGTGACGAGGCGGCCGAGGCGGCGCGGGCCGCCGGGCTCGACGCCGTTACCCACATCGCTGAAGGCGACCCGGCAGACGCCTTGGTCAAGATCGCCGAGTACGAGAACGCCGATCTCATCGTGGTCGGCAACCGGGGCATGATGGGCGCCCGCCGGTTCATCACGGGTTCGGTGCCCAACCGGGTGGCGCACCACTGCCCCTGCCACCTCCTCGTAGTCCACACCACCTGACGCCGCCGGGCCCGGGAGGGCCGCAGAGGCGGCCGGTAATCCGGCGAACGCTACCCGGTTGGGCCCAACTAATATGATGGGAACAGTTAGGTAAACACGAAAGGGAGGCCGGGTTGAGCGCGACCGAGGACCTGATAACCAATAACGCCGGTTACGTTGCAACTTTTTCCAAGGGGAGCTTGCCTCTGCCCCCGGCCAAGAAGGTGGCCGTCCTGGCCTGCATGGACGCCCGCCTCGACCCGGCCAAAGCCCTAGGCCTACAAGAGGGCGACGCCCACGTCATCCGCAACGCCGGGGGCGTGGCCTCCGACGACGCGCTACGGAGCATCATCATTTCCCAGCGGCTGCTCGGCACCGAGGAGATAGTGCTGGTGCACCACACCGATTGCGGGATGGAGACCTTCCACGACGACCAGGTAAAGGACAAGATCCTGGCCGAGACAGGCCTACGTCCGAGTTTCGCCCTCGAGGCGTTCCCTGACGCCGTGGCCGACGTGAAACAGACCGCCGCCCGCATCAAGGCCAACCCGTTCGTGGTCCACAAGAACATCCGCGGTTTCGTCTACGAAGTGGAGACGGGCAAGCTCCGCGAGGTCCCGCTGGACTGATGCTCGGGGCTGGCGCAGCCGACAGTGCGCCGTCCGGGTGAGGTTGGCTAACGTCGTTACGTGCCCCCGAGTGTCCCCTATCTGCTCACCCCAGGCCCGCTGACGACCTCTGACACGGTCAAGGCCAAGATGTTGCGGGACTGGGGTTCGCGCGACAAGGCCTTTATTTCTATGAACACCGAGTTCCGTGCCCGGCTGGAGGCGTTGGCGGGAGCGGAGGGTTCGCACGTCTGTGTCCCCCTCCAGGGTTCGGGGACCTTCGTCGTCGAGGCGACCCTGGGGACCTTGGTCCCGCGCCACGGAAAATTATTGGTCTTGGTCAACGGCGCCTATGGCCAGCGCATGGTCGACATGGCCCGCGTCATGGGCCGATCTGTCGATGTCCTCGAGTGGAGCGAGGACCAGACGGTCAGCCCCCAGGCGACGGGCCAACGGCTCGCCGATGACCCGAGCATCACCCACGTGGCGGTGGTCCACTGTGAGACCACGTCAGGCATCCTCAACCCCATCGAAGCGGTGGCGGAGGTCGTCGCCGCCGCCGGCCTTCCCTTGATCATCGACGCTATGAGCGCCTTCGGTGCTCTGCCCCTGGACGCCCGCCAGGTCCCCTTCGCGGCTGTGGCCGCGTCGGCCAACAAGTGCCTGGAAGGTGTGCCCGGCATGGGGTTCGCCTTGATCAGGCGCGACCTTCTCTCGCAGTGCCAGGGCAACGCCCATTCCCTCAGCCTCGACCTGTACGCCCAGTGGCAGGGGTTCGAGAAGAACGGGCAGTGGCGCTTCACGCCGCCGACCCATGTGGTGGCGGCGTTCTTGCAGGCGCTCGACGAGCACGCCGCGGAGGGCGGAGTGGCCGGGCGGGGTGCCCGCTACCACCGTAACCACGAGGTCCTCGTGGACGGCATGGAGGCCCTGGGCTTCCGGTGCTTGTTGCCGAGAGAGGTCCAGGCGCCCATCATCGTCACTTTCCATATGCCGGCCGACCCGCGGTTCAGTTTTGCGGACTTCTACGAACGCTTGAGCGCCAAGGGCTTCCTCATTTATCCCGGTAAGCTGACGGTCGCCGACTCGTTCCGCGTTGGTTGCATAGGTCACATCGGCGAAGTCGAGGTCCGGGCTGCGCTGGCTGCCATTAGCTCGGTGCTGGATGATATGGGCGTGAGCGATCGCGCCCCGGCGCTGGTTGCTTGATCCTCCCAGCCCCGGGGCCTTGGACATCTTGGAGGTTGTTATGCCGTCGCAGGACCCCCACCGGTACGTAGGGCCGTTGAAGGCCGTCGTGCTCGACTGGGCGGGCACGACCGTTGACCACGGGTGCATGGCGCCGGTGGCCACTTTTATGCACGCCTTCGCCGATGCCGGAGTGCCGATAACGGTGGCCGAGGCCCGGGCCCCCATGGGCAGGCCGAAATGGGAGCACATCCAGGCCATCGTCCGCACCGAGGCGGTGGCGGCCAGGTGGGCGGCCGTCCATGGCGAAAAGCCCGATGACGGCGACGTGGACAGGCTCTACAAGAGGTTCCTGCCCCTACAGGTCGAGACCGTCGCCCAGCACTCGGACCTGATCCCGGGAACGTTGGGGACAGTGGCCGCCCTGAGGGCGCGCGGCCTGGCTATTGCTTCGACGACCGGGTACCCCCGCGAGGTCATGGACGTAGTCGTCCGCGTCGCCAAAGAGCAAGGTTACGAGCCGGACGTCACCATCTGCGCCGGCGACACCCCGGCCGGTCGGCCCGGCCCGTTCATGGCCCTGGAGGCGTTGGTCAGGCTGTCCATCAGCCCCGTCGAAGCGGTGGTCAAGATCGGTGACACCGCAGTCGATATCGGAGAGGGCCTAAACGGCGGCATGTGGGCCGTGGGTGTCGCCGTGACCGGCAACGAGGTCGGGCTCACCGCCGCCGAGTACGCGGCGTTGCCAGTCGACGAGCAGCGCCGTCTGAGCCAGGTGGCGACGGACGGCCTATACGCGGCCGGCGCCCATTATGTGGTCGACAGCCTTAGCGAGATCGGGCCTGTCCTCGGCTCCATCGAGGAGCGTCTGGCCGCCGGCGAGAAGCCCTGAGCACTGAAGGCCGCCAGACGGCCCCGCTGCCTGCCGGCGAAGGAGACGTCAATTCCACGCCGGGCCGGGCCGCCTGGGTGGCGAGCCTGGGCCGACCGGCCCGAGCGCTGCTGGACGAGGACGAGCGCTACTTCTTACGCCAGTCGCTCTCGACCCCCTGTTGCGACGTCTTGGAGCGGGCCTGGGGGTCGACGCTGGTCGACGTGGAAGGCCGGGAGATCCTCGACTTCCACGGCAACAGCGCCCATCATGTCGGTTACGGGCACCCTCGGGTAGTCGAAGCCGTAAAGGCGGAGCTGGACCGCCTGCCCTTTTGCCCTCGCCGCTACACCAATACTTCGGCCATAGCTCTGGCCCGGCGGTTGGCCGAGCTCGCCCCGGGGGACCTGGGCAAGGTGCTCCTGGCCCCCAGTGGGGCCGCCGCCGTGGGAATGGCCTTGAAACTGGCCCGCTACGCCACCGGGCGGTACAAGACGGTATCGATGTGGGAGTCGTTCCACGGGGCCAACCTGGACACGATCTCCGTCGGGGGCGAGGCGTTGTTCCGCCAAAACGCCGGGCCGCTCCTGTCGGGCACGGAGCACGTGCCGCCCATCGGTCTCGCTCACCGTTTCTTCGGGGCCGACGGCCACGCCTACGAGCGGTTGGCGGACTACATCGACTACATGCTCGAGGTGCAGGGGGACGTGGCCGCCGTGGTCGCCGAGCCGGTACGTTGGACGACGGTGGACGTGCCCCCGCCCGGCTTCTGGGCCCGGGTGCGCGAGAGCTGTGACCGCCACGGCACCTTGCTGGTTTTTGACGAGGTCCCGAGCTGCTTGGGCCGTACAGGGTCGATGTTCGTGTGCGAGCAGTTCGGTGCGGTACCCGACATCTTGGTGATCGGCAAGGGGCTGGGCGGCGGGGTGATGCCCATGGCGGCCATCATCGCCCGGTCCGACCTGGACGTGGTGCCCGAGGCGGCCCTGGGTCATTACACGCACGAGAAAAGCCCCCTCGGGGCGGCGGCGGCGCTGGCCACTCTGGCCGTCATCGAGGAGGAAGGCCTCGTTGAGCGGGCACGTCATCTTGGAGCGTCGACCTTGGCCCGCGTCCTCGCCTTGGCTGCCTCCCGGTCCATATTCGGCCCGGCCCGAGGCCTTGGCATGTACTGGGGCGTGGAGGTTTTACCGGGGCCTCTGGCCGGTGCCGTCGAAGTGGCCGACCGACTGCTTTACGCCTGCCTGGCGCGGGGGCTGAGCTTCAAGGTGGGCGGCGGCAACGTGGTAACTCTCTGCCCACCCCTCAACATCAGCGCCGAGGATCTGGACCGGGCTCTGGAGATCCTCGGCGCGGCCGCCCTGGACGTCGAAAGGGACTTGGCCGGCGCCACCTGAGCGGGCGCAGGGCCAGGTCGGCGAGGTCTCTGCCTGGTGGCGAGACAGGGGCCCGGAGCCCATGATGGTTGCCGGAGGGCCCGGCCCGGGGAGTTGCCGCGGCGAACATCGCCAGCGGCTCCCCTACACTCCTGGGATGTCCGTCCTCGGCCGAGACATGGGAGAAGAGCGCATCGGCACTGCCGTGAGAGCCGTCCCGGACCAAGG
>CAYZVQ010000080.1:0-16288 GCA_964481925.1 uncultured Acidimicrobiaceae bacterium
TGACGATAACCCCCCCCTGGCGCACCGGTACTTCGTATTGATCACCAATGCGTACAATCGCTCACTGCTCGGGGAACAGTTGCGAACCCCGAGGGAGACCTCACATACTCCCACGACGAAAACGTTGCTGGTGAACTTGTTGCCGTTTATGGTGGCGTCCCAGAGTTGGTGTAAAACCTCCGGGACGTAGGCTCCTCATTGGTGATGTTACGCGGCGGGTGTGACCATTATGGCGTCCGCTCCTTCGTCGTCGATCGGTACGGGGTCGAACAGTTCTCGACGTAGCTCGGCGAGCAGGCGAATTGATGGGATGCTCTGGCTGACACCTCGCCAGCCGCGACTGGCCCGGTCGAGCACGGCCCAGACGAGCGACAGGCAAGAGCGCTCACCAGGGAACCGGCCGATCACCTTTACTCTTCGGCGGGTTTCCCCGAAGGTGCGTTCTATGAAATTGGAGTGCCGGACGCGGTCCCAATGCTCGGCCGGGAAGCGCAGGTAAGTAATGAGGTGCTCGAAGTCGTCCTCCAGGCACTCGACGGCGGCCGGGTAAAGCTTGCGCCACTTGGAGGCGAAGGACCGGGCCCGGTTGCGGGCGACGGCCTGGGCGGCTGTGCCGGGCGCGGCGTCGAGTTCGTCGAAGATGCGCCAGAACTCGGTCTTGACCTGTGCCTGAGCGTGGACCGGCACCTTGGCCAATATGTTCCTTGCCCGGTGGATGAGGCACTTCTGGCGTAGGGAGAGGCAAAAGACGGTCTCCAGGGCGGCGATGAGGCCCTTGCCGCCGTCGGAGATGACCAGTAGCGGGTCTCGCAAGCCTCTGGCCTTGAGGGCCCGGAAGAACCCGGCCCAGGCGTCGGTCGATTCGTTGGCCCCGGGCTCCAGGCCCAAGAACACCGGCTTGGCCGAACTGGTGATGCCCCAGGCCACCAGCACCGGCTCGGCCGGTGCGCCCGGGTGCATCTTGAAGTAGCTGCCGTCGGCGAAGAAGTAGTCGGAGGGCCGGACGAATGGGCGCGCCAGCTGGAGTTCTGGCGGGGCGTGAACGTGAGCCACGTCCGCATCGTGACGATGAACGCGGGTTTTGCCACTCCCGCGGCTCACATCGACGCCATCCGGCGCTTCCGGGACTCGGTACCGTTCGACTAGCCCGGCAAGGCCCGCGACCTCTGGGAAAGGCCTCCGGGGCCGTAGGGGTAGTCGGGCGTGCCCGGTGCGCTCGCCTTGTCCAGGAGCTCGGTCTCCTCCGGGAGCAGGTGCAGCCCGGCGCTGCCCAGGTTGTCTTCGAGCTGCCCGAGGGTGCGGGCCCCGAGGATCACCGAAGTGACGACCGGGCGGTCGCCCAGCCACGACAGCGCCACCTGGGCGGGCGACGCCGACCGCCCGGCGGCCACCTCTTTCAGGGCCGCGACCACGTCCCAGGTCCGCTGCACCGGGTTGCGCTTTACGAACGCCTCCACGCCGTTGCGCTTGCCCTCCCCGAGGCGGTTGGCCCCCCCGGGCTGCTCGTCGCGCCGGTACTTGCCCGTCAGCCAGCCGCCGCCCAGCGGCGACCAGGGCAAGATGCCCAGCCCTTCCGCCTGGCAGGCGGGGACGACCTCCCACTCGTTCTCCCGGGCCAGGAGGTTGTACTGCTGCTGCAGCGTCAGGGGCCGAGCCAGGCCCCGGGCGTCGGCTACGGCCACGGCCTTTTGGACCTGCCAGCCGGTGAAGTTGGACAGGCCTACATAAAGGATCTTGCCCTGCCTGGTGGCATCGTCCAGGAACCGCAGGGTTTCCTCGATCGGCGTGAGGGGGTCGAAGGCGTGGACCTGGTAAAGGTCGACGGCGTCGACCTGCAACCGGCGCAGGGAGGCCTCGAGGGCGGTGAACAGGTGGCGGCGGGAGAGCCCGACGTCGTTGGGCCCTGGCCCCATGGGGAACCGGCCCTTGGTGGCCAGGACCATCTCGCCCCGTCGGGCCGCCGAAGTCCGGGCGATCCAGCGTCCGATGATGTCCTCGGACGCACCGGCGGTGTAGACGTCGGCGGTGTCGACCAGCGAGCCCCCAGCGTCGAAGAAACGGTCGAGCTGGCGGTGGGAGTCCTCCTCGCTCGTCTCGGCACCAAAGGTCATGGTGCCGAGGGCCAGCGTGGACACTACGCAACCGCTGCGACCCAGCAATCTGTACTCCATGTGTTCCTTTCTCTGGTTCTAGGTCTCTGGTTCTAGGTCTCTGGTTCTAGGGGCGGCCTGAGCCGGGGGCGGGGCCGTGCTGCCCCTCAGCTCCTTGTCACCGGGGGGGGGGGCGGCACCGGCAGCTCTCAGCGTCCCCCCAGGCCCGACAATGAAATACCCCGGGACAGGTAGCGCTGCAGCACCACGGCCAAGATGAGGCCGGGCAACAGCGAGATGGTCCCGCCGGCCATCAAAAGGTTCCACTGGTAACCCTGCTGGGTCTCGAAGAACTGGAGGCCGAGCGGGACCGTAGCCAGGCTGCGACTATTGACGAGTATCAACGGCCAGAGAAAGCTGTTCCAATAGGCGATGAAGGTGAACAGGCCGAGCACCCCGATGGCGGGCACGACCATGGGGACCATCACCCTCCAGAAGGTCATGAGGTGCCCGGCGCCATCGACCTTGGCGGCATCTTCGAGCTCCAGCGGGATACTGCGGAAGAACTGGCGCATCAGGAACACCCCGAACGCACTGAAGGCCCAGGGGATGATGAGGCCCTGGTAGGAATTGATCCAGCCGAAGTCCCTCATCATGAAGAACATGGGCACCACCAGCACCTGTTGGGGGACCACCAGGGTGGCTACGTAGAAGAAGAACAGTTTCTCCCGACCCCGGAAATGCAGGCGGGCAAAGCCGTACCCGGCCAGCAGGGACGTCGACACCGTGAGGGCCGTGCCGCCGGCGGCCACTATGAGGCCGTTGACCAGGAACCGCCCGAACGGCCCATAGTTCCAGGCGGTCACAAAGTTCCCGAACTCGGTGGCGTAGGCGAAGCTGGACAGTTTGTTGTCGAAGGCGTCGGCCTCGGGCTTCAGAGCCGTGCCGATGCCCCAGAGGAGGGGTAAGAGCAAAAGGAAAACGGCAATGACCAGGCAGGTATTGGACGCCACCCGCCGGGGCCGGGACCGCCGATCGTAGGGCTTGACGTACGTGCTCATGACTCGTAGAACACCCAGCGACGTTGCAGCCGCATCTGTACTGCGGTGATGACTATGACGATCAGGAACAGCACCCAGGCGATGGCTGACGCGTAGCCCATGGCGTAGTCATTGAACCCCTTCTCGAACAACCAGTAAACGATGGTCGTACTACTGGTCCCGGGACCGCCATCGGTGAGCACATATACCAGGTCGAACACCTGGAACGACGTGATCACCGTCAAGACAATGCCGAAGAACAAAGAAGGTGATAAGAGCGGGACCGTTACGCTACGGAACGTCCGCCACCTCGACGCCCCGTCTATTCGCGCCGCATCGTAAAACGTCTCCGGGATGGCGTGCAGGCCGGCGGTGAACAGGAGCATGTTGTAACCGAAGCCCTGCCAGACGGCCACGATGATGATGGAGGGCATAGCCCACTGGGGCGCGGACAACCACTCCGGCCCCTGTACCCCGAAAATGGCGTGGATGACCGAGTCGACGAGGCCGTTACGAGTGGTGAGGATCAAGCTCCACACCACGGCGTCCGCCACCAGGGGGGTGAGAACGGGGACGAAGAAGATCACCCGCAGGATGCGCCGGCTCCGGCTGTAGCCCTTCAGCCACAAGGCAACGCCCAGGGCCACGGCGACGTTGAGGGGCACGTAGGCGGCCACGTAGTACAGAGTGTTGACAATGGCGGCTCGGAAGGACGGGTCCTTGCTGAACAGGTCGACGTAATTGCCGAACCCCACAAAGCTGGACTTGCCCGTCAAGGGCCAGACGAACAGGCTGAGGACCAGGGACGCGACCAGGGGGGTGAGCGTGAACACCAGGAACCCGACGGCGTTGGGGAGCAGGAAGAAAAAGGCGGTACGGCCGTCCCTACGCTTGCGGCGGCGGGGCCTGCTCAAACTCAGCGGTTGGGCCGGCGACGTGGCGGCGGGGACCACTGTGGCTGACATGTTCTCCTCTAACCAACTTCACCGTTGCCCTCGGCAACGGACGGCCCATCTCTGGTCAGTCCGGGCCGGGCCGGGACCGTGCTGAACATAACACCGGCTCGACATAACCGGCTCAACATGAACGGACGGCGGCGCCCCGGGCGGCCGGCTACAAGACCGCCGGGGGCGCGCACGTCCCTGTCCCGTCAGCTCAGGCGGCGGGTACCCCCTGGTTAGCCTGCACGTAGGCCAAAGCCGCTTGCGGGGTAATGCTGCCTTGCATCACGCCGACTATCTCGTTGGCAAAGGCGTCCGAGGTCCCGTTCCATTTGTTGGTGGTGACGTAAGCCACCGAGTTCTGGAGCTGGCTGTCCATGGCCGCGGCGGCGTTGGGCACGCCCTGGGCGGCCACCGTCTGGAACCAGTACTTCTGCTCGGCGGTACGAGCCGAGAAGGCCCGGCCCTCGGAGGATAGGAACTGCTCGGCCTGGGGGCTGGTGAGGGCCTCGATGGCCTTGATGGCATCGGAGAGCAGTTCGGCCTTGTTCATCCCCCGGTGGTTCTTATAGAGGTCATTGGAGATGCCGAAGCCCGAACCGGCCAGGATGCTGACCGACTTGCCGTTGGGCCCGACAGGCAGCGGGGCCAGGCCGATCTGGAACTTTTCGATCCCGGACTTCACCGAGGCGATGTCGTTGATAAGGTCCCAGGGCCCGTCGATGTACATGGCACCGACACCGTCCTCCCACTCCTGGAGCTGCCAGCTGCCCCCGGGAGCGTTGGAGGGGGGCAGCGGGGACTCGTTTTCCTTGACCGGAGCGACGTACTTCGCCAGCAAATTGGCCAACTGCGGGGTGTCGATGTTGAGCTGCCCGTTCTTCAGGTAGCTGGCCCCCTCGTCGACGGCGTAGGCGAGGAACTCGTCGAGGTACGGGTCGTCGACGTAGCCGTAGACGTTGCCCCCGCTGTTCTTGGTCATCAGGGCCGAGTCGGCGTAGAACTGCGACCAGGTCCAGCCCGCCTGAGGCAGCGGGACCTTGTACTTCTGGAACTCGGTCTTGTTGTAGAACACCATGAGCGGCCCGAAGTCGTAGGGTAGGGCGACCTGCTGGCCCGAGGAGTTCTTGAGGCCGTTGAGGATCCCCTGGTCGTAGTCCATCAGGTTGAAGCCCGTCAGCCCGTCAGCGGCCAGTTCGGAGCTGGTCACTGGCATGAAGCCGGCCTGGAAACCGGTGGTGCGCAGGCTCTGCACGGCCACCAGGTCAGGCTCGGTGTTGCTGGCGATCTCGGTCGGGAACTTCACCCAGTAGTCGTTCCAGGCCTGGTCGTAGGTGAGCTTCACCGTGATCCAGGGGAACAGCTGATGGACGATGGCGGCGTCATGGTCCCAGGCGGTGACCTCGGCCTGGCTGCCGGTCCACATCTGCCAGCTCAGGGTGACCGGGGTCTCCCCGGCGGCGGCTGCGCCGGCGGTGGGAGCGCTGGCCAGATAAGTAGTACCGCTTAACAGAGTGGTCGCTAACGCGGTGGACAGGACCAGCATCCGGCGCCGAGGCTTGGGATGCAGCGACAGTACATTGTGGCGGATCAAGGCATTTCCCCTTTCGGATTTATCGGAACCAACTACCTCAGGAACAACTCGATGACCGGTACTTCAACGTCCGGTCTCTGCACGGGAAGACGAAGGGTCAGGGTGCCCGGTGACAGGCCACCCACGGTCGTGTTGAACGCGTGTTTGTCGGGATCGATCACCTCTCGTTCTATCTCCGACCCGTCGTGCAAGAACCTGGCGAACTCGGCCCGTCCGGCCAGGCCGGGCAGGTGCAGGTGGCCGAAGGGCCAGGAGAACACGTGGAGGTACACCCGGTCCCGGTTCATGGTGTACCTGCAGTCCGGTGGGGCGGTAAATGGCGCCGGGCCGGAGCCGTAGATGGCCCGCTGGTGGTGGTGCATCCACTGCCCTATCCGGCGGAGGACGCCGAGGGCCCGGGGATCGAGCTCGCCTCGAGCCGTCGGGCCCACGTTGAGCAGCAGGTTGCCGTCCTTGGACACTCCATCTACGAGCATCTTTACGAGCAGTTCGGGGCTCTTCCAGTCCAGGTTGTCCCGGTCGTAGCCAAAGCTCCCGTTCAGGGTCTGGTTCGCCTCCCACAGGTACTGGCCCTGCTCGAGGCGCATCGGCGCCGCCGGCTGGTACTGCTCGGGCGTAGTGACGTCCCCGGGGACGTCGGCGCGGTCGTTGACCACGATCTCGGGCTGGAGCCGGCGCACCATGGCCATCAACTCGTCCGAGCCCCAGTCTTCACGGCCCTTCCCGCCCCAGATATCGGGGAGGCGGCTAGGCGGGTAGGAGAAGTCGAAGAACAGGTAGTCGATCTTGCCGTAGCCGGTGAGCAGTTCCCGGACCTGGCCGTGGAGGTACTCCCGGTACTTGGACATGTCCCGGTGAGCATTTGCTTGTTTGAAGTCCTCGTCGTCACGCTGGGGATGGAAGCCGTCGACCGGGAAGTGCGGGTGGTGCCAGTCGATCAAGGAGTGGTAGAAGCCCACCCTCAAACCTTCGGCCCGGAAGGCGTCCACCATCGGGCGCAACAGGTCCCGGCGCGCCGGCGTGTTGGTGGCCTTGTAGCCCGTGAGCTGCGAGTCCCACAAACAAAAACCATCGTGGTGCTTGGTGGTAATGACGAAATAGCGCATGCCTGCGTTCTTCGCCTCCCTGGCCCAGGCCGCGGGATCGTACAGGTCGGGGTCGAAGTGCTCGAAAAAGGCCTCGTAGTCCTCGTCGCTCAGGCGCTCGCGGTTTTTGACCCACTCGGCCAGGCTCTGCTTGTCCAGTTGCCGGGCCGGCACCGCGTACAGGCCCCAGTGGATAAAGAGGCCAAACCGGGCATCTTTAAGCCAACTCGCGTTGTTCGCACTACCCTCGCTCACTTCGTGCCCCCCTCCTACATTGCCTCCAAGCCGGCATGGCTTAACCGCAAAGGCCCGGCATGGCTTAACCGCAAAGGCCCGGCATGGCTTGACCGCAAAGACCTTGTCTCCCAGCTGTTGTGCTGGACGCGTGCCAATTTCCCAAGAGGCTGAAATGGCCTCTTCTGGACCATATCTGAGCAGCCCTTCGTGGCGCCCGATGGGTGTTGCGTGCGCCTGCACCAGCCCCGGCGTGCCCCCTACCGATAGCGCTTAGCTTGGCCCTGGTGTCCCCGGTGGGGACCTCGTCGGCTGCTTCCCCGGCCCGTCGGCTTCGTCCACGACCCCCTCCGTCCAATGAGCCTGCCGGTCCGGATAAAATAACGTTATCGCAACCCCGTATGGATATATCACCAGAGCTCGAGCATGTCAAGGAGCCCGGCAAAGATCCCCCGTAACCAGGAGGGAAGACGGCGAGACAGGGGGCGGTCCCAGGCCCGGCGAGCCGGCGCCGTGGCCACCTACGATCCTTCCGGGCTGCGACCGTTATCTCGGTCTCAGGTCAGGGGTCGTCGCCGGCGCCTGCGGGAACCGGCAGCCCGAACCGGCAGCCGGATCCGGCAGGCCGGATCCGTCCTGCCGGATCCACCGGGCGCCGCGGCCACCCTAGACCCGGGGGACGTCCGCGGCGGCCCGGTCCTCGCGTTTTTGGGGCTAATAAGCCGGCCCTGTTGGACGAGCTTTTCCGGGCCAGTATAAAATAGGGCCGTGGACCGTCGGAGCCCGACACGAACAATTCCTCGGCGCCCGACAATGCGGGACGTAGCCGCGCTCGCCGGTGTAAGCCTGAGGACGGTTTCCCGTGTCATCAACGAGGACCCGACGGTGGCAGACGCCCTCCAGGCACAAGTGCGTGCCGCCGTGGACCAGCTGCGCTACCGGCCCAACCTGACGGCGAGCCACTTCCGGCGCCGGGACGGCCGTTCGTTCACCATCGGCCTGCTCTTGCACGACGTGGCAAACCCATTTCTGGCCACGATCCAGCGCGCCGTACAGGAGGTAGCTCGGGCCCATGGTTGCGACGTGCTGGCGGCCAGCGGCACCGACAGCCCGGTCCGCGAGCGCGAGGTGGTTGAGAGGTTGATAGACCGCAGGGTCGAGGGCCTGATCATCATGCCGGTGGGCGACGACCACAGCTATCTCCAGGCCGAGCAGATGTCCGGTACGGCTATCGTCTTCCTCGACCGGCCTCCCGCTTTCCTGGCCGCCGACAGTGTGCTGGCCGACAATCGCAAGGGCGTGGGCAAGGGTGTACGGCACCTCCTCGCCGGTGGGCACCGGCGCATCGCCTACCTCGGTTACCGGACCTCGACGTGGACCAACGAGCAGCGCTACCTCGCTTATTGCGAAGCCTTGCGCAGACGGGGCGTCGCCCTCGACCCGGCGCTGGTCCGCCAAGACCTCTACACCGCCAAACTGGCGGAGGAGGCGACGATCGAGCTCATGACCCAACCGGGGGCCCCGACCGCCCTGTTCACCGCCCAGGGAAGCATCACGATCGGGGCGATAAGGGCGTTGCGCTGCTTGAAGATGAGCGACACCACGGCTCTGGTGGGGTTTGACGACTTCGACACGGCCGACTTGCTCGAGCCCGGCGTGACCGTCGTGGCCCAGGACCCGGTAGTGGCGGGCAGCGTGGCCACCGAGATCCTCTTCCGGCGTACCGAAGGCGACAGGTCGCCGATCTCCGACTATCTCCTGAGGGCCACGCTGATCCAGCGGGGCTCGGGCGAGCTGCCGCCGAGGTCGTAAGGCCGTCCGGCGCCAGCCGGTTGCCGCTCGGCCGGGCGCCAGCCTGTTGCCGCTCGGCCGGGCGCCCCCGCTAAGCCTGAGCGCCAGCCCGGGCGCGGGCGGCGATGGCGGCGATGCGGGCCCCGTCCGGCACGAACGCGCCGCTCACCTTGCTGGAGACGACGGCCAGCCAGCATTGCCAGGAAGCCAGCCACAAGGCCCGGGCCCACAGGACACCTTCGAGACGGTCCATTTCCTCGGCCGTCAGGTCCGTGTGGGCCCGGTAGCCGGCGAGGACGTCGTCGACGTGATTGGGCGCCAAGGTCCCGAGCAGGGCGGCGAGCGAGGCGAGCCGGGGGCCTCGTCCGGCGCCCGTCCAGTCCACGAGCACCGGCCCACCGGGGGTGGCGATCACGTTGGCGCGGACCGGGTCGGGGTGGATGAACGACTCCGGCAGGCCGTGGCCGTCGTCGCCCTTGGCCAGTAGTTCTCTGATGGCCTGGTAGGTGCGCTCGTACTCGGCCGGGACGCGCCCCTCGAGGTCGGCCAGGAGGGCAGCCGCCGCGGCCAGATCCCGGCCCGGGTCGCCCTCGTAGTCAGGAAGGTGGTGCAACGAACCGGCCGGGCGTTGGGTCGGGCCGGGCTCGGTGGGCAAGGCCTGGAGCAGGCCGAGCATGTCGCCCAGGGCGCGCCGGGCAGCCGGCGACTGGGGCAGGGTGCCCCCCTCGACGTGCTCGGTGACCAGGACAGCCCGGCCGTCGAGCCAGGAGACCGGCTCCCGGTGGGCGCAACGCTCGGCGGGGACGTCGCACCGCTGGAGAAAGCGCAGCACTTCGGCGTCATCTTCGGCGCGCTCGACGGGCCGGCCGATCAGGAACAGGCGCGCCACCCAGGTCGGCCCTGCCTGCTGTTGCACCCTGTAGACGCCGGCGACGAGCTTGGTCGTGGAGGCAACACGGATCCCGTAGCGATGCTCCAGGTGGGCGGGCAGAGCCTCGCCGCCCGGCCTCCGGTAGACATCCCTGATGACCGTCCCGATCCTGGGCATCACTCAGGCGACCGTCATCACGCAGGCGACCGGGCACCGGCGATGACACCTTCCGGGACCGCATTGCCGTCCCGCTCCCAGGTGGCCGAAGGCGCACCGCCGGGTACGGGACCGAGCAGCTCGTCCCGGCGGTTGCGCCGCTGGGCCCCCCACATGGGCCCCGTGGTAACCGTCGGGAAAGCCACCGGAGGGGCGACAGGAATCGCCGGGAAGGTCCAAGGCTTCGGTCCGGACCTGCATCTGAACATTGTTGGCGCGGCCCGCGCCGTAGGAGCTGTCCAGGCGGCCAGGCCTCGGAGCGGCCGTAGCGGCCGGAGCGGCCGTAGCGGCCGGAGCGGCCGGAGCGGCCGGAGCGGCCGTAGCGGCCGGAGCGGCCAGGCCTCAGGTGGCCGCCGGTGCCAGTCGCGGGGATTGCCGTGACCGGCGGACAGGGCCTCTAGTGCCCGATGGCCACGCACCGGGCAAGAGGCCGATAATGCACGCCATCCGGGGCGGTGAACGATGGTTCACTGCGTGACGGCCACGTCGCCGGAGCGAGTGCCATCGGCCGGCCGACGCAGCTTAAACTCACCTAAGACCAAGGGGGGCCCAACCTATAGGCCGGGGGGTGCTCGTAGGCTGCTTGTCGTGGGCAATAGGGCGGCCCGGCGGTTACACACAATCCGGAGCGGGCACAGGGCAGGTAGAGCCACGGTGCTGCTGAGCAGCGCCGTGGTGGTAGTCGGCGCACTTGTGGCAGTCGTAGTCCTCACCGGCGCCTTCGCCGGAAAGGGCTCGGCCCCTGGAAGGCAGGCGGAGCCGACTCCCACGACCACCACCGCCGCCGAGGCGGAGAGGCAACTGATCTCTGACGTGACGATGGTGCCGCTCAACGGCTCCACGGGCCAGAGCCACGAGCCTCGTGGCGGTGCACGCGACCGGGGCTCGGCTGGAAAGCGTCAAGGTGGAAGCATTCCGCAACGGGCCAAAGCTGCCCGGTAGCCTGAACGCGGCCGGAGACGAATGGCTCTCGACCGGCAGCCTGCGGCCTAACACCACTTATCTGATTGTTTATAGCGTCGAGGGCAACGGGCTGAGCGCTACAGGTTCGGCTCGCTTCGCCACTGCGGCGCCCCAAGCCTTGATACTGGCCGAGCCTGCGATCCCGGTTGCCGCCAGCCCGGTTGCCGCCAGCCCGGGCGGCGTCACCGCCGGCTCGGCATCGTCGGCGGCGACGCCCACCACCGGCTCGAGTGGGTTCAGCCCGGCTAGCACGCCGTCGTCCTTTAGCACGCCCACGACCAGCTCGAGCGGGCTCACACCGGCTAGCACGCCGTCGTCCTTCAGCACGCCGACGACCAGCTCGAGCGGGCTCACACCGGCTAGCACGCCGTCGTCGTTGAGGACGCCGACGACTGCTTCGGCGAGTGGGCTCACGCCTGGCAGCACACCGTCATCGTTGAGCACGCCTACAACCAGTTCGTCGAGCAGCTTCACGCCTACGACGACGCCGTCGTTCAGTACGCCTACGACCGGCTCGAGCGGGCTCACGCCCAGCAGCACACGGTCGTCGTTGAGCACGCCTACAACCAGTTCGACGAGCGCCTTGCCTTCTACGACCACATCCTCGTCTTCCAGCACACCGACGAGCAGCCCGGGCGAGATAACCCCGACCAGCACGGCTTCGTTCAGCTCTTCAACAAGTAGCCCGAGCGGCCTCACCACCAGCAGTACCCCAACGAGCACGGTGCTTACGGGGAGCACGGGCGCCGCGGCGACCACGACCACGGGAGCACGGGCACCGCGGCAACCACGACCACAAGCACCACGGCGCCGACAAACGTGAGCGAGCCTTCCACCACCACCACCACCACCACCACGACCTCGTAGCCGGCGTCGAGCTTTGAGAGCTCGTTGGACGGGAGGCCTTGCGGCCGTCTCGTCACGGTGGTCGGGGCGGCTCGAACAGGCCGGCCTGGCGGTCCCGTTCTGTTTTCTCCCAATGATGGGGTTTACACCGGGGCTGAAGGTTGTCGTACGAAGTCGGGCCGTTGTGAGCGACGGGGTCGACGTGGTCCCACTCCAGGCCGTAGCGGCGGTTACAACCGGGCTCGGCACAGCTCACGCCGTCAAAGCCCGGAGGTGGCCCGAGGTCCAGGGCGGTGCGCAGCTCGGCCGGTATGTGCCGGCCGAAATGGGCCACGGCCTCGATGCGCACGCCGTCGTGGGTGACAGCTTTGATGAAGGCGTCGTCGGCGGTGCCCCGGGCGAAGCCGACGGTGACCGGCCCCCCGCCCACGATGTGGCAGGTCTCGGCGGGGTGGGCATGGCCCCGCCGGTAGGCGGCCAGGTCGACCACGACCACCAGGTCAGCCCGGGCGCTCGGGCCTTTGCCCTGGCCTTGGAGCATCCTGGCCAGGGCGTCGGCGGCGTGGGCTTCGAAACTGACCTCCCGGCCGGCGGGCCCGGCGGCCCGGCGCAGGCGGGCGGCCTCGGCCTCGATGCGGTTGACGATGCCTATGCCCTCGGTCGGCGGGAGAGCGCCGGAGAAGCGCACCATGCCGAGCTCGTCGAGCCAGTGCCGGAAGTAACGGGCCCGGTGCTGGCGGATGGCCAGGTCCTCGGCGTCGTGCTTGTCCAGGCCCCGTTTGCGCACCTCTTGTTTTACCGCCCCCAGGCCTTTTTGCTTGGCCAGCTCCACCAGTTCTTCCTCGCTGCCGGGCTGGTCCGCTTCGCCCCGGGCCACCTCGGCCGCCTCTTTCAGGGACACCTCGCCCCGGGCCAGGGCATCGGCCGTGGCCGGCAGGTCCGCCAAAGAGTTGGCGGTGTCAATGTCGCTACGCGCTTCGGCCAGCGACATACCCGTCTTTTTGGCCAGCCAGTCGGCCCCGTCGGCAAAGCCCCGGTCCTTATGGGCACCGCAGGCCACGGCCCGGGCCCCGGCCCTCGCCCGGGCCCCGGCACAGGCCTTTTCGGTCTTGGACAGGGCCTCAGCCAGCACGGCGCAATCAGCCCCGGAGTACAGGGCGGGGTCAAAGCCCGCGATTTCCCTACAGAGCTCTTCGGCAACAGCACGCAGGCGCGGCTCCACGGCACCTCCCTTCAGGGGTCCCCAGCGAGCACGCCGCGCTGGACGCGGGCACTGCCAGCACTCTCAGTTGGAGGGGGCCGTCACGCCCGGCCCCGAGGCTCCTGCTACCTCAAATGATAGCCGAACACATGTTCGAGTGTCAAGGGGTTTGATGGCTTTGCACCAGAACACTGAGTTGCACCACAAGTAGGTTCGGCTGCACCAAAAATCAGGCTCGACAACCTTGGTTCCCGGTATCCACTGCCAGTAACTACTGAGTGGGTGTACTCCAGGACCATGGAAGTAGATGAAGCGAGAGAGCAGGTACGGCAGCTCAGCCGAGAGTGGCTTGAACTGTCGCAGCTGGCCCAGACGGCACTTCGCCGTGCTTCTGGGTTGCAGAAGATCATTTCGGGCTATGTCGAGATGTTCCCGGAGCTGGAAGACGAGGACGACCGCACAGTGCGCTTCGTGACGGCTCGCGCTAGCGAGGCCGAGGCAGCTCCGCAAACCGGCAACGCCCCTAAAGGCGCCGAGGCCGTCCGGCTCATACTCCAAGACCACCCGAATGTGGAGTTCTACGTGAGCGAATTGGTTGAAATGCTCAGGGAACGCGGTTGGTTGCCAGAGTCGGACAACCCTGCCAACGCCGTCAGAACCGCCTTGGAACGCCTGCATGGTTCGTCTGAAAACGACATCAGCAAGCAGCGGTATACCAACGGCAAGGTCAAGTACATGTACGACCGCGACCGCGACCGCGACCGCGATCCCGACCCTCCACCCGTCTCGTACGGAGCAGGTCATGAGGACGAAGAACCGTTCTGAGGGTTCAGGCGCTCGGGGGGCTGGAATTGCCGCCCAACCCCCCGAGGCCCTTTTCATGGGGGCGTAACTCAGTGGAAGAGTGCCGGGCACTGGACCCGGTGGTAGAGGGATCGAAACCCTCCGCCCCCACGCCTTGTTGAATCCTAGTTGGCCTTTGCTTTCTCCCGACGGGGCCGGTCCCAGTATGGCGACTTGCACTTGCCGCAAACCCGCGGCTTTTCGTCCCAGTTCCGGGGTACCCAGACGTGCTCGCAACGCTCGCACTTCCACGCCCAGATCTGCACCTTGGCCATACCTGGCAGTCTGCGAACTTTGGTATCTGTTGTCAAGTATCTTCCTCCTAGGTGTTGACATCCTATACCTAATAGTAATATACTTAGAGGTATGGACGCAAGGGAACTCAAAGGGATGCAGATCGCAGCAACCATGCCGCTGCGCAGGGACGCCAAGGGCTGGATCGTCCCATCTCGGACCGGTGTCGGTACCTACTACGTGGCGCCGCACCCCACAACCACGTACAAGGTGGCCCAGGGCTTCGTGCCGCCACCCGAGGGTATCCAGCCCTAGGCCTGCAGCTGCCCCGACTTTGAGCTGTGCCGTCTGCCCTGCAAGCACGTCATCGCCGTGGAGTTTGTCATCCGACGTGAGCACGTTTACCCAGATGGCTCCGTCGTGACCGAACAAGTGAAGGTCACCTACACGCAGAACTGGCCTGCCTACAACGCCGCCCAGTGCGCCGAGCGAGACCTGTTCTTCCCCATGCTGGCCGACCTGTGCGGCACGCTTTGCCGCCCGTACGCTGGCAAAGGCCGTCCCCGCGTGCCGCTGTCGGACATTGCCTACAACAGCGTCGCCAAGATCCATAGCGGCTTGTCGGCCCGGCGCTTCGATGGCGACGTGAGGGAGCCAAGGACCAGGGCTTGACTGAGACCGACCCTGCATTCAACACCGTCCTGCGCCGTCTGCGTGACCCCGAATTGACCCCGTACCTGGAAGAACTGGTCCGCTTGTCGGCCAAGCCGCTCGCCGCCGTTGAGGAACGCTTTGCCGCTGACGCCACAGGCTTCTCGACCTGCAACTACGCCCGCTGGTACGACCACAAATGGGGCAAAGATCAGGTCAAGCGGGAATGGGTGAAGCTGCACGCCATGACTGGCGTACTGACCAACGTGGTCACCGACGCGGTTGTCACCGACTCTCGTCACCACGACAGCCCGCAGTTCATCCCTCTGTTGAACCGGACCGCCCTGAACTTCAACATGCGCGAGGTCAGCGCCGACAAGGCCTACTCGCCCAAGGCGAACCTTCAGGCCGTGGCCGACCTTGGCGCTACACCCTTCGTGCCGTTCAAGGAAACCCCCACTGGTCGCGTTGTCAACCCCAACGCTCCACTGCCGACAATGACGGCCCCGGCGTGGGACCGGATGTACCACCTGTTCGCTCTCCAGCGGGACACGTTCCTGGCCCACTACCACGTCCGGTCGAACGTCGAGACGACCTTCTCCATGATCAAGCGCAAGTTCGGTGAAGCTCTCAAGTCCAAGTCCTACGAAGGCCAGGTCAACGAGGTTTTGTGCAAGGTCATCGCCCACAACATCTGCTGCCTGATCAGCGCCATTTACGAACTCGGGCTGGAGATGCCGCAGTTCGGGCAGGTGCCGAGCATGGCGCTCGTCGGGTAGGACCGGTTTCATAACCGACGAGCCAAGGCTTCCAACTGGTTGGCTGTCTGGTCCAGGAATGGGAGGTTCGTGGCGCCCCACATGATGCTTTGAGTACACGTGCCGGGAGGCTCGACTCTTTGCTGAAGCATGTCGAGACGTTCGTACTCGCCGCAAAGGTATAGCACCCTCCCGCCGAACCTGTCATTCAACTCTCGATTTGAGCGATCATGAATCTCGATGTCTCGTTCGGAACTCGCGTAGTTCCAAATACGGCTTCCTGCCGGGTTCTCGTCTTTGACCTTTCGAATCAGGGCTGTCGTCGGATCCGGCTGAGCCCCGAGATAGGCGCGAATATCAGCGACGACGCTAAGGGTGGCGCGTCGTAGCCTTGCCTTCTTCGGAGCTGGCCAACGAAGGGTGACCGTGCCAGCTAGGTGGTCGAACTTGACAAGGTCCTGAGACCCGATCCAACGACGGGCTCGGTCCCACAGGACCAACGCAATACCGGGTGTCCCGATCAGGGACCAAGCTTGGTCCCAGGCCCACCAATGGGGCCAACGACGGCCAAGGAGAGCCTGGTGGGTCAGGTGGGGGTGGCTCCGGTGAACCTCGTCGGCTTCGTCCTTGGGGACCTGGAGGAGCTGGCCCATTAGGTCAACGGTGGCCGCCATCTCAGACTCAGACTGGGCGTGTGGCGTTGCCACGTCCATCACAGCTCGTTGTTGCTGACCAGCATGGTCCTCCATGTGTCCTCTCGCTGTCGCCGAGCCTCGACAAGCTCCAGGTGATCTAATGCGGTATGAGTGGCGGAGAGCTTGGGCGGGGTCAGGTCCCTCCAGCCCGAGGACAGCCCCCGTTCACGGAGAGCGTCATAGTGCGCTCGGAGCCGATCGGCGCCGGGCCGATGTTCCGCTCGGGCAGCATCCT
>CAYZVQ010000081.1:0-16181 GCA_964481925.1 uncultured Acidimicrobiaceae bacterium
CCCCTCCGCGCCACCGACCGCAGCGTGGCGTCCTCGGTGAGCAGGCGGACACGGGCGCTCTCGACCCCGAGGAACTGCACGGCGTTGTCGACCACGATCTGGCTCATCTCCTGGGCCGAGATGGCGTCGGCCAGCTCACCCGTCACTTTCTGCAAAACGGCGAGCCGGGCCAGGGCATCGGCCGCATCCGCCAGCTTGGTGACCTCTTCGGTCAGCACCACCTGGAACGGTCTGGGAGGGACGGGCTCCTCGCGCCGCGAGAGCGCCCGCAGCTGGTCCACGATCGACTGGACGTACCACCGGCGGAATATGCGGTGTACCGGGGGTGGCGCCAGGGTGAGCAGGTGCGCGGAACGCGCATAACGGTCGGCTTCGTCCAACGCGGCCAGGTAGCGCTCGCCGGCGTCCGCCGCTGAGGGCGTCAGGTGAAGTTCCAGGTTGGTGATCAGCTCGCCCCGGGCGGCGGCCGAGGTCGCCTGGCGCTTGATCTCGGCCCGGGCATCGGCGAAATCGACCGTGACCGTCTGGATAAGCGCCACCATTTCCGGAGCGAGCTCGACGCCGCTCGACGCCTCGCCCTCTCGCAATAGCGTCAGCTCACGCACGACGTTGTCTATGTGCGCCTTGGCCGAAAGCAGCAGTTCGGTCGAAACCGCCCCGAGGCGGACGGAGTAGGTCCTGGCGCCGGGCTCGCTTTCGGACCACGCTGCCATCAGCGCCTCGATGTCGACTTCCGGCTGCGAAGCCTGATCGGACCGGGCCCCGTTACGGCCGAGCTCGGCCCAGACCACTTTGCCGCCGCCGGCGGCGAGCTCCATCCCCCACCCCGAGGAGAGCGCCGCCACCATGGCCAGGCCTCGTCCGGTCATTGCTTCGGTATTTTTGCGGGGCACAATAGGCGCTGCCCGCCTGGCGTCCTCGACCTCCACCCGCACCCAACCGTCGAGGAGCACCCTTACGGTGATAGGCGCCTCGCCGTGCAGGGCCGCGTTTGTGACCAGTTCGCTCACCACCAGCTCGGCGTCGGCGGCCACCTCTGGGTGTACCGCGGAAAGAGCAGAACGGACCAACCAACGAGCGCGTGGAACGGCGTCCGGCTCGGTCCCCACTATCAGCTCGGCAACTGCGCGGACGCGGCCCATTCCTAAAGGACGGCGAAAGCCGTCACCCTCCAGGCCTGCCATCGTCCAGGAGCACCGATGCGGCTTCGTCCTCGATCAGGGAGCTCAGTGTTGCCATGCTAGCCCCTCCAGGTACTCAAGAAGCAGACCTTCGCCAGGGCTTTCTCGGCGCGCCTTGGCCTGTAGACAGCCTTGCAAAAGCACTTCGGTCCTCCTAACCTGGTGTAGGTTGAAGAGCGAGCCCGGGAGGGCTACCTCCCACCGCGGCTTGTTCGCCCCGGGCCCCGGGGCCAAGGCGTGGCAAGTGACAGTGGGCCGTTGAGGAAACGTCGAATGTGTCGTAATTCCGGCCCTAAGTTCCAAAGAGCGGGATGATGACGTCGGGACGGCGTGGCGAGGCACGATGACTAGGCCGACGTCTGAGCGCGCTGCGCTTAGCCGTCCAAGCCTTGTCCGCCTCCACCGCGTACCGGCGGCCATCCTGGCAGTGCTGTTCATACTGAGCCTGGGGGTAGTGGTGGCGACGCGAGCGGTGGTCCGTGACCAGGACAGCCGCCTGCTCACCGAACGCGCCAACGAGGTCAACCTGGTGCTGGGGACGGCCATTAGTAGCGACGAGGCGACGCTGGTCGGGCTCGGCCATATTGCCCGGGACGGCGGCGACCGGTTGTTCACCAAGGAGGCGACAGATGCACTGGCGGGCGGACCGGACGACATTACGTTCGCGCTGTTGCGACCCGGGCCGGGCGCACCAGCGCTGGACGCGACATCGTCGGGACCAAGGCAAAGGTTCGTGGTGGTCGCCGAAGCGGGCGACGGCCTGTCCGTCGGTCAGCGGATGTCGGGGGTAGCGGCGGCGATTATGAGCGCCGCTCTCAGGCGTCCGGGAATGGTGGCCACCCCAGTACTGGGCTCGGGAGTTGGCCGACAGCTCGGCTTTGCCCTCGGAGGGCCGGACGCGCCTGCTGGAACCGTCGTGTACCGCCAAGACGACCTCGGGCCCCTGAGGGCGCCGCGCCAGGAGGGGACCACTCCCTTCCACGAGCTGAGCGTGGCCCTTTATGATGCGCCGAAGCCCGACCCGGCGCAGCTGGTAGTGACGACGACCAGGCAACTGCCCCTACGAGGAAGGGTGCTTTACCTGCCCTTCGCCGTGGGGACAAGCGACTGGGCCCTCGCCGTGTCCTCACCCCAGCCCCTGGTGGGGACGATAGCCGCCTGGTCCCCGTGGGTGGCACTGGCCGTGGGCGTCGTCGGTTCGGTCCTGGTGGGTTCGGTCCTGGAGCAGGCGGTCCGCCGGCGCGACGCTGCCATGGCTCTCTACTGGAGCGAGCACCGTGTGGCCGAGACGCTGCAACACAGACTGCTGCCCAGCCTCTCGGCCATGCCCGGCCTCGATGTAGCGGCCCGCTACGTGGCCGCCTCTGACGGCCAACAGGTAGGCGGCGACTGGTTCGACGTGTTCGACCTGGGCGAAGCAAAGACCGGCGTGGTGATCGGCGACGTCATGGGCCATGACATCGAGGCGGCCGCGGCTATGGCCCAGGTCCGGGCGGGCCTACGGGCCTACGCTTTGGAAGGAGGTGAGCCCGCGCCCGTCGTCGAGCGCCTCGCCCATTTTGTGGACGCCTTCAACGTTACGGGGCTCGTCACCGTCATCTACGGCGTGCTCAGCCCTCCTGAGGAGAAAGGCGCTCGTCGGTTCCGCTGGGCCAACGCCGGGCACCCCCCACCTCTTATCTGTCTGCCCGATCGCCAAGTCCAAGAACTTCGAGAGGGCGGCTCGAGCATCATCGGGGCACCCGGTGATGCTCACCGGGCCCAGGGCGAACGCCTCCTCCCGGCCGGCTCGCTCCTGGTCCTCTATACCGACGGCCTGGTGGAAAGGCCCGGAACGGCCCTTACCGACTCGATCGAGCAGCTCCGGGCCCGTCTCCAGCAGCGGGGCAGCGCCACGTCGGCCGACGACGTCTGTGACGCCATCTTGGGGGCCAAGCCCCCGGACCAGACCCGAGACGACATCGCCATCGTGGTCGTGCGGCTTACGGCACCGGCCGGCAAGGCCGCGCCCGCGTTCGCGCCCGGTGCGCCCGCTTACACGCAGGCGCTGCACAACCCGAGTATGTCCAGACGGTGACCGTGGGGCCGGAAGCCCTCGGCCCCGGCCATCTCGACGATCGCCTCGCTCAGGTTGCGCTCGACCCTGGCGGCCAGGGTGACGTCAGTTACTTTCCCGCAGGCGACGCACAGCAGATGGTGGTGGTGCTCGGTGAGATCCTCCGCCAACTCGAAACGGGCGAAGTCGTCATGGGCCACGACCCGGCGCACCACCCCGGCGGACTCGAGGTCGACGAGGTTGCGGTAAGCGGAGCTGCGGGGCAGATCGGGGAGGCCGCGGGCGATCTCGGTGATGCTGACGGGGTTACCCGCCGTGGCGAGCAGGGCGATGATGGCGCGCCGTCCCGCCGTGTAACGCTGGTCCGTCCGGCGCAGCCGCGCTTCTACTAGCTCGTGCAGCTCGTCGAGCAAGCCCGCGCCCGGGCCTTTCGTCTCACTGCTCGTCGTCGTGGCTCAGTTCCTCCGTCTTCGCGTGCTCTTCTTGCCTCGGCCCTGCCGGCGCCGGTGTCATGGCTCCTCGTCGGCGTGGCGCACGGCGTCGGCGACAATGTGGCCGACGTGCTGGTCGACGAGAGTGTAAACCGACTCACGACCGCGGCGCTCCGCCGCCACTACCCGGGCGCTGCGCAGGACCCGCAGGTGCTGGGAGATCAGTGGTTGGCTCATCTCGAGGTGATCGACAAGCTCGTGGACACAGCGGGGCCCCTCCCCCAGCTCGACCACGATAGCCAGGCGGGCCGGAGCGGACAGCACTTTCAGCAGCTCGCCGGCGACCTCGTAGGCCTTCGTCACAGACAATCCGAACACATAAGCACATGCTGATGTGTTTATGCAAGGGAAGGCTGTGTCTATGGAAGTGAGGGCCGGCGTTAGGCGTCGCGCCTGGCGGCGAAAAACTGCGAGGTGCCCGTATAGCTCACGCTGAAGCCGCCCGGGGTCATGGCCGAGGGCGTCGACACCGCCCCCAGCCCCTGCACCATCGTTATTTCGTCCAACGACTTTTGGGGGCCGGCCATGCCCAGGTCACTGAACGTCACGGCTGGGCTGTAAGGGGCGAGCGGCGACGTCCGGCACTGGAACCGGCACTCGGTGGTGGCTTCGACCACCCATTCGGCGGTCGAACCGGGCCCGGTGTAATGCTCGGGCGGTGTGGAGAAAGACTCGCCCGTGGTGTCGTCAGTCAGGTTGACCTCCCAGGTGGAACCACTGACTTGCCAGATCGTCACCGTGACTTTGTCGCCCGGGTTGACCGTGACGGTCGTGATCGGCGTGGCCGTGGCCGGGAGTATTTCCCACCAGGGGGAGTAGTCGACCCCGCTGGGACTGTTCGGGTCGGCCTGCTCGTCCACTCCGGCCTGGATGAGCGAGGGGTCACTGGCGCTCGTCCCGTCGACGCCCACCCATTCGGCCACCTCGGCGCGCGGCGACGTCCCGGCCACCGGGGCGGGGACGGTAAAGGTGCCTTTGACAACAGTGAACGGACCGCCGGTCGACGAGTACCCGGACCAGTTGGAGCTCTCCTCGTCGCTGACGGGCGCCAGCGGTACGGTGCCGGGGACCGTCGTTGTCGGGGGGGCGAACGTGTGAGTCACGATCTGTCCGGGGGCGCCCGCGGCCAGGTCGAGGTACAACCGGGCCGTAGAGGCAGAGCCAGAGGCGGCGTTGCGGGCCACGAGGGCGAAAGCGACCGTGCGCGCCACGGCGGTCGTGTTGGGGCCAATGCTGACCCGGGCCGAGTAGTCCCCCGAGCAGTCCTTGGGGTTGTGCGAATAGACGACGGCAAAGGACTGGCTGGAGAGGAGCTGGAGCTGGCACGAGGTGGCATTGGCGACCCTGGCCGTCACGGTCACGGTGCCACCCGTCGCCGGCACCTGCGCCGGGGTGGCGCTGGCCGAAACGACGGCCGCCTGGGTGGCCCCCGCCAGGAGCACGTAGAACTGCCCTGAGTACGACGACGCCGCGCTGCGGGCCACGAGCGCGAAACCAACCGCTACTTGTTCGGTCGTGGGATTGGGCCCGATGGTCACATGGGCCGAGTACGTCCCGTCGGCGCAGCTCTTGGGGTTGTGCGAATAGACCACGGCGAACGACGGGCTGGAGAGGAGCTGGAGCTGGCATGAGGTGGCATTGGCGACCCTGGCCGTCACGGTCACGGTGCCACCCGTCGCCGGCAGCTGCGCCGGGGTGGCACTTGCCGACAGGACGGCTGCCGTCTGTGCCGGCAGTACGCTGGCCAAGGCCGCAGTCGGGCTGAAAAGGGCCAACCCTGCACCAAACATCAATACCATTGGCACCACTGACGCCCGGCTCGCCTTTCCCAGAGTCATCACGGCTCCGAATGTAGTGAGGCGCCGGGCCTATCGGCTGAGGGTTGCCTGTTGCTTCGCTTAAGATCGCCTGATCGTAAGCTGGGGCCGGCCGGCACCGGGCCCTAGACGCCAGCGCGGCCAACCGTCGTGCACCCCGCCGGTAGCATGTGGCGATCTCTCATGTACCACCGGCGAGCGTAACCACCAACGTGATGGGCGGCGCGCCCACTAACGGACCGATCGGACGGACCGTCCCTCTGGCGACCGGCTCCTCCACGTGGGCCTGGGAAATGGCCGGGCCTCCGGGCGCGCCGGCGCTTGTGCTGCTGCATGGCTGGATGGCGACGGCCGCCCTCAACTGGTACGGCTCGCTGGAGTACCTCGGCCGCTCGTTCCGGGTTATCGCTCCCGACTTGCGAGGGCACGGCCGCCTCGGCCGGGGTGCGCCACCCTTTAGCGTGGAGGCCTGCGCCGACGACATTGCCAGCCTCGAGGATGAGCTCGGCTTGGCCCGCGCCCTCATCGTCGGCTACTCGATGGGCGGGGCTATAGCCCAGGTTTTCGCCCAGCGCCACCGGCGGCGGGCCGATGGCATCGTGCTGTGTGCCACGGCCGCCTCCTTCGCCCGGCGGGTGAAACTTCGGCCCGCCCTACGCATCACCGGCCGGGTGGGCGCCGCCGCGGTGCGTAAATGGCCCGACGCCGGGCAACGCTTCCTGGCCCGGCGCATCGACCGTCACGACCAGGCCGCCCTGCGGCGCAGGGCACGGGGCCCCAAGAGCGCCGGCGAGCACGGGCTGGCGGCGCGGGCCGCGGACGAGGGAGCCGCCTCGGTGCCCGGGCAGGCTCATCCGGAATGGGCCCTGAAGGAGCGGGCGAAGGCCGACCTCGCCGCTTTCATCGAGGCGGGAGTCGCCCTCAACGGCTATGACAGCAGTACGTGGCTCCCCGCTCTGGACATACCGGCCGCGGTGCTGGTGACGCTGCGGGACAAGATTGTCGCCCCGTGGCGCCAGGAGGCGATGGCGGCCCTCATCCGAGGCTCGAGGCGTTATGAAGTCGCCGCCGGGCACGACGCCGTGGTGACCAGCCCGACCTCGTTCCTCCCCACGCTCCAGACAGCCTGCGCCGAGCTCATCGGCTAGTCCTACTCGGGGGCCCGAGTAGGACTAGCGCAGGGCGGCCGAAACCTCCTGGGCCGCCGCCACCACCAGCGACGCATAACGTTGCGCCGGTGCCCGGCTCGTGCGTTCCACCGGGCCCGAGACCGACACCGCGGCTACCACGGCCCCGTCCAGGGACACCGGCGCGCTGACCGACGCCACCCCCAGTTCGCGCTCCTCGACGCTCTCGCTCCAACCCCGGGCCAGGGTCTGGGGGTCACAGGCCAGTACCCTGCCAGCCGAGCCTTTGTCCATGGGAAGCGACGCGCCAATGGCGACGATGGTCCGCAGGCTGTGGGGCGACTCGAGCGAGACGACGCAGATCCGCCGGGCGCCGTCGGCCACGAACAGCTGGACGCTCTCGCCGGTGGCATCCCGCAGTTTCTCCAGGACAGGCGTGGCCGCATGGGCCAGGCTGCGCCGCCGCTGGCCGGCCAGGCGGCCGAGCTCGACCAGGCGACTGCCCAGGCGGTAGGTGCCGTCGGCCTCCTTGTCCACCAGGCCGTAGGAGGCCAAGGCCGTGGCCAGCCGGTAGGCGGTAGCTCGGGGCAGGCCGGTGGCACCGACGAGCCCGGCGAGGTTGAGAGAGCCTTGCGCGGCCAGGCCGTCGAGAACGGCGACGGCCTTGCCCAGGGATGCTGCTCCGGCTACAGTGTCTCTCATAGCGAGATCATATCTCACAATGTGGGAACGACTAATCCACGGTACCCAGCAGCAGCGGAGGAGCGAATGAGCACTGGCTCACCGGCGGCTCTCGCCGAAAAAGTATGGCAACGCCATGTCGTCCGTTCGGGCGAAGACGAGCCCGACCTGTTGTACATCGACCTTCATCTGGTGCACGAGGTGACATCGCCCCAGGCCTTCGACGGGCTGCGGTTGGCCGGCCGTCAGGTGCGCCGACCCGACCTGACCGTCGCCACCATGGACCACAACGTCCCCACCACGGCCTTGGACCAGCCCCTCAGCGATCCCGTTTCGGCCCGTCAGATGGAAGTGCTGGCAGCCAATTGCGCCGAGTTCGGGATCCGGCTCTTCGCCATGGGTGACCCTGATCAGGGGATCGTCCACATAATCGGGCCCGAGCTCGGCCTGACCCAGCCGGGGATGACGGTGGTCTGCGGCGACAGCCATACCTCGACCCATGGAGCGTTCGGCGCACTGGCCTTCGGGATCGGGACGAGCGAAGTCGAGCACGTCCTTGCCACTCAGACCCTGCCCCAAACGCGACCCAAGATGATGGCCGTCAACGTCGAGGGCGAGCTCCCGGCCGGGGTCACGGCAAAAGACGTGGTGCTGGCCGTCATCGGGCGCATCGGGACCGGGGGCGGGATAGGCCACGTGATCGAGTACCGCGGCTCCGCCGTGCGCGCCTTGTCGGTCGAGGGCCGGATGACCGTGTGCAACATGTCGATCGAAGCCGGTGCCCGGGCGGGCATGGTGGCCCCTGACGACGTTACGTTCGCCTACCTGGAGGGGCGCCGCCACGCAGCCCGCGGGGCCCAATGGGAGCGGGCGCTCGACGACTGGCGTTCGTTGGCCACCGACGAAGGCGCCCACTGGGACAAAGAGGTCACCATCGACGCCGCCTCGCTCGTCCCCCACGTCACCTGGGGCACCAACCCCGGGCAAGTGGTGCGCCTCGACGCCTCCGTGCCCGGCCCCGACAGCTTCTCCTCGCCCGCCGCCCGCGAAGCGGCCCAGCGGGCACTGTCGTACATGGGCCTCACCGCCGGCACACCCATGAAGCAGGTGAAGATCGACACGGTTTTCATAGGTTCTTGCACTAATTCGCGTATCGAAGATCTGAGGGCCGCCGCCGCCGTGCTCGAAGGTAAAAAGGTGGCGCCGGGGCTGCGAGCCCTGGTGGTGCCCGGCTCGGGCCGGGTCAAAGCCCAGGCCGAAAAGGAAGGCCTCGACAAGGTGTTCGTGGGGGCCGGGTTCGAATGGCGCAACCCTGGTTGTTCCATGTGCCTGGCCATGAACCCGGACAAGCTCTCCCCCGGGGAGCGCTGCGCCTCCACTTCCAACCGCAATTTTGAGGGCCGCCAGGGCCGGGGCGGGCGCACCCACCTGGTCTCCCCCGCCGTGGCCGCCGCCACCGCCGTAAGCGGCCACCTGGCCTCACCGGAGGACTTATCATGAAACCAATCCGGGTAATTACCGGTCGCGCCGCTCCACTGGACCGCAGCGACGTTGACACCGACCAGATAATCCCCGCCTCCTGGTTGAAACGCGTCGAGCGGACCGGCTTCGGGCAGGGGCTGTTCAGCGAATGGCGCGACGACCGGGACTTCGTGCTCAACCGGCCCGAGTACGCGGGGGCGACTGTACTGGTGGCCGGGCCCAATTTCGGGACGGGCTCGTCGCGCGAGCACGCGGTCTGGGCGCTCACGGACTACGGTTTCCAGGCCGTCATTTCGCCCCGCTTCGGCGACATTTTCCGCAACAACTCCACCAAGGCAGGGCTGGTGCCAGTACAGGTCAGCCCCGAGGTGGGACGAGCGCTCCTCGATGCGGTGACGACCGACCCATCTCTGGAAATAACCGTGGACATCGAACGCCTGAGAATAGAAGCCCCGGCCGCCGGCATCGAGGCGGATTTCCCTCTTGACGCCTTCACCCAGCACCGCCTCCTCGAGGGGCTCGACGACATCGGGCTAAGCCTGCGCTTTGACGGCGAGATCGACGCCTACGAGGCCGGTCGGCCCGCGTGGTTGCCCTCGCTCACCGGCGCCGTCTAGCGACCATCAGCCTCCGGTGAGCGAGAAGTGCTGGTAGTCCGGAGACGCTACCCACCGGCCGCCCCAGTACCAGCCGACGGACATGAATGCCGTCACCAATTCGCCTCCGGGCACGGCCATCCCGGGCCGGACGTCTGTGCGCTCAAGGTAGGCGGCACCGGCGGGCGGTATGACCTCGGAGCCGAAGACATAAGGGTTCTGGACGTCGTTCACGTCGATGGCCTCGCCGTAGGCGTGGACGGACCATTGGGGCGGCCCGGACGCCACGGCAAGACGGCAGTTGAACCCGGAAGTGTCGTCGGCCGCCGCGGCCCGGTTGTCGTTGCCGTGGTACGCGTCTTCGGGCACCATTTCCCAAATTGGGAACCGCTCGTAATAGAGGGTACGGAACACTTTTACGACGTCCCCGACGACCACCTCGTTGACAACCATCCTGCCCGTGTGCGCTTTTCCGTCGAAGCCCCAATAGCCCAGGTGCAACATGCGCAGTTGCGCCGGCCCCACCGGGCATCCCTGCCGCCATGTATAGGGGACGCTAGCGGCGGTCACCGGGCTCACGCTGAAGGCAAAAGGGGGGGCCGTCGTGCGCCCGGTCGCCGATGTGAGCCCGGTCGCCGATGCGAGCGAGGCCACCAGGACGAGCCCGGCCACCAGGACAAGCGCGACCAGCGAGGGCAGGAGGCCGCCCGGAGCCAGGTCGCGTCTTGGTCGACCATGCGGATTGATCGTCCCTTTTGTGATTGCGAGGCTCATGACACCCAAGGCTAGGGCCACGAGGGTGGCGCGAGCCGCCACAGCCGTCGCCGGCACGCTCGTCATGGCTGCCGGCTCGTTGTCCACCGCCGCCGCCTCGGTACCCGTCGCCCCCCAGTCCGCCACCGGCACGGCGCAGACGACCACCGGCGCGGTAAAGGCTGCCCGGGGCGGCGGCTGCCCCGACAACCTGGCCGCCAGGATGTCGCGGACCGGCCTGGCACGTCAACTTCTCACTGTGCAAGCCGCGAACTACTCGAGCGTGGTCGCCGCCGTCGAGCTGTGGCAGAGGGCGGGCGGCTGCTGGGCGACCGCCGGGGGCCCGTGGACGGCGTTCATCGGTCGCAACGGTTTCTCCGACCATCACCGCGAGGGCGACGGGACAACTCCCACCGGTATCTACGGCATCGGCCCCGAGATGTACGGCTACGCCCCCAACCCCGGGACCACCTACCCTTATCACAGGCTTGTCTGCGGGGACTGGTGGGACGAGGACCCAACGTCCTCAAGCTACAACACGTTCCAGCATGTCCCCTGTGGCCAGGCGCCTCCGTTCGGCGGGGCGAGCGAAGCTCTGTGGACCGAGACGGCCGCCTATCCCAGCTTCGCGGTGATCGAGTACAACACCCGTCCGGTGATCGCTTATGCGGGCTCGGCCATTTTCCTCCACGCCGACATCGGCGTGCCGACCGCGGGTTGCGTGGCGCTGCCCCTGGCTGAGCTTGACCGTGCCCTGCGCTGGCTGACGCCGGGCCTGCGTCCGGCCATCGTCATGGGCCCGGCGGCGGAGATCGCCCGGTTCTGACCGCTCCCCCTTGGGACCACAAACGAGCGGCACACGCGGGGTACCTCGCCGCCGTGCTGTCCGAGATAGCCGAGCGCGGACCGCTGGCCGCCTCTCAGCTCTCGGACCCGCGCCGAAGGCGGCTCGCAGCCAGGCACAGTCGACGACAGTCGGGTACCGGGAGCGGTACGAGCTTGTGCGCCAGGTCCTCAGGTTCTTGGCTGATCTTGGTGCGCACCCTGAGGTTGCCGAGACCACGCCAGCCGCTACTTCGGTACCGATTGGGATGGTAATGCTGGCCAATCCCGAGCGAGAGCGGGTGCACTTTGACAATCTCGGGAGAGGAGGACGAGGTAATGGCCGCAGCGGCACCACGCCGCCACTGTCCACGGCCACCAGGACAGCGACGAGCTGCGCACCTGGCTGAAGGAGAACTTAAAGGACGAGGTCCCCGTCTAACGACCCCGACCGGTGGCCTGCTCGCCAACGTGACGGCCTCGTTGGCTGAGTGGGAGCGCAAGATCATCGGTACCCGGACACGGGAGGCCGTGGCCGTCGGGAAGGCGGCTGGCGTGAAGCTCGCGCGCCTCGCTCCTAGACGTAGGCGGTGCCACACTTCACAATATGCCTGCTCAGTGGGGCTTTGATGGCAGCTTTACGATGGTGAGGAAGAAGTCGTCGATCTGGCGGACTACCGACACGAAGGAGGCAAAACCTACCGGCTTGGTGACATAGGCGTTGGCGTGCAGATCGTAGCTACGGCCGACGTCGTCTTCGGCTTCCGAAGTCGTGAGGACGACGACCGGGATCCGCAGGAGGTCGGGGTCTGCTTTGACGATGGCCAAAACCTCCCGCCCGCTCAGGCGGGGGAGGTTGAGGTCGAGCAGTACGAGGTCCGGGCGCTGGGCTTGCTCGAAAGGGTGCATGCGGCGGAGGTAGGAGATGGCCTCCTCCCCGTCGGTGACGACCCGGAGGTTGACATGCATCTTCGACTCACCGAGGGCCTCCCTCGTCATGGCCACATCCCCCGGGTCGTCCTCGACCAGCAGGACTTCCAGGGGGGTGCGCCGGTCGATGCCGTTCATTCGGCTCCTATCGTCGGCAGGGCCCAGCAAATACGGGCACCTGGAGAATAGCCCGTGTCAAGCCAGATCCCCCCGCCGTGGAACTCGACGATCTTCTTGCACAGCGCCAGGCCGATCCCGGTGCCCCCGTACACGTCGCGACCGTGCAGGCGTTGGAAGATGACGAATATGCGGTCGGCAAAACGAGGCTCGATCCCGATGCCGTTGTCAGTTATGGCAAACCGCCACATGTCGCCCTCGTGGCGAGCGTTTATCTCGACCAACGGTCGGGGATTTTCATTGAACTTGACCGCATTGCCTATCAGGTTCTGGAACAGCGCCGTGAGAAGGGACCTGTCCCCCTGCACCTTCGGCAAGCCGACGGAGGTGACCTTGGCCCCGGCTTGCTCGATCACAGCACCGAGGTTGGCCAGGGCATCGCGGTAAACCTCGTCCAGTGGCACTATTTCGAACTTCGAGGTACTGCGCCCGACCCGAGAAAAAGCGAGCAAGTCGTTTATGAGGGCCTGCATGCGGGTCGCCCCGTCCACGGCGAAGGCGATGTACTCCCGGGCCCGGTCGTCCAGTTCGGAGCCGTAGCGTCGACTGAGCAGCTCGCAAAAGCTGACCACCTTCCGCAGCGGTTCCTGGAGATCGTGCGAGGCGACGTAGGCGAACTGCTCGAGCTCCAGATTGGAGCGGGTCAGGTCTTCGTTGGCAGCCCTGAGGGCCTCTGACGCCTCGGCCAGAGAGCGGACCTCCGAGACGATCCGGCGCCGCATCGAATCGACGTCGGCGGCCAGTTCGGCCAGGTCCGGCGGACCTGACGCGCTGACCGGGTGGTCGAGATCGCCCCCGGCCACCTCCCTGACGTCGGCTCGTAGGTCCGCCAGTGGCCCGGTGACCCAGGAGCGAAGAGCCCACGTCGCACCGGCGCTGGCGATGACCAGGACCGCCACCACCGTGAGCCCCAAGGACAAGAAGGTGGTCTGGCTTTCGTCCAGGGTGGACATGCTCGAGGCGGCGCTCGAGCGCAGGGCACCGTTGAGGGCGGCGAAGGCAGCCCGCAGGCGGTCGAAGTCGGCCTTGCCCAGATCTAGTGCGACCGGCGAGGCATAAGTGGTGTCGCCGCGGCTCGTGGCGGCGATGGCCGGTAGAGCGAACTGGGACCGCCAGCGGGCGACCGCCTTCTCGACCGGCGCCAGCAAGCGGGCACTCGGGCGGTCACGCGCCACCAGGGCACCCAACTGGCGAAGGTCCTGTTGTGCGCTCGCCACCCCGGACGTGTAGGGCTGGAGGAAACTTTCCTGGTGGCTTAGGACGTAGCCCCGCACGCCGGTTTCTTCGTCGACGTAATCGGACAACAGCGACTGCGCGTCGAGCCGGGCCTGGTCGACGATGTCGACGAGATGGTTGCGGGCGTCGACCTGTCTCACGTAGGCCCAGGCGGCGGTGGCGAGCGTCACCGACGCCAAGATGCCGAGGACCGAGAAGCTGAGGACCAGACGGAGCGCCAGGGGGTGGCGAGTGAGCCCCGGCCGCCTTGGCCCGGGCAAGTTTGCGTCGCTCACCCGGCTCCGGCCACGAGGAAGAGGGCGATGTCGTCCTCTGGCGGCCCTCCATTTTGCTCTTCGGCCACAGCGAGCAGCTTGTCCGCCAGTTCTCCCAGGTTGTCGCTCGGCCACCCGCCGCCCCGCAACTGGGATATGAGGCCGCGAACGCCCAGACGCCTCGACCGGTCGTCCCGCGTCCGTCCCTCGACGATCCCGTCGGTGTAGAAAATGAGCGTCCATTGCGGGGGGAGGGCGACGACCTCCGCGGCCCAGCGCACCGCCTCGAAAAGGCCGAGCGGGAGCCCGGCGCTGGCGCTCAGCTGGCGCGTGTCCTCTGCCATGAGGATCGGGCCGGGGTGACCGGCCAGGCTGAGGGCGACGGAGCGGCGGTCCGGTGCGATGGTCGCGTCACAGACGGTGGCGAACAGGTCCTCGTTGTGGCGCTCGGCGTCCAGGAGCGCCTGCAGGTTGGGCAATATCGCCTCGGGCCCCACCCCTCCCAACACAAACCCCCTCCAGGCGATCCGCAGCGCCACGCCTATGGCAGCCTCGTCGGGGCCGTGGCCGGAAACGTCGCCGATCACGAGGCGCACAGACCCGTCGGGCAGTTCGATGGCGTCGTAGAAGTCGCCGCCGAGGAGAAGAGACCCGCCGGCCGAGCGATAGCGGGCGGCGGACCTCAGACCGGACTCTGCCAGCATCGGCCGGGCCAACAGGCCTCTTTCCAGGCGGGCGCTCTCGGCCGCCATCAGCTCTCGGGCCAGGAGCTGGCGGGCCGCCTCTTCTGACCGCTTGCGCTCGACGGCGTAGCGGACGGAGCGGCTCAACAGTTCCCGGTCGATCTCGCCCTTGCGCAGGTAGTCCTGGGCTCCCCGTGCCACGGCGTCGAGGGCCACGTCCCGGTCCGCCCGGCCCGTGAGCACGATCACCGCCGTTCGCGGTGCCACGGCCAAGATCCGGTCGAGGGCCTCGAGCCCGCCCGCGTCCGGCAGCCCGAGGTCCAACAGGACGCATTCGACACCACGTTCGAGGTGAGCCAGCGCGTCAGCCAGCTGTCGCACGGGCTCGACCTTGAACGAGAAGCCTGAGTCGTGAAGGAGCTCGCTGGTCAGCAGAGCGTCGCCGGGGTCATCTTCGACAAGGAGGACCCTTATGGGCGCACCAGGACCGGGGTCCGCAACTCCGGGGCACACCCGCATGAGGTTACACCGGCTCCTGCCCACCCCGGGCGGGCCCCCGTGGCCCCCGGGATATGGCGCGGAAGGGCGCGCCGGGGTGGCCGTGGCGTACCGTGTGGACAACCAAGAGGTCAGGAGGCTCGAAGACATGAAGGCTGCCTTGTACCGGGGGACCGGGCCGTCCAGTGTCCTGTCGGTCGAGGAGATCGCCACGCCGGAACCGGGACCGGGGCAGGTCCGGGTGAAGGTATTTTTCTCGGGCGTAAACCCGACCGACTGGAAAACGCGCTCGGGAGCTACTGGAGGGGCACCGGCCAGCTTCCAGGTACCTCACCACGACGGGTCGGGGGCCATAGACGCCCTAGGCGAGGGGGTCACCGACCGCGCCTTAGGCCAACGCGTATGGGTTTACCAGGCTGCCTACGCCAACCGCTACGGGACGGCGGCCGAGTACTGCGTGGTGCCGGCCGCCCGCACGATACCGTTGCCCGACAGTGCCTCCTACGAGCTCGGGGCCTGCCTGGGCGTCCCCGCCCTCACCGCCGCCATCTGCCTGGGCGGTCATCCCGAAGCGCTGGCCGGCGCCCACCTGCTCGTGGCCGGCGGTGCCGGCGCGGTGGGGCACTTCGCCATCGAGCTGGCCAAACACGCCGGGGCCCTGGTGGCCACCACCGTGAGCTCGGAGGACAAGGCCCAGATGGCCCGGGCCGCCGGTGCCGACCTCGCCGTCAACTATCGCGAGCCCGGGGCTACGGAGCTGGTCAAGTCGTTCGCCCCCCGCATGGACCGCATCGTCGAACTGGCCCTGGGCACCAACCTCGAGCTGGACCTGGCCGTTTGCGGGCCGGGGACGCTCATCGTCGTGTACGCCGCCGAGCCCAGTGACCCCGTGCTCCCGACCCGCCGGCTTATGAACGCCAACGTCATGTTCCGTTTCGTGCTGCTCTACTCGGTGCCCGCCTCGGAACTGGCCGAGGCCGTCGCCTGGGCAAACGGTGCCCTGGTCACGGGAGCGCTCACTGCCCTGCCCGTCCACCTGTTCCCGCTCGACGACATCGCCGCCGCCCAGGACGCGGTAGAGCACGGTGCCGTGGGCAAGGTGCTCGTCGTGCCGGACCGGCACAAGTAAGCGGCACAGGTAAACCCAACCGGCACATCTAAACCGGCAGAACGAAAACCGGCGGCCCCGGCCGGCACCACCGGCGCTCCGCGGAGGGATCGCCACCGCCGGGCTCAGGGGCTGACCAAGGGCACCTGACCGCCCTGACCAGCCCATCGCCGAAAACGGCGCCCGGCCCCCTAGCATCGCCCCCATCGAGCGCCTTGAGGCGGAGGGCAAAAGCTGAGGGGAAGAGCCTGAACTGATGGACAAGAAATGGTGGACGCTGATCGCCGTA
>CAYZVQ010000082.1:0-15979 GCA_964481925.1 uncultured Acidimicrobiaceae bacterium
GGCGTCTGTTGCTGGAGCTGTTGGACGACGACCAGCGCAAGACGGCGATGCGCGAACTGCGCCGGCGGTCCGAGAGCGAGGGAGTCGCGGGGGGCCAGCCCTCCACGTGAAGCTCGCCTTCCTGGGCACTCCCGAGGTGGCGGCGGGGACGTTGCGGGCGCTGGTCGGTGCGGGCCATGACATCCGGCTGGTGGTCACCAGGCCCGACACCCGACGGGGTCGGGGCCCGGGACAGAGCCCGAGCCCGGTGAAACGGGCGGCCGTGGCCCTGGGGCTGCCCGTGAGCCATCGGCCCGCCGACGTGGCCGCGTCAGGGGCGGAGCTGGGTGTGGTGGTCGCGTACGGGAGGCTGATAAAGCCGGAGATCCTGGCCGAGGTGCCCATGCTGAACGTCCATTTTTCCCTCCTGCCTCGTTGGCGAGGAGCTGCGCCCGTGGAGCGGGCGGTCCTGGCCGGCGACGCCGAGACCGGGGTATGCCTGATGGCGCTCGAAGAAGGGCTCGACACCGGCCCCGTCTACGACCGCGTCGTGACTCCCATCGGCCCGGACGAAACGGCCGACGACCTGCGCCGCCGCCTAGGTGAGATCGGCAACGAGCTCTTGGTGGCCCGGCTGTCGGCCGGCCTGGGCGAGCCCCGGCCCCAGACCGGTGAACCGACCTATGCGGCCAAGCTGGAGCCCGCCGAGCTCTACCTCGACTTCAGCCGTGCCGCCGAGGTGTGCGACCGGAAGGTGAGGGTGGGCAGGGCGTGGACGACGTGGCGAGGCAGGCGGTTGCTTGTTCATCGGGCACGTGTGGTCAGCGACGCGGGGACGCTTTTGCCCGGGGAGATCGAGGGGGACAGAGTGGGGACCGGTGAGGGAGCGCTGGAGCTTATTGTCGTGCAGCCTGAGGGTAAGCCCGCCATGAGCGCAGCCGACTGGTTGCGCGGCGCCCGCCCGGTCCCGGGCGAGCGCGTGGGCGAACAGGCTGGGAACCCAAGATGAGCGAGGGCCGGGCTACGGCCCGCGGCGTCGCCATCAGCGCCCTGGTGGCGGCCGAGGAGGGGGAGCGGGCCAATCTCGTGCTGCCCCGCATGCTCTCGGTCTCGGGCCTCGATGAAAGGGACCGCGGTTTCGCCACTGAGCTCGCCTACGGAGCCCTGCGGATGTGCCGCGCCTGTGACTGGCTGGTCGGTCAGTTCGCCAAAGGCGAGTTGGAGCCAGCGGTCAGGGCGGCGGCGCGCGCCGGCGCCTACCAGCTCGCCTTCATGCGGGTGCCGGCTTACGCGGCGGTGTCCGCCACCGTGGCGGAGTGCCCGCCCCGGGCGCGGCCCCTGCTCAACGCCGTCCTGCGGCGGATAGCCGACCTGGTCGCCGGGGGCCCGATCAGGTGGCCGGGCCCGGGGACCAAGCTCAGCTATCCCGATTGGGTGCTAGCTCGCCTGGGCGAGGACCTCGGGGCCGAGCGTGCGCTGGCCGCCCTCCAGCAAATGAACCAGGCCGCGTCTCCTTCCACCCGCCCGGACGGCTATGTCCAAGACGCCGGCAGCCAGGCGGTGGGCGAGTACGTCGCCGGACTGCTGGCCGGCCGGCCCGGGCCGGTCCTGGACCTCTGTGCCGCGCCGGGAGGCAAGACCACGTTCCTGGCCCATGGCTCGCCCTTCGTGGTGGGTGCCGATGTGGCCCCGGCCCGGGCCGCGCTGGTGGCGGGCAACGCGGCACGCCTCCACCTCGCGAACGTCGCCGTGGTGGTGGCCGACGGCAGCCAGCCGCCGTTCCGGGAGAAGAGCTTTGCCGGGGTGCTGGTGGACGCGCCGTGCAGCGGCCTGGGGGTGCTCAGGCGCCGCCCGGACGCCCGCTGGCGAGCGCGGCCCGAAGACGTAGGGCGGCTGGCCTCGCTGCAAGGACGGCTGCTGAGCGCGGCGGCGCCGCTGGTGGCTCCGGGCGGCGTGCTCGTCTACAGCGTCTGCACCCTGACCAGGAGGGAAACCCTCGATATCGACAAGTGGACGGCCGGCGGGCTCGCCGGCGAATGGGAGGCCGCCCCTCCGCCCGGGCCACCCTGGGAGCCGCTGGGCCGGGGGGCCTTGCTCCTGCCCCAGGCGGCCGGGACTGACGGGATGTACGTTCTCGCCCTCTACCGGCGCCGCTGAGCCGGCGCCATCCAAACCGTGCGGGCAACGAGCTTGCGCCCGGGAACGGCGCCGGCCGACTAGGTTCGGCGCGCATGGCACAGGACGCGCCCCGGGAGGCCCCGGGCAGGTTGCCGGGCCGGGTGCGTATCGCGCCCTCCATACTCTCGGCTGACTTCGCCCGCCTGGCCGATGAGATAGACCGCGTCGGGGCCGAAGCGGACGTGCTCCATGTCGACGTAATGGACGGCCACTTCGTGCCCAACCTCACGATCGGCCCCGTAGTGGTGAAGTGGATCCGCCGCCACTGCGACCTCTACCTCGACTGCCATTTGATGATGGACAACCCGGGCCAGTACCTGGAGGCCTTCCGCGACGCAGGTGCCGACAGCTGCACCGTCCACGTCGAGGTCGGCGGCACGGGAGAACTGATCGCGCAGATGCGTGAGCTCGGGCTCGGGACCGGGCTGGCGGTCAACCCGGAGACGGCTTTCGAGGCCTGCGAGCCGTGGCTGGACCGGGTGGACATGGTGCTGGTGATGACGGTGCACCCGGGCTTTGGCGGGCAGAGCTTCATGAGCGAGGTGGTGCCCAAGATCGCCCGTGCCCGGGAGCTCATCGATTGGGCCGGCTTGGACGTTGAGCTGGAGGTGGACGGGGGGATAGACCCCCGCACCGCACCCGTCGTTTCGCTCGCCGGCGCTCGGCTTCTCGTGGCCGGCAGTGCCATCTTCGGCCAGCAGGACGCGGTGGCCGCGGCGGGGGCGGTGCGTGAGGCGGCGACCAGGGCGCTGGCGGACAGGTCCTGATGGCTCGTCAGGCCAAGGTCCTTATCGTCTCTGACTCGGTCATGCGGGGCGATCGGGTGGACGCCGCCGGGCCGGCGGTCGTCCTCGCCCTTCAGGGTGCCGGCTTCGAAGTGGTCGAAAAGTCGACCGTCGCCGACGGGGCCGCCTCCGTGGCCGGGGACCTGGCCCGGATGGCTTCGGCCTTCACCGGCCTCATTGTCACCACGGGGGGCACCGGCTTCGGCCCCCGGGACCTCACGCCCGAAGGAACGGCCGAAGTCCTCGACCGCCATGCCCCGGGCTTGGGCGAGGTCATGCGCCGCTCCAGCCCGCTGGCACCGCTTTCGCGCGGCATCGCCGGGACGAGGGGCCACGCTCTGGTCGTCAACCTCCCCGGTTCGCCTACGGCCGCGGTTGAGTGCCTGACCGCCATCCTTGAGCTGGTGCCCCACGCCCTGGGGATACTGGCCGGCGAGCAAGCTCACTGACACCGCGGCGGCCAAGGGGAGCCGGTGTGGCCTGGTCAAATGGGACGCACGCTGTGTAAGGTCTAGCGGTGCTCCGTCTGGTCCTACCCAAAGGTTCTCTGGAACGCGCCACCATGGACGTCTTCGAGGCGGCCGACCTTAGTGTGTCGCGCAGCTCGGAGGTCGACTACCGGGCTACGGTCAACGACCACCGCATCTCCGAAGTGCGCATCCTGCGGCCTCAGGAGATCCCCCGCTATGTAGCCGACGGGTTGTTCGACATCGGGATCACGGGTCGCGACTGGGTGGAGGAGACGGGGGCCGAAGTGGTGTCCTTGGGCGAGCTGCGCTACTCCAAAGCAACCTCGCAACCCATCAAGGTCGTGCTCGCCGTGGCCGCCGACGCACCCTGGCAGGCGGCCAAGGACATGCCCGACGGTGTTCGCGTCTCGACCGAGTACCCACTGCTGACCGAGCGCTTCCTGAGCGCCAACGGGGTCAAGGCGGACGTCGTCTTGTCGTACGGGGCCACTGAGGCAAAGGTGCCCGAGATCGCGGACGCCGTCGTCGAGATAACCGAAACGGGCCGGGCCCTGCGAGCGGCCGGGCTACGGATAGTGGAGACCATCCTCGTGTCTTACACCGAGCTGATTGCCAACCCGGCCGCCAGCCGGGACCCGGAGCGGCGCAAGGCGATGGACGACATAAACACTTTGCTCCAGGGCGCCCTCCAGGCCCGGGGCCGGGTCCTGGTCAAACTCAATGTCGGGGCCGCCGACCTGGACCGGGTGATCTCGCTGCTGCCGGCGATGCGGAGCCCGACCGTGGCTGAGCTCTTCGGTGGCGGGAGCTATGCGGTGGAGACGGTGGTGCCCAAGGACACCATTAACAAGTTGATACCGGAGCTCAAAGACGCCGGTGCGTCCGACATCATCGAACTGCCGATAAGCAAGATCGTCCCCTGAGCGCCGGGTGGCCAGTCATACGGTGGCCAGTCATACGGTGGCCAGTCATACGGTGGCCAGTCATACGGTGGCCAGTCATACGGCTGGACGGGGCCAGATAGGTGCGGTGGAAAGCTTCGACGGCCACGTCGGGCTGGGCCGGGTGCGGGCGGCGGATGGGCGTCTGTTTCCCTTCCATTGCACCGAGATCGTCGACGGCTCGAGGGACATCGCCGTCGGGACCAGGGTGGAGTTCGTTGTCTACCCCGGCCAGCTAGGTACCTGGGAGGCCCGGGCCGTGGCGCCCGAGGTCCGGGCCTGAGCGTCGGGCCCCAGAGCGGCGATCACCAGGCTTCGATGAGCGACCCGCCTCCGATGCCCAAATTGAAACTGACGCTGGGTGGCGACGGCCAGAAGGCCTCTTGTCCCGGCTTGTCCGCGACTGTGCGCAGGCTGGCCTCGGCCATGCGCCATGATGGCAACGTGACGAACAACCCCAGCGACAATGAGCCTCCGCTCGTCGTCGTCCAGTCCCCGTCCGGTGCCGGTGCCGATGGGCAGCCGCCGGCGGAGGAGCGCGAGACCGTCGAGCTGCCGGCGAAAGTGATGCGCATCGGGTCGATGATCCGCCAATTGCTCGACGAAGTGCGCCAGGCCCCCCTCGACGAGGCCAGCCGCATCCGGTTGCGCCAGGTCTACGACACGTCGTTGCGCGAACTGCAGGAGGGCCTCTCGCCTGACCTCAGCGAAGAACTGAAGCGCATGGCGCCGCCCTTCCATCCCGAGAGCGTGCCCACCGACTCTGAGCTGAGGGTGGCCCAGGCTCAGCTCGTAGGTTGGCTGGAAGGCCTGTTCCACGGCATTCAGGCGACCTTTTTCGCTCAGCAAATGGCCCAAAGGGCGCAGATGGAGGAAGCCAAGCGGCGCGGCTTGCCGATGGGCCAGTTCGGGGGGGGCGAGCGCGAGGAGCGCCCCATGCCCGGTAACTACCTGTAGGCACCAAAGGCGTGCACGAGGCGAACGAGGCCGGCACGGCGGGCCCCGGAGGTCCGCCGACGGTCAGTCCGGCGCGCTAGGTTAAGGGAGAACAACAAGGTTGTAATTGTCCACAGGATGCCCACAAGTACCTGTGGGCCCAGTACGCGGGCCCAGTACGGGGGCGATGGCAGAAGGAGGTGGCCTGGGACGTGAGCGCGTCGTTTGCCCACCTGCACCTGCACACGGAGTTCTCGATGTTGGATGGTGCTGCCCGGGTCGAGGAGGTCGCGAAGCGGGCCGCCGCCGACGGCCAGCCGGCCATAGCCATAACGGACCACGGCAACATGTACGGCGTCCTGGATTTCTACAAGGCCGCCCACACGGCCGGGGTGAAGCCCATCATCGGGATCGAGGCCTACATGGCGGCCGAGAACCGCCTGGAGCGCCCGGCGCGCCGGGGCCGCGTGGACGACACGGGCGGCGAGGCGGAGGAGGGCGACAAGCTCTACTACCACCTGACCCTTCTGGCCGAGAACGACCGGGGCTATAAGAACCTCTTGAAATTGTCCTCCGAGGCGTACCTTTCCGGTTACTGGTACAAGCCGAGAGCGGACTGGGAACTGCTCGAGCGCCATCACGAAGGAGTGATCGCCACCACCGGTTGCCTCGGTGGCCTGGTCAACCAATCGCTTTTGCGTGGCGACTTCGAACTGGCGACGGGCTATGGGGCGCGGCTACAGGAGATATTCGGGCGCGACAACCTCTTTGTCGAACTGCAGGACCACGGGCTGGAAAAGCAGCGCAAGACAAACCCGCAGCTGGTGGAAATAGCCCGCCGCATAGGGGCCCCGTTATTGGCGACCAATGACAGTCACTACACCACCCGTGAGGACCACCTGGCGCATGACGCGCTGCTGTGCGTGCAGACGGGCTCGAGCATGGACGACCCCAAGCGTTTTCGCTTCGAGGGGTCGGAGCACTACCTCAAAACGGCGGCGGAGATGCGCGGGCTTTTTGCCGACCACCCGGACGCTTGTGACAACACGCTGTGGGTGGCGGAGCGCGCCGATGTGAATATTGAGCTCGGGAAATCGAAGTTGCCCGCCTTCCCGCTGCCCGAAGGCTTCGACGGCTCGGACGCGTACCTGCGCCACCTGACATATAAGGGAGCAGAGGAACGCTACGGGACGCCCGTTCCCGCCAACGTGGTCGAAAGGCTCGACTATGAGCTCGGTGTCGTGGCGTCCATGGGTTTTTCGGATTATTTCCTGGTGTGCTGGGACCTCATCCATTACGCCCGCCAGCAAAAAATAAGGGTAGGCCCGGGCCGCGGCAGTGCCGCCGGCTGTTGCGTCGCCTACTGCTTGCGCATAGTCGACCTGGACCCCATCCGCTACGACCTTCTGTTCGAGCGGTTCCTAAATCCCGGGCGCAAGCAGATGCCCGACATCGACATGGACTTTGACGAGCGTTACCGGGGCGAGATGATCCGCTACGCGTCGGAGCGTTGGGGCTCGGACCATGTGGCCCAGATCGTCACCTTCTCGACCATCAAGGCACGTGCGGCGGTGCGGGACGCAGCCAGGGTGCTCGGTTACCCATACGGCGTCGGGGACCGCATAGCCAAGCTGATGCCGCCGCTCGTGATGGGGCGGGACACGCCGCTGTGGGCGTGCTTCCGCGAAGACCCCAAGCATGCCGACGGCTACAAGGTCGCCACCGAGCTGAGGGACGCATATGCGGCCGACCCGGACGTCAAACGGGTGGTCGACGTGGCCAAGGGCCTCGAGGGCCTTCGTCGCCAGGACGGTATCCATGCCGCCGCAGTAGTGATCTCCAACGACCCCCTGACCGAGCACCTCCCAGTACAGCGCAAGCCCGAGCCCGGGGGCCGCGCCGAAGACGCGCCCATAGTCACCCAGTACGAGATGCACGCCGTCGAAGAGCTCGGGTTGTTGAAGATGGACTTCCTCGGTTTGCGCAACCTGAGCGTGATCGAACGGGCTCTGGACATGATCGAGGTGGGCACGGGGGCCCGGCCCAACATCGACGACTTGCCGGTCGACGACCCGGCCACCTACCAGCTGTTGCAGCGGGGCGACACCGTTGGTGTCTTCCAGCTCGAAGGGGTCAACATGCGCGCCTTGGTGCGTTCCCTGGCCCCCACCCACCTTGGTGACGTGGCCGCCCTGGTGGCGCTGTACCGCCCGGGGCCCATGGCGGCCAACATGCACAACGACTACGCCGACCGTAAGAACGGCCGCCAGCCCATCACGTACCTGCACCCGGACTTGGCCGAGGTGCTGAGCGACACCTACGGTCTCATGATCTACCAGGAGTCCATGCTCCGCGTCGCCCAACGTTTCGCCGGTTACACCCTCGTCGAGGCCGAGACCCTGCGCAAAGCGGCGGGCAAGAAGGTGCGCGAGATCATGGCCCAGGAGCGGGAGAAGTTTGTCGATGGCTGCGAGCGCACCGGCTATGGCCGCGCCATCGGGACCGCCCTTTTCGACATAATCGAGCCCTTCGCCGATTACGCCTTCGGCAAGAGCCACGCCTTCGGCTACGGCCTCGTCGCCTATTGGACGGCCTGGCTCAAGGCCAACCATCCCGTCGAGTACATGGCCTGTCTGCTCACGAGCGTAAAGGACGACAAGGACAAGATGGCCGTGTACTTGAGCGAGTGCCGGTCCATGGGCATCGAGGTGCTCGTCCCCGACATCAACCTCTCGGCGTCGGACTTCACCGCCGTGCGTGCCGGCGGCCCGGGCCAGGGCGAGAGGCGGGGCGCCGGCCAGGGACAGGGCTCGGACAAGGGCGTGATCCCCTTCGGCCTCTCCGCCATCCGCAACGTGGGGGAGGGCCTGGTCGAACGCATTGTAGGCGAGCGGGACGCGAACGGGCCGTTCCTGGACTTCTACGACTTCTGCCGCCGGGTGGACCCCGTCGTGCTCAACAAGCGCACCGTCGAATCGCTTGTCAAGGCCGGCGCCTTCGACTCGTTAGGCCATCCCCGCCAGGGCCTTTGCTTAGTCCTCGAGCAGGTGGTCGACCGCACCCTGGCCCGGCGCCGGGAGGCCGACCAGGGCGTGCTCAGCCTGTTCGGCGAGAGCGGTGCCGGTGAGATCTTCGACGACACGCGAGTGCCCATCCCTGAAAACGAGTTCGACAAGCACACCAAGCTCTCGTTCGAGAAGGAGATGCTGGGCCTGTACGTGAGCGACCACCCTCTCGTCGGGACCGAAGCGGCTCTGCGGCGTCACGCTGATTGCACGATCCTCGACTTGCGGGAGGAGAGCGCGGGCCGGGAGGCGGCCGTTGGCAACGATGGCCCTGGTGGAAGTGCTCCCGGCAACGGTGGCTATGGGGCGGGAGGCCATGGGGCCGGAGGATGGAACGCCGACCGCTGGGTGGGTGGCGTCGTCACCGGCCTGGCCCGTAAGTACACCAAGCGGGGCGAGCTGATGGCCACCTTCGTGCTCGAGGACCTGCAGTCCTCGATCGAGGTGTTCGTCTTCCCCCGCACCATGACCGAGGTGGGGTACCTCCTGGCCGACGACGCCGTCGTATGCGTCAAGGGCCGGCTGGACCTTCGCGACGATGTGCCCAAGTTGATCTGCTCCGAGGTCAAGCGCCCGCAGCTCGACCTCGACGGTGCCGAGCCGCTGCACGTGGTGCTGGCTCCTGGCGCCCTCGACGACGGACGCGTCGCCCGCCTGCGGGAGCTGCTGAGCGAGCGCCCGGGCTCCTCGCCCGTGTACCTCCACGTGGGCACCAAGGTGGTGCGCCTGGCGCAGGAGTTCTCCGTAGATGCCAGCCCAGGGCTATTGGCCGAGCTGCGTGTACTGCTCGGACCTGCCTGTTTGTGGAACGGAGGCGTCCGGAGCGGCTAACCTTTAAACTGGTCGCCAGCCAGTGAGGAGTGATTAGCCGACATGACGTTCGATGTCGAGACCAAGGACTGTACTGCCCTTTCTGACGCGGAGCTGGCCGACATGGCCGACATCGTCGCCGACGGGCCCGCGGGGCTGGATATCGGTTTGCTCTCGAAGCAGAGGGACGAATGGGTCTTGGTCACCCAGGTCCGCGACGAAGGTCGCCTGCTCGGGTTCTCGTTCTGCACGCTCGAACGCATCGGGGGCACGCCCTGCGTGCTGTGGGGCTTGGTGTCGGTGAAACGTTGCGCTGAGAGGGAGGCGGTCCTCGACGCCCTGCGAGCCGACCAGTTCCGCAAGGCTGTCCTTGCGTTCCCGGACGAGGACGTCCTCGTGGCGACGCGCCTGCGTGAGCCCGGCGGTTTCGCTGCTTTCAACGGCCTGGAAGAGATATGCCCGCGGCCTGGCTACAAGGTCTCAGGAGAAGAACGGGCCTGGTCGCGGCGCCTGGCCAAGCGGTTCGGGGCCGAGGGGAAGGTGGATGACCGCAGTTTCGTGGTCCGCGGCGACGGGTCGCCGTGCCCGGTGTTCGACTTCGAGCCCGAGGACTTTGGCATCGACCCCGATGTGGTCGAGCTCATGGGCACCATGGACGGCGAGCGGCGGGACGCCCTGATCGTGTTCGGCTGGGCCATGTCGGAGGAGCTGGCCACGGGCTTCAAGTCCTAGGCGGTCCTGAGCGGGGCCCGGGCCACCTACCACCGGGACCGGGTTCAGTGGCCAGGGTTCAGCGGCCAGGGTTCAGCGGCCAGGGTTCAGCGGCCAGGGTTCAGCGCCGGGGCACGAGCGCTTCGACCACCTTGTGGCAGTATCCGTCGACCGGTGGTTGGAGAGCGATGACGACGTGCGTGCCCGCCCGGACATCAGTCATGGCGATGCCCGCCCGGTACAGGGACGCGGCCAGGCGAGGGTCGGTGCAGGCGAGGACCTGCGGGCGCCCGTCCCAGGGGAAGTGGCACCAGAGCCCCTCGGGCTCGGCCGTTACGACCAGGGGAGCTTTTGGCTCGGCCAGTGCCACTGACGGGTGGTCGGGCCGGCGCTCCCAGAACGGGACCGTAGGGCCATGTGAGCCGAGCAACGGGGTGTTCTCGGGGTGCAGCAAGGGGCGGATCAGGCGCTGGGCCGGTCGGCCGGTCAGGCGGCCGGTCGGTTCGGGGCCTCCGGCCATGACGACCGCCTCGGGTTGGGCCGGGTCCGGGACCAGGTCGGGGTCATCGGCCACCACCACCCGTACGAGATCGTAGGGCTGGAGGCGGGGGTCGACCGGCTCCGCCGCCCACGCCCGGACCAGTGCGCCCGAGGCGAGGTCTATCCCTATGCAGTGATGTTCGCCGGTGGCAACGACCATCAGGCGCAGCGTCGCCCCCGGTTGGTCGTGGCGGATCGGCATGGTCCGCAGTGGGGGCCGCAGGCCCGAACCCATGAGCACCGCATATATGGTGCCTCTTCAGCGGGCGCGAAAGGTGGATGGTACCGGTGGGACCAGGAGCGCAGCCACCTGGTCGGCTTGGCGGACCGGTAGCAGGCACGTGTAGCCCTCGCACACGAAGGCGAGCCCGGCGGCGGCGTCGTCATCGCGTCCCTCCCATAGCGGCGCCGCGTAAGGCTCTCCCCACGCCAGCACGGTACTTGGGAGGTAACGGGCCCAGACCGGTCGCACGAGGGCCGGGTCGCTCGACGACACGACCACCTGTCGCCTCGGCCCGGACAGGTAGTCGGCCGCCACCGCGGTAGCCGCGAACGACGCCGGGCTGACGGCCAGGGCTGGTCCCAGGGCGTCGACGGTCCGGCGGGCCACGTCTTCGTAACCGGGCGCCCCGGTGAGCTCGCCCAGACGGCCCAGGGCCAGGGCGGCGGTGGCATTGGCGGAGGGGACAGCACCGTCGTGGATGTCCTTCATACGGGCGATGAGCTGCTCGGCGTCGTTGCCGGTGGTGAAGAAACCTCCACCCTCGTGGTCCCAGAACAGGTCGATGAGGGCATCGGCCGCCGCCCGGGCCTCGCTTATCCACCTAGCCTCGCCCGTGGCCTCGCTCAAGCGCGTGAAAGCCTCTACGAGCCAGGCGTAGTCGGCCGAGCACGCCAGGTGCTTCGGGCCGGCCATGCCTGGGAGCCATGACCGTCGCCAGCGCCCATCAGGGCCGCGGAGCTCGCCCAGCAGGATGTCGGCCGTCTCGGCGGCGGCGGCCACCCACAGGGGGCGGTCCAGGGCTCTTCCCGCGTAGGCCAGGGCGGATATGGCCATGGCGTTCCACTCCGTGAGCACCTTGGCATCGAGGCCGGGCCGGGGCCGCCCTTGCCGGCGCTCGGCCAACCGGGCCCGGGCCTCCTCAACGTCCGGTGGGCGCTCTAGGTCGCCTATACCGGGGCGCCACAGCACGTTCCTGCCTTCCCAGTTGCCGGCCTCAGTAACGCCGTACCAGTCGGCCACGGCGGCACCGCCAACACTGTCGACCTCTTCGCTTGACCAGACGTAGAACCGGCCCTCTTCACCTTCGCTGTCGGCGTCCTCGGCTGAGGCCCAGGCGCCGACCGAAAGCCGGATAGGCGGTCTCAGCAGGTAACCCACGGTCTCCTCTACCACCTGGCGGTAGCGCTGCGACCCCGTCAACTGCCATGTCCGGGTATAGGCCCGTACTAGCAGGGCGTTGTCGTAGAGCATCTTTTCGAAGTGGGGGACAAGCCAGTAACGGTCGGTGCTGTAGCGGGCGAAACCGCCGGCCAGATGGTCGTAAATCCCGCCCGAGCTCATGGCGTCGAGCGCCCGGCACAGCGTGCCCAGGGCGATGGGCTCCGCCGAGCGCCAGTAGTACTGGGCCAGAACGTCGAGCGACCCGGGCTGGGGGAACTTGGGCGCGTTCCCGAAGCCGCCCCACTCAGGGTCGGAGCGAGCCATCAGGGCCTTGGCGGCCCGGGCCAGTGCGTCCTCGCTACCGTCAGGGCCGGCTAGGGCACCGGGCCAGGCGAGGTCGTCGACGGTCCCCGGGCCGGGCGCGTCGAGGCCCTGAGGTAGGGCAGGCCCGGCCGTCGGGGCCGGGCCTGGGAGCGCGGCGCCGTTGCGCACAGCTTCGGACAACCGCGCCGCATCGTCTTCCAGGGACGAGCGTTTCCCGTCCCACAGTTCGGCCACCTGGCTCAAGAGCCTGACGAAGGCTGCTTTGCGCAGGTAGGTGCCGGCCCAGAAAGGGCGGCCGTCGGGCAGCGCCAGCACCGTCATCGGCCACCCGCCGCTGCCATTTACGAGCTGGACGGCTTCCATGTAGACGGCGTCGACGTCCGGACGTTCCTCCCGGTCGACCTTGATGGCGAGGAAGTGGGCGTTGAGCAACTGCGCCACCTCGTCGTCCTCGAAACTCTCGTGGGCCATTACGTGGCACCAGTGGCAGGCGGAATACCCGACCGAGATGAGCACCGGTACATCTCGGCGGCGGGCGTCGGCGAACGCCTCGTCCGACCACGGCCACCAGTCGACCGGGTTGCCCGCGTGCTGGCGCAGGTAGGGGCTGGGCTGGTCGGCGAGGCGGTTCAAGGTGGCCAAGCTACCCGTCGGGCGGGCCAAATGTCCGGAGGCGCACAGCCCGCCCGTCCTGGCACCAGGGCCCGGCCCTCGGAGTTCGGGGTAGCGTGGACCATGGGCCCGCCTGCTGGGCCCGGGCAAGCGTTTGATCTGGTCCCCGTTGACGCCTTCCCGTCTAGTGCGAAGGAGCGACGCGTTGACGACCCACACGGCCCCCGTGAAGCCGAGGCCGACGCGTGTCCGGTGAGCGGCTGCGCACGATCCTGGCCGAGCTGTCGGTCCCGGGGGCACCCGCAGCCCGCCTGTGCGACGTGAGCACGCGCCTCATCGGTGTCTCGGGGACCGGGATCATGCTCATGTCCGGTGACGTACCTCAAGGGTCGTTGTGCAGCACCAATGAGGCGAGCGCACTGATCGAGGATCTCCAGTACACCCTGGGCGAGGGGCCAAGCGTGGACGCATACCGCTACAACCAGGTCGTGCACGAGCCCGACCTGGCCAATCCCGCCGTGGCCCGCTGGTCAGCCTTTTCCCCTCTAGCCCTCAGTGCCGGCGTCCGGGCCGTGTTCGGCTTCCCATTCCGGATGGGCGGCGCCCGTCTCGGAGCCGTCAACCTGTACCGGGACCGTCCCGGGCCCCTTAGCGATGATCAGCACGCCGACGCCCTCGTGATGGCTGATGTGATCGCCACCTGGGTACTGGACGTACAGGCGGGGGCGCCGGAAGGCGACCTCGGGGCCAGGCTCGAGGACGGTGGCGATTTCCATTACATCGTGCAGAACGCCGCCGGCATGGTCTCGGTCCAGCTCGGTGTCAGCGTCACGGTAGCCCTTATCCGGCTGCGGGCTTATGCCTTCAGTCACGACCGCGCTCTCAACGATGTCGCCCGGGACATTGTGTCGCGGGCCCTACGCTTGGAGTGAGATGAGGCGAGAAGAGTCCCTGATCCGGTCCCTGGTCGAGATGGCCGACACCCTGGTCGACGACTATGACGTCATCGACCTGTTGACGGGATTGGCCGACCGTTGCGTGAGCCTGCTGGGGGCGTCGGCCGCCGGGGTGATGCTCGCTTCTCCGGGAGGGGACCTCCGCCTCGTCGCCTCCTCCAGCGAGGCCATGCGCGTCCTGGAAGTCTTCGAGCTCCAGGCCCAAGAAGGCCCGTGCCTGGACGCCTTCCACACCTGTTCACGTGTCGAGCACGAGAGGCTGCAGGCCGGGGCCGGCCCCTGGCCACGGTTCGCGGCCATGGCCGTGGAGGCCGGTTTCCAGTCGGTGTCCGCCCTCCCGCTGCGCCTACGAACCGTGACCGTGGGCGCGCTCAACCTGTTCCACGTGGGCCAAGCGCCGATGGACGAGCGCGACGTCGTGGTGGCTCAGGCGTTTGCCGACCTGGCCACTATCAGCCTTCTTCAGTACCGGGCCGCCATGGAGGGCCAACGGCTCAATGAGCAGCTTTCGGCTGCGTTGAGCAACCGGGTCTTGATCGAGCAGGCCAAGGGTGTGATCGCCGAGCGTGCCGGCGTCGACCCGGCCGTGGCGTTTTCACGGTTGCGGGCCTACGCCCGCAACCACAACCTGCTGCTGACCAACGTCGCGCAGGCTGCCGTAGACGGCACGCTCGAGCCCTCGGCGTGGGAGCGGGGCCCCGACCTCTGATATTCAGGGGCCTCCCGCGCCATTCCCGGCGCCGGGCTCGGTGAGCGACGATAGGGCGACGCGCTGGCGGCCGTCGGGCCCGAAATTGGCGGGGTCGAGCCAGCGCCGGAAAGCCTCTTTGAGCCGGGGCCACTCGATGTCCGTGACCGAGAACCAGGCGGTGTCCCGGTTGCGCCCCCGGACCACCGCCGCCTGGCGGAACGTACCCTCGTAGACGAACCCGAGGCGCAGGGCGGCCCGGCGTGACGGCGCGTTGAGGGAGTTGCATTTCCATTCGTAACGGCGGTACCCGAGCTCGTCGAAGGCGTTGGCCATCATGAGGGCCATGGCCTCCGTCGCCGCCGTCGTAGCTTGCAGGGCCGGGCTGAAGGCCAGGTGGCCGACCTCGATGCTGCCGTCCCCCGGCTGCACCCGGAGATAAGCGGCCACGCCGGCGGCCCGGAGCGGCTCGCCGGCCAAAATGGCGAAGAACAAAGGGTCCTGGCCGCCGGCCACCTGGTCGGCCCACCGGCGGTAGCTCCCGAGGTCTTCGAACGGCCCGCAGGAAAGGTAGGTCCACATTCGTCCCTGCTCGTCCGCGCCGTTGGCACGGTAGAGATCCTCGGCGTGGCGGGGCGGGTCCAAGGGCTCTAGCCGGCACCAGCGCCCCGTCAGGGTGCGGGCCGCCGGCCGGGGCCGAGGGGCCCATCCCGGCACAGGCTCGCCGACAGGCTGGCCCAGGCGGTCCGTTGCGGTCATGTGGTCCTCTCCGCTCCCCCTCCCGGACGAGCGGCGCGCACGGCCTCGGCGGCATCGTCGTGGCCGGCGGCCCGGAGCCCGTCGACAACGCCGTCGATGTCATCGCCCGGACGGTTCTGGCTCCACTTGGCCTTCGCCTCGACCCGGGTGATGGCGACTTCGACGCCGACGATGGCCCGAATTTGCCCGGCCAGGTACGGGGCGGGGGCGTCGTCGACCGACCAGGGCCGGGAAGTGCGGCCCTCGTGCCTGGCGGTTAGCCGGCGGACCAGCGCCTCCAGCCACGCCGGGTCGTCGTGTACCACCAACCGGCCATATACGTGGGCGGTGACATAGTCCCACGTCGGTACGACCCGACCGTGGACGGCCTTGGACGGGTACCACGATGGCGAGATATAGGCGTCGGGACCGTGCAGGATCATAAGGGCGTCTTCGAGGGCGGGCAGTTGCCACTGGTCGTTGCCACGGGCCACGTGGCCGATGACCGACCCGTAGCCGTCCGGGGCCGGCTCGTACAGGATGGGCAGGAAGGTGGCCACCAGGCCTCGGGCGGTCACCGTCACCAAATCGGCGGTGTCCCGCTCCGCCAGGAACCGGCGCGTAGCAACCTCGTCCATGCTGAACTGCGAGGGGACGTACATCAGAGGGCTCGGTCCCGGGCCATGCCCTATTATGTGCAGAGCGCGGTCAGGCTCGGGGGCTGGCGTCCCGCCTCGCCCGGCGCAGTAGGATCTTGGCGCGGGGGTCGGGCGATAAGCATCGTCCGCACTGCCCTAACGTCATGACCGTGAGCTATGAAGTGCCAGAGAGCGTCGTGGGCAAAACGGCCCACGTCACTGTG
>CAYZVQ010000083.1:0-15882 GCA_964481925.1 uncultured Acidimicrobiaceae bacterium
AAGTGCTGGGCACCACCCTGACCGGCTGGATCAGCGCCGACCCCGCCTACAGCACACGCGGCCAGTTTTCCTCCTACAGCTCGCCCGCCTTCGGCGTGCTCTACCCCCCGGGCTGGACGCATGCCGGTGCTCCCCGTACCGGGGTGACTTTCCGCTCCCCCTCGCCCACCGAGAAGGTCGTCATCACGACGGCCCCCAGCCTGGCCAAACTGCCGGCCGCCGCCCAGGGCGCCGGGGTGTCCCAGACCAGCTCGCGGATCTTCGTGGCCTGTGGCGTCACCGGGTACTTCGTCACCTACAACACGTCCACCCCCCACCGGTACCTCGCCGGCATCGCGCTCCTCCTCGACGCGCACCACGCTCTCGGCCTCAGAGCGATGTACACCTCTCCCTCCCAGCTCCGCACGGTCCTCGACTTCGTCAACTCGCTTTACTTCCCGTTCGCGGTATGCATCGGCGGGCCCCCCACGACGACCGTCGCACACGCCAAGGCCTCCGCCACGACGACCGCAGCCGCCAGCAAGACCGCCCCCAAGAAGCACTAGGCGGGAGCCGACCTCGTCCTGCCCTGCACCCCCAGCCCAGGAGTTCTCTGCGCTGGCTCGGCACTGACGACCTGCACGGCGACGACCTGGTGGGAGGGGTCGAGGCCGCAAATCGGACTTTGCGCGACCCGGGGTTCGGCGAGATCGTCCTGCACTGCCGCGCCGCGGCTGGCCAAATTGACAAGGCGGGCAGGAAGGGCGCCCCAGGGCCCCGGCCTGGCTTGGGCCTTGGGGCGGCGCGGGGGGAGAGGCTATCCTAGGTGTGCAGTTGACGATCATTGAGAGGCTCGTCCGCCGAGCAACCAGTAGCCCGTGCGTCGTGACCCCGCGCACTTCCCGTGTGACGTGCTTGCGACCGAGCCGTTAAGGAGAAGTATGCCGTTCGATCTGGCGGACCTGCTGCGTGCGCGTCATGGGGAGAACTTCGCTCTCCACGACGAGCACCTAAACCCCCAGCTGGTCCGGGCGCTCAAGACCATCGGGTTCGACCGTTTCTATGTGCGCGGAGAAGGTTGTTACCTTTACGACGCCGAGGGCGACCGGTACCTCGACCTGCTCTCCGGGTTCGGTGTCTACGCCCTCGGCCGCAGCCACCCTGCCCTGAAGGCGGCGCTCCACCAGGCGATAGACCTCGATCTTCCCAACATGGTCCAGATGGACTGCGCCCTGCTGCCGGGGCTTCTGGCGGAGCAGCTCGTCCGCCGGTGCCCGGACAACATCGACCGCGTCTTTTTCTGCAACTCGGGTGCCGAGACCATCGAGGCAGCCATAAAGTTCTCCCGTCAGGCCACCCGGCGGCCACGGATCCTCTTCGCCGAGCACGCCTTCCACGGCCTCAGCACGGGCGCCCTCGCCCTCAATGGCGGCGCGGAGTTCCGCCAGGGGTTCGGCAAGCTACTGCCGGGGTGCGAAGCCGTCCCGTTCGCCGACATCGAGGCACTTCGCCGCGAGCTCAAAAAGCGGGACGTAGCCGCGTTCATCGTCGAGCCCATACAAGGCAAAGGCGTCTACATGGCGCCGCCCGAGTACTGGAAAGAGGCTCAGGAGCTTTGCCGGGAGCACCGGACGCTATTGGTGACCGACGAGGTGCAGACGGGCCTCGGCCGGACCGGGAAGTTCCTCTGCTTCGAGCATTGGGATCTCGAACCAGACATCATTACCGTCTCCAAAGCCTTGTCCGGGGGGTACATCCCGGTTGGCGCCGTACTGACCTCAGAGCGCGTCTTCTCGTCGGTGTTCAGCTCTATCGAGAAGGCGTTTAAACATTCGACCACCTTCGGCCGCAACCAATTGGCGATGGTGGCAGGGCTCGCCACCCTGGCCACCTTCGACGAGGAAAACATCATCGAGCGGGCGCGCTGGGCGGGAGAGGCCTTCCAAACGGCGCTGGCGCCGCTGGTGGAAAACTACGAAATGTTCCATGAGGTGCGGGGCAAGGGCCTCATGATCGGCCTACAGTTCGGCCCGCCGCAGTCCAAAGCGCTGCGCCGGCGGTTCAACGGTCTCGAGCACCTTCGGACGGCGATCTTTTCGCAGATGATGGTGGTGCCTCTGTTCCACCGGCACCGCATCCTGACCCAGGTGGCAGCAGACAACGTGAACATCGTGAAGCTACTCCCTCCTCTTATTTGCGGGCAGGAGGAGATCGATTACTTTGTGGCCGCTCTGGACGACGTGCTCAAGGACGCGCACAGTGGCTCGGGGCTCATGTGGGAGTTCGGCCGCACCATGGCGGCTGGCGCGCTGCGGCGACCGGGGAAGGTGCGTCCCGGGTCTCCGTACGTACCGCCGGCGACAGCCGCTGACCGCGGCGCGACCAACGGGCACGCAAACGGCAACGGGCACGTCCGCGACCCGTACGGCAGCGCCCCGGCACCGTCGGTCCCTTCCTAATACCCTCTCGCCGGTCCCCGCTCAACTCTTCGGGCGCGACGTCGCCGTCGCTTGGCCGCTCGTCGCCGTCACCTTGCCAACCGGCGTGGCCTGGTGGGGCGCCTATAACCCGTTGCCGGCTGTCATCCTGAAAAAACGCTGAAAGCGCCGCCTGAAAAAAGTCTGAAAGTACCGCCTGAAAGAATGCTGAAAGCACCGCTAAAGCAGCGCCGAGCCCCGCCCGACAAGCCTGAAAGCCCGCCTTAGAGAAGGCTGAAAGAAAATCGGAAGAGCGCGATGGGCGCGCACCTATTGAAGCCGTAAATGTCTACAGTGATTTTGCGATGCATAATCTCGTTGTTAGCGTAATTATGGTCAAGATTTCCCCAGGCTTAGATGCGACAAAGGCGACGTTCCTTTCGGGGGGGACCGGTGACCGCCTGGTGTTGAGCTCTGGCGCTCGCGGGCGGGCACCGAGGTCGTGATGGCTCAGGTAGGAGGTCCGGCGTCGGCCCTGTTCGAGGTCGGCGAAGACTTCAGCGCCGGGCCCGGGGCGGGGCAGGGACTGCCGGACGTCCCCATGAGCCCGCCGCCCCGCACGCTGGTCGACATCTTCACCTCATCGGTGGCGCGGTGGCCGGTCCGGGTGGCGCTCGACGACGGCGCTCGGCGCTGCACTTACCGTCAGCTCTACAAGGAGGCGCGTCGGCTAGCCGTCCGTCTCGCGGCCGCCGGAGTAGGCCGCGGCGACCGGGTCGGCGTCCGGGTGCCGAGCGGCACGGCGGATCTTTACATCGCCATTATCGGCACGCTCCTGGCCGGCGCGGCCTATGTACCGGTGGACTTCGCCGACCCGACCGCCAGGGTGGAACAGGTTTGGGGTGAAGCGGACGTTTGCGCCGTCATTGGCGCGGGTTTGTCGCTCACCAGCCGACGGCCTGGGGGCGGTCCGAAGGGCCGCCTCAGGCCACTGGACGACTGCTGGCTCATCTTCACCTCGGGTTCTACCGGCACACCCAAAGGCGTGGCGGTCAGCCACCGGGCTGCAGCCGCCTTCGTCGACGCCGAGGCCACACTGTGGGACGTTTACGACGACGACCGGGTCCTGGCCGGGCTGTCGGTCGGTTTCGACGCCAGCTGCGAAGAGATGTGGCTGGCGTGGCGCAACGGTGCCGCGCTGGTGCCCTGCCCCCGCTCGGTCGTGCAGTCGGGCGTAGACCTCGGCCCCTGGCTGGTGGAGCGGGGCATCACGGTCGTATCGACCGTGCCGACCCTGGCATCGATGTGGGACGACGACGTCATCGCCCGCGTCCGACTGCTCATTCTCGGTGGCGAGGCTTGCCCTACTGAGCTCGGTTGGCGACTGGCCCGGGACCGGGAGGTCTGGAACACATACGGGCCCACGGAAGCGACCGTCGTCAGCACGGCTGCTCGCGTCTACCCCGGGGAGCGGGTGACGATAGGCGAGCCGCTCCCGGGCTGGGAGGTGGCCGTCGTAGACGAGGGCGGTCGCCCGGTCCCCCAAGGTGAGCCCGGGGAGCTCGTGATCGCCGGGGTGGGCCTTGGCCGGTACATCGACCCCGTGCTCGACGCCCGCGGCTACGCCGGCCTCCCCCATCTCGGTTGGGAGCGTGCCTATCGGACCGGCGACATGGTCCGCCAAGTGGCCGCCGGCCTCGAGTTCATGGGCCGGCGCGACGACCAGGTGAAGCTCGGCGGGCGCCGCATCGAGCTGGCGGAGATCGACGCGCAGCTGTGCGCCGCACCGGGGGTCCGGGCCGCCGCCGCCGCCGTCCGCGAGACGACGGGCCACAACCAAATCCTCGTCGGTTACGTTTCGGGGGACGTCGACCCGGCGGAGGTCAGGGCGTTCGTCGCCAAGCGGCTCCCGGAAGGGATCGTCCCGATCGTCGTGCGCCTGGACATGCTCCCCCTGAAGGGCTCGGGGAAGGTGGACCGCAAGGCGCTCCCCTGGCCGCCACCCGGCACGGGGGCACACGTAGGCGGGCCGGCCGCCCCGGCCGCGGGGTACCGGGCTGAGCTGACCGGGACGAGGGCATGGTTGGCGGAGAGATGGGCCGAGCAGCTGGGCCCGCTGCCCCTGTCTGCCGACAGCGACTTCTTCGAGCTAGGGGGCACGTCCCTCGCCGTGGCCAGGCTCGTTTCGATCTTGCGGGCCCAGTTCCCGGCCACCGCGGTGGCCGACGTCTACCATCATCGCCGCCTCGGCCAGCTGGCCGACCGCCTCGACCACCTGGGCTCGACAGAAGAACACAAGGCCCCGCCGCCACCGGGCCGCCCGGTCTGGGGCGTCGTCCAGCTCCTCGGGGTGCTCGTGCTCGTCATGCTGGCCAGCCTGCAATGGGTTATCGGCATCCTGGCCTACAACCAGTGGGAAGGGTACGGGCTGCGTCCCGGCTGGGCCATCGTGGTCGCCGCCTGGCTCCTGGTCTCGAGCGCCCCGGGCCGGGCCGCCATCGTGGTCGCCGCCCGGCGGGGCCTTCTGCATGGGCTCCGCCCCGGGCGCTACCCCCGCCAGGGCTGGCTGGCCTGCCGGTTGTGGTTCGTCGAGCGCCTGGCCCAAGTCTTCCACTTGGACATCCTGGCGGGCACGCCGTGGACGGCGCGGTACGCCCGCCTGACCGGCACCGACGTCGGTAAAGGGGCGAACCTGAGGGCCCTTCCGCCGCCGACCAGCCTGCTCCATATCGGCGCCGGTGCGTCCCTCGAGGCCGACGTGGACGTGCACGGCTGGTGGGTCGAGGGCCGGGAACTCGTCGTCGGCGAGATCCACATCGGGGAGGGCGCACGGGTCGGCGCCCGGACGGTCCTCATGCCCGGGGCGGACATCGGGGCCGGCGCCGAGGTCGAACCCGGCAGCGTTGTCACCGGGACGGTGCCGGCGGGCGAGCGCTGGTCAGGCTCGCCGGCGCGCCGGGAGGGCCGCGCCGGCGAGGAATGGCCTGTCGGGGCCGGCGAGCCGCTCGAGAGCGCTGGCCCCGACAGGCCCGGCCGGGCCGGCGGGTACCGGGCCCCGAGGATGCTGTACGCCCTGGGCATCACCATCCTCAGTGCCTTACCAATGGTCGCCGCCGTTCCCGGCATCGTGGTGCTGGGCACGCTCGGGAGCCTGGCCTCGCCGGAGCGAGCCGCCGTTTCGCTGCTAGTCGACGCACCGTTGGTCGCCATCCTGTTCATGGTCACTTACGCCCTGCTCACCGCGCTTGTCGTACGCAGTGTGTCGCCGCTCGTCAAGCCCGGCCAGCATCCCGAGAACGGGCTCACGGCGTGGGCGCTGTGGTTGAGCGGGGCGGCGATGACCCGCTCGCAGGGCATCCTGTTCCCCTTGTACCTGAGCGTCTACACCCGGTCGTGGCTGCGCCTGCTTGGCATCTCGGTCGGCAAGCGGACCGAGATCTCGACCTCGCTCGGTCTGAACCGGCTGGTGAGGGTGGGTGAGACGAGCTTCGCGGCTGACGAAGTCGTTTTCGCCGGGGCCCGGGCCCGCGGCGGGCAGATCGAGATCAGGCCGATCGAGGTCGGGAGCCGTACCTTCCTCGGTAACGGTGCCATCGTGCGGGGCGGCACCCGCCTCGGCAACGACAGCCTCGTCGGGCTCTTGTCCTCCCCCCCGCCGTCCAGTGCCGACGGCACCTCGTGGTTCGGGTTGCCGCCCATCGAGTTCCCTCGGGTGCCCGAGCAGGCTGACCCGTCGCGGACCACAGAGCCCAGGAAACGGTTGGTCCTGGCCCGAGGGGCCGTGGAACTGGTGCGCATCCTGCTCCCCGCCACGGTCTCGGTCGTGCTCGGCGCCCTCGTGTTCCTGGCGCTACAAAGCCTCTGCACAAGCGCCGGAGCTGCCGGGCTCGTCATCGGTGCCCCGTTCGTGGTCCTGGCCGGCGGCCTGGGCGCCGTCATTTTCACCATCGCCGCCAAGTGGTGCCTCATGGGGCGCTACAAGCCCGAGAAGCACCCGTTCTGGTCTTTTTTCGTGTGGCGCGACGAGATCATCAATACGTGCCAGGAGCAACTGGCCGGGGCATGGCTCCTCTCGACGGCCCTGGCGTCGCCCCTGGTCCCCGCCTACCTAAGGGCCATGGGCGCCAGGGTCGGAAAGGGCGTCTGGTTCGAGACGCTCGCCATCACCGAGTTCGACCTGGTCGACCTGGGCGATGGCTGCGCTGTCAACCGTGGCGCCTGTATCGAGACCCACCTTTTCCACGACCGGGTGCTCAACATGGGCCCGGCGCGGCTGGAGAGCGGGTCAACGCTGGGGCCGAGCAGCGCCGTGCTGCCCGACACTGTGCTCGGACGCGGGTGCACGGTCGGGGCGCGCTCTGTCGTGATGCGCGGAGAACGCCTTCCCGCCCACACCTCCTGGCACGGTGCTCCCGTGCAGAGCTGGTGACTGCCCGTGAACGGGACCAAGGTCGTCTATGGACAGGACCTCCCAGACGTGCCCCGGGCCTTCCTGCTCGACGCCCGGCCCGCCGGCCTGAGCCCGATGGGCCTGCGCGAATGGGCCCGCCGTCTCAGCCGTGATTGCGGTGCACCGCACACAGCGCGCTCGTACCGCTACCCCTACGCTCTCGTTGCCTGGCACCGCCAACCGGTCGGGACGGACATCGAGCGGGTCGAGGCCTACGACGTTGCGTTAGCAGACCTCATCTGTGCGCCCGAGGAACGCTCGGCACCCGAGCGAGCGGCTGACCCGGACAACTACCTCACCTCTCTGTGGGCAGCCAAGGAGGCCCTGGCCAAGGCCCTCGGCGACGCCCTGTCTTATGAGCCCTCGCGGCTCGGCTCCCCCCAGCACTGGCCGGGGGGGCAGGCCGGGCCCTGGCGGGCGGAGCGGTTGCCCGCCCCCTCCAGGCACGTGGCGTGGTTGTGCTGGTGGTCGAGCAGCCGGCCCGGTACAGGTGCCGGGCGAGCAGTCCTTTCGGGGCCGGTCCGATAGTTTCCTTCGCATACCCGGGCCCGGGGACTGACGCAAACGGAGACGGTGTGCGGATCCTGTTCATCGAAGACGAGGACCGCCTCAGGGAGGCGCTGTGCCAGGGCCTCCGGGCCGACGGCCACGATGTGATGGCCGCCAGCACGGGGAGCGAGGGGCTACGGCTCGCTCAGGAGCAGAGCTTCGACGTCATCGTCTGCGACATACTTCTTCCCCACGTCAACGGCTTCCAGATCTGCGCCCGGCTGCGGGAGCAGGCCATCTGGACGCCCATCCTGATGCTTACGGCCAAGGACGGGGAGTGGGACCAGGCCGAAGCGTTGGACGCGGGCGCGGACGACTACCTGACAAAACCTTTTTCCTACGTTGTGCTGCACGCCCACCTGCGCGCCCTGGCGAGGCGGGGTGCCCATGGAGGTGAGGACGAACCGAGCGTGCTGCGCTGCGGGGACCTCGTCCTGGACCACCGGGAACGTCGTTGTACGCGCGGTGACGATGAGATAATGCTCTCACGACGAGAATTCGACATACTGGGCGTCCTCCTCTCCCGTAGAGGGGAGGCCGTCTCGAAAGAAGAGCTCATGGACCGGATCTGGGGCCCGGAGTTCAATGGGGACCCTAACATCCTCGAGGTTTACGTCAGCTACCTCCGAAAGAAGATAGACGCCCCCTTTGGCCGACGGTCGCTCGAAACGGTGAGGGGTTTCGGCTATCGCCTCATCGATGAGCACCAGAAGTAGCCCGGAGGGCAACGCTGGCCGTCGCCGGTTGACGCCCTGGCCCTGGTTGGGGTCGGTAAGGGTCCGGGCGGCCGCCGTCACGCTGTTGATCGTGGGCCTGGTGTTCCTACTGGGCTGGCTCGGCGTTATCGCCGTCCTCCGAGGCTCGCTCTATACGAGTGCCACTGCCACAGCCGAAGCCGAGGCGTTCGACCTCACCTCCCAGATCGCGTCACGACCGCACCTGCCCGTGCACCTCCCGGTCTCGGCCGAGGATATGGCGGCTCAGCTCATCGGGCCCCAAGGCGTAGTGGTGGCGTCCAGCCGCAACATCGCCGGGCAGAGCCCGATGGTGGACCTGACGCCGCGCCCGGGCGTCGAGGCCACCCGGGTCGGCGTCGTGCTCCATGTGCGCCGTTTCACCCACGTGGACCTCGACCTCGACTCCCGGTTCGTGGTCGCCGCCGTCGGCGTCCACTCGGCCGGGGTGGTCGGGACCGTGCTCGTGGCCGATTCGCTCGGTGCCGCCGACCACGCCCTTGAGCTCATCACCTTGGTGCTGGGCATCGCCCTCCCGGCCCTCGCTTTCCTGGTGGGTTTCCTGGTCTGGGCCCTCACGGGGTGGTCCTTGCGCCCCGTCGAAGCCATCCGTTCCCAGGTTGCCGGGTTGTCGGCCATGGACCTGCACCGCCGGGTGCCCGAGCCCCCGGTGCAGGACGAGATCGGTCGTCTGGCGCGGACCATGAACGCCATGCTCGGACGGCTCGAGTTGTCCTCCGACCGCCAGCGCCAGCTGGTGGCCGACGTCTCTCACGAACTGCGCAACCCGTTGGCCTCGCTGCGGGCGCAGCTCGAAGTAGCTCTCAAGCACCCCGGGGACACCACCGGCGCCCTGCTGCGAGGCTCCATCGACGAGGTCGACCGCCTGAGCCAGCTGGTCGATGAGCTCCTGACCCTCGCCCGTCTCGACGAGGGCGTCCTATCGCTCCACCTGGGCCACGTGGACCTAGACGACCTCGCCCTCCTCCACGCCGACCGTCTACGGGCCAGGGGCAGGGTCGAGGTGTCTGTGGCCGGAGTGGGCGCGGCGCGGGTGCTGGGCGACGAGGCCCACCTAACGCGCGTCGTCGCCAACTTGGCCGACAATGCCGAACGTCATGCGGAACGCCGAGTGGCCTTCGCCGTCAGCAGTCACGGCGACCGGGTCCGCTTGAGCGTTACCGACGATGGGCCGGGCATCCCGCCCCGCGACCGTGAGCGCGTCTTCGAGCGGTTTGTACGGCTCGACTCGGCTCGTACCCACGAGGGCACGGGGGCGGGGCTGGGCCTCGCCATCGTCCGGGGGATCGTCCAGGCGCACGGCGGCACGGTGTGGGTCGAAGACGGCGCTCCCGGGGCCCGCTTCGTCGTCCAGGTACCGCTGGTGGGGCCCGAGGAAGCCGGCACAGAACGCTCCGGCCCCCCGGTCGGCGCAACCACCAGTCGTCGCGTACGCGCCCACTAGGAAAAAACCCACCCCCCACAAGGTGACGCGCACCAGGCTGTTGTACGGCCCGGCTCAATTGACCAACCATCACGCAGCCATCAATTCGACTTCATAGCCTCTTCACAGACCCGTTTTACGGTGCCTTATATGAACCCACACCGCACCAAAGCCACCGTAATCGCCCTGATCGCCGCGGCAGGCATGTTTCCCGCGTTCGCCCCCTCGGTACAGGCACAACCTCTGGTCGCCCCGGCCCTCTCCCAGTTCCAAAGGGCCCAGGTAGCCTTGGAAAATAGGATAACGGCCCGTCAGGTCCAGCTGGTCCTGCTCGGGACCGAAATTGCCGACGCCGCCAACGTCACCACCTCTGACCGCGCTGCCCTCGGCACCATAATCACCAACGAGCAGACCGCCCTGGTCACCGATTACACCAATGCGCAGGCGGCAACTACCGATGCCCAGCTCGCCGTCATCGAGCAGGCCATGATCGACGACGAAAGGGTCTACCTGGTGGTCACCGCCCAGACCAACCTGGTCATGGCGGCTGACAACGACAGCGTCGTCGAAACCGGCTATACGGGCCTGGCCAGCGAGATCAGCCCGCTGGTCAGCGAGCTCAACCGGTCCCGCGCCGCGGTCCTACTGGCTAACATCAACGCCCAGGTGACGGCGGCCACGTCGTTGACCACCGGCGTTTCAGCCGGCGCCCTGGCCCTCACCCCGGCCGGCTATCCCGGCAACGAGACCCAGATAAGGACCTATACAGCCCAGCTCGGTGAAGTCTCCCACGACCTCGGGGTGGCCAGGGTCGACGTCAAGGCCATCGAAGCCATCGCCCTGGGCGCGCACGGGGTCGTCCTGAAGCAGATCTAGCCGGGCCCTGGGCAAAGCGGCCCCAGCCTTCCTTCCCACACCACCCGTCCCCGGGTCAAAGTGCCCCAGCCCTTCCCTGGGCGGGGGCACTTGGCGTGCCCATCTAATTCTTTCCTGGTAACGCCGAGGCCGAGCAGGGACTGCGTCTTGTGCCCGGACCAATCCCTCCGCCCCTCGGCCCCGTACCAACTAGCGGAGTTCGCCCGGGGCGTTGCCCTGCGGTCCCAGAAGATCGGAGCCGGACATGTGGGTTCGAGGGATCATCGGCACCGTGCTTTGCGTGGTGGGCGCGGTATGGGTGGCGCAGGGCACCGGCGCGCTGCACGGGTCGGGAATGACCGGGCACGGCCAGTACACGGCCCTGGGTATCGTCGTGATCGTCATCGGCCTGGTGATGGTGATCTGGGCGGACCGGGCCCGCAGGAGCCACAAGAAACAAGCCTGACTGTCCCCGCCCACGGCCGGCCGCACTTCCCTCCGGCAGTGGGCTGGCCTCTTGGGCGCTCTCGGCCTGCCACTGCTGGTTGAGCCGCTGGATATGCATTCACCTCAGTGAATAACTCAGGTTAGGCATGCCATACAAAATTTAGGGGGCAATACCAAGTGGCGGCCTTAGGCCTTGAGGGCAGTTTGCCTTAGTGGAATGGGACATCCGGCCCTAGTGACCCCTGCTGGGCTGCTCTTAGTGTTATCAGCGTGCAGATAAGAACGCGACAAAGCCATCCAGACGGGTCACTTAACCACCCTCGCCGGACCAGCCGGAGCGCCAGGGGTTACGCCCGCGCCATGACCGGCGCGGCCTTCGCTCTCATGCTCGTCGCCACCGCGACCGCCACCGCATCGTCGGCCAACGCCACCGCCGCCCAGGCAAACAGGCAGGCCGCCGGCAAGGCTGTGTCGTTCTCCGGTCATTACAAGGGCAATGCTGCTCTGCTCATAGACAACGGCGTCGTCACGATCTCGTCGGTCACGGGCAAAGGCACGGGCACCCTCGTCGGCGCCAGCACGATCAGCGGTAAGGGCACGTCGTCCTCCTCGGCCCAGTGCGACCCCTTCACCGGTACCGGGAGCATCGCGGGCGCCGCCGCCAAGCTCAACTTGAAAGTGGTCGAGTCCAAGTCCAGCGGCTGCAGCAGTGGTGAGAGCGGCCCGGTAACGGTGACGTTCACGGGCCTCGCCCAAGTCACCGGGGGCACGGCTAAGGGCAGCGGTGCCAGCGGCACCCTCAAGTTCAACGGCACCCTCAAGCTCGGCGGCACAAGCGGCTCTCAGAACGGCTCTTACACGGTCGTCCTCACCGGGAAATTGGCGCTCAAGGGCTAACCCACAACTCGGGGACCGGAATTTCGAGTGAAACGAATGAAAATGATCCGAACGAAAAGAGGAGATAGCAGTATGAACAAGCTCATGACAAGGATCGGCCTCGGGACAGCGGCTATGGGCCTGGCCACGATGACCATCGCCTTCGGCAGCGCCGCAGCATTTGCGGCCCCGGTCACGGCGGCCGCCCCCACGACGACCACCACGCTCGGGCCGCCGGCTCAGGGCACGGGTGTGCACAAGGTGTTCCTGTACGTGGACACCGTCACCGGGGCGGGCAGTAACCCAGCACCGGCGGCCGGCTGCGCCCAGACGAACCTGTTCCAGCCCGGCCAAGTTGTCGTGTTCCGCATGGACGGAGTCAATGCCGCCGCCGGCGGTATCGACCTCACGGCCGACACCGTCCTCAACGCCTACGTAAAAGTGCCTGGACTGACCCGGATCCCCCTGGTTTACGGCACCCACGGCAAGGCGTCTTACTGGACTGCAGCTTGGACCGTAGGCAAGACCTACCCGATGGGCATCGTTGACTTCTGGGTCCACGTCACCACCACGGCGGTCCCGGCGACGGCGACGTCCCCGGCAGTCCCGCAAGAGTCCGGCACCTTCAGCCAGATCGGCCTGGCGCCCCCGTCACAGCTCACAATCGTCAAGGCCTAGGGGTTACCAAACCCTTTTCCTCGACAGGGTGGCTGCCCGCCGGTCTGTTGGCCGACAGGTAGCCACCCTGTTTAGTTCCGGGCGTGTATGTCCCCGGCGCACTCACACAATCCCGCCACACCCATGACCCGACCCGGGCGGCTCTAGACAGCTTTTTGCCCGCAACTGAGAAAGGGAAACCTGTATGACACTGCAATTGAGTAGCAAGAAACTCGGAGCCATCCTGGTCGGAGCGGTGACAGCGGTGCTGTTCCTCGGCTCCGCGGCCATGAGCTCCGCCCAGGGCTCTTCGACGACAGTAACCTCGACGACGTCGACTTCAACTACGGTTCCGGCGAGCAGCTCCGCCGGCACCTCGCCGGCCTCCTCGGCCAACCCGGCGACGACCGTCCTCCAGTCCCCCGCCATCCCCGGCGTCTCCCCGCTGCCCGGCCCCGTGGTCGACCCCACCCAGGCGAGCGAGAACATGGGGATCCTCGACGTGACCCCGGACCAGGGCGTGGCCGGCACCCCCATCACCATCTCGGGCTCCCAGCTGGCGCCCAATGCCAAGGTCGAGCTCACGTGGTCCACGGCCGACGCCACCTGGCAGGTACAGACCGAGCCCGACACCGTGAACTACCTGGGCCGGTCCGACACGCTGCTCACCGTGGCTCTGACCACGACGACTACCGACGCCAGCGGCTCGTTCAAGCTGTCCCTGAAGGCGCCGGTCGACTGGGGCGGGGTGCATGACATCTACGCCGTGGTCAACGGGACCGAGGTCGCCCACGGCGGTTTCATCACGCTGCGGACGGTTACCGTCAGCCCGACGAGCGGGCCGGTGGGCACGCCGATCACGATCACGTATAGCGGGCTTGGCCCCACCCTCTACACGGGCGGCGCCTCCTTGCTCTACGACAACCACTACGTGGGCGAGCTCATGGCCAACTGGACCCGGGGCACGGCCCAGGTGATGATCCGGGCGGCGGGGTCGGTGGGCAAGCACGTCATCCAGATCGGTAACGCCATCAGCTACCTCTACCTGAACGTGCCCCAGTCGCCGATCCCCTACACCAACGGCGCCAAGGTCATCTTCACCGTGACCCAGGACAAAGCGGCTCCTGGTCCCTCCATCGACTGGCCCGTCAACGTCGCCCCCACGGTCAGTGCCCGCACGACCCTGGACGCCAGTGGGCTGGCCGTCAACAGCAACGTGGACGCCACCCTGGCATCGACGAGCGGACCGGTGGACACCAAGGTCGCGCTCAGCGCAACGGGTCTCTCGTCGTCCGCCCCCGTAAGCCTGGTCTGGTCGACGGTGGTGGGTAACCGCGTCGACTGCGCCAGCACGTGCTGGATATTCGCCTCTACACCCCTGGGCTCGGCGGCTCCCGCCGGCGGCTCGCTGCAAAGCACCATCACCGTCCCCGACGGACTGGGCGGCTGGCACGTTGTCCAGCTCATGCAAAGTGGCCAGCTGATAGCGCAAGTGCCGTTTTACGTGAAGGAAAGCGTCGTCGGCCAGGGCGTGTCCTCGCTGTTCCTAAAGGAGGGCCAGTCCTTCACCATCCACTTGGAGGGCGTGGGCTGGACGCAGCTGGACAACACCGTCGGTGTCGATTACGACAACAGTTACATCGGTTACGGCTGCGGTTTCAACTCCAACGGGGACGTCGTCCTGCACCTCAACGCCACCGGAGGCCCGGGGGTCCACTTGATCGACATGTACCCGATGCTCTACTCGCTGTCGCCCTCCTTCGCCAGCACCCCGTACGGGATGGTGCCGGTGCTCACCTATGCCAAGGACTATCCGGGCCTGGCCCTCGGCTACCAAATGCCGGCGATCCGCCTGGCCATAACGATCGTCAAGTAGGCACGCCAGTCAACTAAGCACGCCAGTCAACTAAGCACGCCAGTCAACTAAGCACGGCCGCCAAGCCGGCGCCGACGTCAGCTAAACGCAATCCAACGTACCCGTCGAGAAGCCTCGCCCCCCGCCTTGTGCCAGGGGCGAGGCTTCGACGCGCACGACGCGGGCGATGCCAGTAGGGAGCCACCAGTTCCAACGCCCCGCCAGCAACATCAGGCTCGGCATGAGCACGCCCCGCACGACGGTGGCATCAAGCAGGACGCCCAGTGCCAGCCCCGCGCCCAGCTCCTGCAGGCCGGCTACACGCCCGCCCACGAGGCCGCAGAGGGCGCCGACCATTATCACCGCCGCCACGCTGACCACCCGCCCCGTGCGCGACAAGCCCTCGACTATGGCACGACCGTTGTCTGCACCCCTGTCCCAGGCTTCCCTCATGCGGGTGACGAAGAAAACCTCGTAGTCCATCGACAGGCCGAACAGCATGGCGAACAAGAAAACGGGGACCCAGCCTTCGACCTGCGACACGCGATAGAGGCCGAGAAAGTCGGCGCCTAGGCCGAACCGGAAAACCACGACCAACAAACCATAAGACGCGCCAACCGAAAGCGCGTCGAGGAGCAGTGCCATGAGCGGTAGCAGGAGGGACCGGAAAGCCCGGAGCAGCACCATGTACTCGAGGCCCGCCACGACGAGGACGACCCAGGGAAAGCTGCCGTAAACGCGGCTCAGGAAATCGGCGCCTTGAGCCGGGGCGCCGCCCACATAGGCCCGAACGCCGGGCGGGAAATGGGCCGCCGGCACCATTTGGGCGCGGATGAGGTGAACAAGTTGTTGGGACACTTCAGCCCCGAAGTCCGCCCGCTCGATCACCACCGTGCGGCGGTACCGGCCCGAAGGGTCAACGTAGGGTGGGCGCGTGCCGATGGCGACCACGAACACGTCCGGCTGGTCGAGGAGCTCATGAGCGAGCCGGAGCGTGGCGGCATTGACCGTGGGCGTGAGCGCGCCATGGGGCACCCCCGAATCGAGCACCACCTCGATGGGAGTGATCACCCCGGGCCCAACCCGGTCGCGCAGCAGCGCCAGGCCACGATCGGCCTGGATGCCGGGCGGGACGGCCGTGACCGATGCCGGCGTGAGCTGGAGCCAGACCACGGGCGTGGCCGCGGCAAGCAGCACAGCCGCTGCTCCGATGCCTACGGCGACGGGCCGGCGCATGACCATATGTGCCAGCCGTGACCACAGTCCGTGCTTGGCCCCCTCTCCGTGACCGTGACCGAGGGGGCCGAGCGCAGCCATGCCCCGGCGGCCGAGGAGGCAGAGCAGGGCCGGCTGAAGCGAGAGGGCGGCCAAGACCGAGACCACGGGGACCAGAGACCCGGCCGCCCCGAGCGAGCGCAAGAACGGGACGGGGATTATGAAAAGCACGCACAGACCGATGCCGACGGCCGCACCTGACAGCACAACGGTGCGACCGGCGGTCGCCATGGTGGCGACGATGGCGTCCTCGACCGGGCGGCCCTCGTCGGCCAGTTCCTGCCTGAAGCGGTGAACGATCAGCAGCGAGTAGTCGATAGCCAGGCCGAGGCCGATGAGCTGGA
>CAYZVQ010000084.1:0-15862 GCA_964481925.1 uncultured Acidimicrobiaceae bacterium
GTGATCTCGAAATGGACGACTCGTGCCATGGCGTGGCCTCCCTCTGAAGATTGTGCCCGGGCCCACCTTAGGGGGCCCAAACGCAAGCAGGCCCTGCCGCTGCCGCTTCGGGCCCGGTCCTTTCTTCGGTTGGGCCGTTGCGAACAGGGCGGCCCGTCCGCGAGCGGGCCTACGGTGGTGGTAGCTTCTGTCACGCTTGGCGGCCAGTAGCGGACGTCGGCAATGCAGGAGGAGACGCGGATGCTACCCATGCTCGTGACCAGGGCCCCCTTCAGTCGGGTGTCTTCGGGGCGGCCGCCACGGTGCCCGGCTCTGTGGGGAGTACCCGTGCTGGCGGTCCTCGCCTTGGCGCTACCGTTGACGGTGGGCAACGCCCCCGCTTTGGCCGCCGGTGCCGTCGGCGCGTCGATCACATGCACCAATGGCGACGCCATTCTTGGCCCGCTGCACTCGTCGGTGACACTGGTACAGGGGACGAGCGGCTCGCTCGTTCTGGGCGGGATCGACGGCGGTAAAGGTAAGTACATCGGCAACTGTGTCCTGAACGGCACCGTCCCGGCGGGATGGAAACTGACCGAGGCGAGCTGGGTGGACCTCAGCGCGACCAGCGGCTCGGGTAATGCCGGGAGGCTCGAGTTGGACACCCCCAACAGCACCTTTGTCGACACCGGGATCTTTACCAACTCCGGTACCTTCGAGGACGGGTCGTCCGGCCTCACCCAAATGCTCCTGGTCGGGGATTTTGTCAACACCGGGAGCGTGGTGGCCGCCGGCGGCGCCTTCGGGACCGCAGGCGTGGCTTACAACCCGACGTGCCCAAAGTGCACGTTTGTCGACGAGGGCACAGTCGAGGTCAACCCGGAGCAGGGTTTTTCCTCCGGGAGCATCTTTGTGCTCGCGCCGGGCGGCACCATCGACGACCGAGGGACCTTCGGCATTGCCAACGAGTCGAGTTTTGACATAGAGGGCGGTTCGGTAACAGACGGGGAGCCGACCTCTACTCAATACCTAGGGCTAGGCGCGCCGACTATCAAGTTCGGTACCGGGATCCCTCCGACATCGCACGGATCCATCGACATCACCGACTCCGCAGACCTCCAAGGGGTTATTGCCAGGCACTGGGCTCTCAATGTCACCGGGGGGTCGGTGGCGGCGGCCGACGCCGGCAATGCCGGCACGTTCCTGTGGGACCACGACGACAACGCAACGTTTTCGGACGCCACGACCTTTGTCAATTCCGGGACGTTCACGGACAACACGACCGGGTGGTCGCAGTACATCGAGGTGTCCCGCTTTGTCAACACGGGCACCGTCGTTTCGGAAGCCCCCGGCTTCGGTATGAGCGGCGCGACGGGTATCGCGGGGCCGGTCTTTGTCAATTACGGTCGCTTGGTGGTGGAGCCGAAGGCCTCGTTCGGTGTGGCCGGCACGTTCGAGCTTTCCGGGGGCGCCGTCATCAATCGTGGCGGCTTCGGGATCGATAAGAGCACTTTAGAGGTAAGCGGAGGCTCGCTCTTGGGCAATCCCGCCACCGACGTTTACTATCTGGGTGCCGGGCCGGCCACGGTGATCTTCGCGCCCTCGGTGCCGACCGGCTCGGCCGGCACCATTGACTTTAGTATCGGGCTCACCCTCAACGGCATTGTCCCCAAAAAGTGGGTGATAGACAACATAGGCGGAATTGGGCCGGCGCTGACGACAAAGCACTCGGGTAACAACGGCACCATAATCTGGGGCGCGAGCGGCCCGTTCACGGCCAACGGCACATTCGTCAACACGGGTTCGCTCGACGATACCGGCGGCAGTTTCAACCTGACAGCACAGGACTTTGTGAACGCGCCTAACGGTAAGGTGATGGTAAGCAGCGACGGTGGCTTCTCGAGTTCGGGGAACTTTCGCAACGACGGGGACCTTGACCTCGGGCCCGGCAACAAGCTCTCGGTCGCCGGCAACTACTCACAGGCATCGGGAGGGGCTCTCGGCCTGGGTGCCGGCGGCACCTTCAGTGTGGGCTCTGTGTCGGTGGGAGGTACTGCTGACCTAGGGGGCGCCCTGGCCGTCGACAGGATGGCCGGGCTGAAGGTGACGACGGGCGACACCGCGTCGGTCGTGACCGCTCACGCTGCGACCGGCAGGTTCAAGCCGGTGTCCGGGCTTGTCGGTGCCGGCCCCGCCCTCGTGATCAGCTATGGCCCGGCTGCGGTCACCTTGGGGCCGGGAAAGACGTCGAGCTGACGACATCGAGGCCGTGCCATTTGACGTCCCGCGATTAAAGTGATATCACTTTAATAGACGACCACAACGGGCGCCGGGTCACATGGAGGCAGTGCGATGCAAGGACCGACAGATCCGAAAGTTGGCCAGGTACAGCCGGCAAGCCCCATTGATGAGCGGGCGTACCCCTCGTGGCCGGGCATACCCGTCCTGGTGTTCTCGATCGCTGCCGTCATCGCCGGCGTACTGCTGATCAGGGCCGGTGGGGCGACCAGGGACTGGACCGCCGTAGCGTTATTTATCCTGGGCGCGCTCGGTTACGCCGGCCTGAGCGCCATTTCCCCCGGACAGGTGAGGGTCGTACAGCTTTTCGGCGGTTACCGGGGGACGGTCCGTACTACGGGCTTGCGCTGGGTCAACCCCTTCTCCGTGCGCCGCCGGATCTCGGTGCGGATCCGTAACAAGGAGACGCCTACAGTCAAGGTCAACGACTCGGACGGCAACCCGATCGAGATTGCCGCCGTGGTGGTGTGGCAGGTGCGGGACAGCGCCCGCGCCACCTACGGCGTCGAGGACTTCGTTGCCTTTGTCGATACGCAGAGCGAAACCGCTCTACGCCATGTCGCCAACGGCCACCCGTACGACAACGCCGGCACTGACGTGCTCTCGCTCCGCGACCACACCGACGAGATCGCCGGTCAACTGGCGGCCGAGATCGCCGCCCGGGTCGTCCCGGCCGGTGTCGACGTCATTGAGGCCAGGATCACCCGGTTGTCCTACGCGCCCGAGATCGCCCAGGTAATGCTGCAGCGACAACAAGCCAGCGCGGTTGTGGCCGCCCGCTCCCGGATCGTTGAGGGTGCGGTCGGGATGGTCCAGATGGCGCTGGGCAAGCTGGCCGAGGAGGGCATCGTCGAACTGGACGAGGAGCGCAAGGCGGCGATGGTTTCCAACCTCCTGGTCGTACTTTGTGGCGACCGGGGCACACAACCGATCGTCAACGCCGGGTCGCTGTACCACTAGAACGGTGCCCGACGCCTCGGCGCCCGAGCGCAAAAGCATCCTGCTCCGCCTCGACCCAGCCGTCCACGACGCGCTGGCCCGGTGGGCGGCAGACGAGCTACGAAGCACCAATGCCCAGATCGAGTTCCTGTTGCGACGTGCCTTGGGCGATGCCGGCCGCGGCGGGGCGACCGGCCCTCTGCCCAAGCGCGGCCGGCCGAAAAAACAACCCGACTTGTAGTTGACGGGCCGGACTTGTAGTTACGGGCCGGCTGGCAGCGAGGCGGCTGGATTTGCCCTGAAGAGGGGAGAGAAATGACAGACGAGGCACATGAAAAGGAGCCGCAGGCCGCACCGGCGGCTCAGGCCATCGGCCTGTGCAAGACCTATGGGACAGCGCAGGCAGAAGTGCACGCTCTGGCCGGTGTCGACGTCACCTTCGCACGGGGCCGCTTCACGGCCGTCATGGGCCCATCCGGCTCAGGGAAGTCGACGCTCATGCACTGCATGGCGGGCCTGGACCGCCCGACATCCGGGCAGTCGTTGATTAGCGGCCACGATATCGGGAAGCTGGACGATGCCGGGCTCACCCAGCTGCGACGCGACCGCATCGGCTTCGTTTTCCAGTCGTTCAACCTGGTCCCGACGCTCAGCGCCGAAGAGAACATCAAACTTCCGGCCGATCTCGCCGGCCGCAAGGTCGACCAGGCGTGGTTGGACTACCTGGTGAGCAGGCTCGGCATCGGCGACAGGCTGGGCCACCGCCCGAACGAGCTGTCAGGCGGCCAACAGCAGCGCGTCGCCTGCGCCCGAGCGCTGATAAGCAAGCCTGACCTTATTTTCGCCGACGAGCCCACCGGCAACCTCGACTCGAACGCCTCGGCCGGGATGCTGGCTTTCCTGCGCCGCTCTGTGGACGAGCTGGGCCAGTCCATAGTCATTGTTACCCACGACCCCCGCAGCGCCGCTTACGCGGACCGGGTCCTGTTCTTGGCGGACGGGAAGGTGGTCGACGAGCTGAACAAGCCGACGGCCGACCTGGTGCTGGACAAGATGAGGGGACTCGGGGCTTGAAATGCGCAAAGTCACCATCAAGGGCCTGCTTGCCCACAAGCTCCGACTGGCGCTGACATCGCTCGCCGTCGTCCTCGGGGTCACCTTCATCTCCGGGACGTTCGTGCTCACCGACACCCTGCACAACATGTTCACCTCGTTGGTCGGCAACATCTACCAGAAGATCGACTTCGAGGTCCGGGGCGTCGCCCAGTTCCCGGGCAACAGCGCCGATGCCGTGCGCAACCCGTTACCCGAGCGGGTGCTGGCAACGGTGCGACGTGCCCCGGGTGTAGGAGCCGCCTATGGGGAGGTCGTGAACTATGCCCAGTTTGTCTCCCATACAGGCCAGCCGATTGCCACCGGGGCGGAGCCGACGCTGGGCGAGAACTACGATGCCGACCCGCGGATCTCGGAGTTGCGTATCGTCCAGGGGCGCCCCCCGGAGACTTCTCATGACGTGTTGATGGACGCGGGGACGGCCAAAAAGTACCACTTCAGCGTGGGCCAGCACGTCCGCATACTCTTCGGGGGCCCGACCCGTAGCTTTACCATCACCGGGATCGTCCAGTTTGGTACGGCCGACAACCTCGCCGGCGTGACGGTCGCCGCCTTTACCCTTCCTACGGCGCAGGTGGTGCTCGACGAGGTAGGCGAGTTCGACCACATCAACGTGGTCACCCGGCCAGGGGCCGCCAAGCCCGCGGTCGAGCGGTCCATTGCCCGGGCCCTGCCGCCCGGGGCCGAGGTCGTCACCGGTCAGACCGTGGTCAACGAGCAGACTAGCTCCATCAACCAGGCCCTTTCGTTTTTCTCCACGGCGTTGCTCGTGTTCGCCTTTATCTCGCTGTTCGTCGGCGCCTTTACCATCTTCAACACTTTTTCCATCACCGTCGGGCAGCGGACGCGGGAGCTGGCCTTGCTGCGTGTCGTCGGTGCCAGCCGTCGCCAGGTCTTCCGCTCGGTGCTCGGGGAAGCCGCCATTGTCGGGGTGGTCTCCTCGCTCATCGGTACCGGCCTCGGTGTGCTCGCCGCCCTCGGGCTCGAGGCGTTGCTGAGCGCGTTCGGTTTCACGCTTCCGTCGGGCCCGCTGGTGTTCGAAGCCCGGACGATGGTGGTCGCACTGGCCGTCGGGGTCGGGGTGACGGTGATCTCCGCCATCAGCCCGGCGCGCCGGGCCGTGCGCGTCCCGCCCATCGCCGCCATCAGCGACCGTCAAGAAAGCGGTGAAGCCTCCGGCCGTCACCGCTTCACCCGCGGCACCGCCGTCGCCATCGTCGGTGGAGCACTGCTGGCGGTAGGTCTTTCGGTGCCCGTGGTCGCGCTCGTGGGCGCGGGTGCGGCGGTCGTCTTCGTCGGTGCCGCCATGCTGGCCCCGGCCGTGGCCCGGCCCCTCTCCGGCGCCATCGGGCGACCGTTGGCCGCCGTCCTCGGGGCGCCCGGCAAGTTGGGACGGGAGAACTCCATGCGCAACCCGCGGCGCACGGCCCAGACCGCTTCGGCCCTCATGATCGGCATCGCCCTCGTGTCGGCCATGGCCGTTTTCGGGGCGTCGGTTTCGCGCTCGGCGACGTCCAGCGTCGACGACGCCATCAGCGCCGACCTGATCATCAGCGGTACGAGCAACGGCTCCGGCTCGTTCAGCAGGGCCTTGGCCGCGGCGGTCACCCGCGTGCCCGGCGTCACCTCGTCGTTGATCGCTTACGGCGGCCAGTTCGAGGTCCGCCAGTCTGTGGAGGGCCTGAAGGGCGTGTCGACCCGGGGCCTGTCCGAGACCGTCATCCTGCACATGACGGCGGGCACTGAGCAGGCCCTCGGCGCCGGTGAGCTGCTCGTCGACTCGACCACCGCCGAGTCGGACCACCTCTCTGTCGGGGGCACCGTCCCGGTGAAGTTTGCTCTCACCGGCCCCTCCCGGATGCGCATCGGGGGGATCTATAAAGCGAACGCCCTCATCGGGAGCTATGTCGTGAGCCAGGCCTTCTACCTGTCGCATTACCAGGGCCCGCTCCCCGGTGCAGTGCTCCTGAAGACCGACGGCAGTCCTGCCGTGGAGCGCGACGTGAACAGGTTGCTGGCGCACTACCCGACGGTGCAGGTGCAGACCAGGTCTCAGTTCGACAAGGCCCAGGTCGCCAGCGTCAACCAGTTACTGGGGCTGATCTACGCCCTACTGGCCCTCGCCGTCGTCGTTGCTCTCGTCGGCATCGTCAACACACTGATGCTCTCGGTGTTCGAGCGCACCCGCGAAATAGGGCTCCTGCGGGCCGTCGGCATGAAACGGCGCCAAGTCCGGACCATGGTCCGCACGGAGTCGGTGATCTTGTCTGTCTTCGGGGCTGTCATCGGCATCGTCATCGGGACCGGTATGGGCATCGCCCTCGTGTCGTCGCTCAGGCTCACCGACACGGTTGTGCCCACGTCGAGCCTTGTGGTGTCCCTTGTCCTGTCCGCCGTCCTCGGCCTGGTCGCAGCCACGTGGCCGGCCCGCCGGGCCGCCCGGCTGGACGTGCTGGCCGCTATTTCGAGCGAATAGGACCGGGCGGACGGCACGGCGCACCTACGGGTGCGGCGACGCCCCCGGCGCGACCTGCACCTTGAGCCCCTTGCCGCCCCGGACATAGCCGAGGGCCTCGAGGTAAGACGAGATCGGCAGGCTGTCGCTCACCAGGCGTGACAGGCCGAGGTCTACGTTGACGGCGAGGTCGCAGGCTCGATCGAAGCTATGCAGGACCGCCATCGAACCAACGAAGCTCATCTCGTTGTTGAACAGGCGGTAGGGCGAGAAACGCGCTTTGGCCTCGGCCGTCGCCACCCCGAACTGGAGGTAATTGCCCCCGGGCCGGACCCGGTCGAGAGCATCTTCTATGGCCGCGACGACCCCCGAGGCGTCGATGACGACGTCGAAGCCGCCTTCGCCGTCGAGCTCGTCCGCGCTCCCGACGACTTCCGCGGCGCCGAAGTCCCGGGCCATCTGGCGGCGCCCCTCGTTGGGCTCGACGACGGTTACGGATACCGCGCCCACCCGTCCGGCCAGGGAGATCAACAGGAGCCCCATGGTGCCGGCGCCGTAGATGAGGAAGCGGTCGCCCAGCTTGGTCCGTAGCATGTCATAGCCGTGCACGGCGCAGGACAGCGGCTCGATGAGGGCGGCCACCGACATGTCGAAGCCGTCGGGCAGGAGGTGGACGTTCCACGCCGGTACCGCCAAGTACTCGGCGCACGCCCCTGGGTCGGTGATGCCCAGGGCCCGGAAGTTGTGGCACATGTTGCCGTGCCCCTCCCGGCAGGGCCGGCAGCGGCCGCAATAATTGTTCGGGTCGGCCGTAACATTGGCCCCGACGCGGACCGTTGAGACGTTGCTCCCCACGGCGACCACCTCACCGGCGAATTCGTGCCCGGGCACCAGCGGGTAGCGGGCCCGCGAAAACTCCCCGTCGGCGAGGTGGATATCCGTGCCGCAGATACCGCACGCCCGGACCTCGACGACCACTTCGTCCGGTCCTGGGGCCGGGTCCGCGATCTCGCCCACGTCCACATCGCCCGGCTTGTCGATCACCACCGCTTGCATGGCTGCCCGTCCTCTCCGGCTCTTCCCGGCGCTCGCCGGCCAACTTCGAGAACCATTAAGGACCCTACTCCAACCCGAAATGCCCCCCGAGGGCCGTGCCCGGTGCGGCTGTGGTCAGGCCGGCCGAAGGGGCCTGTGACGGGAGAGCTATGATCCGCCTCTAGGGCCGCGAGGAGTGACAGCAATGTTTGCTCCGGCATCACCGGCAGCGCCTGAGGTTTCGGAGCGTCAACCAAAAAAGGAGGCTGTGATGGGCCTGATGGACAAGGTGAAGCAGGGCGCAGGGCAGGCTCTGACCAAGGCACAGCAGGGAGTGAACCAGGGTAAGGCCAAGCTCGACCAGGCCCAGGCCAAGCACCAATGGGACGGGCTCCTGCGCAACCTGGGCGAAGCTGTCTACGCCGAGCAACGCCAGGGCGGCCCGGCGGACGCGGTTACCGCGGCCTTATCGGCGCTCGACGAGCACGCGGCCACCCATGGCACGCCCGACGCGCCCCTGGACGAGCCCGTGGACGGCGCCGACGGCCAGGTCAGCGACGACGGGGCGGAGGATGGGGCACCGGCCGGCGAATAGTGGCCGGGGCCGCGGCCCGCGCCGCCGCTCCTGCCCATGTCCTGTCTCCCGGGTGAGCCCGCTTAGTCCCGGGTGAGGTGGAACGGGGCCCTGCCCACATTCACCTCAGTGTGGCGGTGCAGCGCGTTGGCCAGGATGACCCCTCGTTGGTTTTGCAAGAGCCGGTGCCGCCACTTGCGCGGTTCCACCTCCGGGATGAGGACCAGCACCTGGGGGCGCGCCCGCATCTGCGGCGAGCAGAGGTACTTGACCATGGGGTCCACGATGGAGCGCGAAGGCGAGAGCAGGATTTCGAGGGGCACGCCTGGGCCCCATTGGTCCCAGGCCGCCCGCAGGGCTTTGGCCCGGTCGTCGTCGAACTGGACGCTGACGGCCACAACCTCGTCGCCGAGCGAGAGGGCAGCGTCCAGGGCAAACTTCGTCATCCGCGACACGGACACCACCGATACCACCACCAGGCTTGGTCCCGCCCGGGGTTTTCCGGGGATAACGCCCACGCCCAGTTCTTTGCCGACCTCGGCGTAGTACCTGGAGATGCGGGAAAACAGCAGGAGGAGGCCCGGGATGGCGATGACCACCACCCATGCGCCGGCCGTGAACTTCGTCACCAGGAAAATGACGGCGGCGGCCGCCGTCATGGCGGCACCGGTCCCGTTGAGAGCTGCTTTCGCCCCCCATCTTCGCGGTCGTTCCCGTCTCCAGTGCCGGACCAGGCCGGTCTGGGACAGGGTGAAGCCGGTGAAGACGCCGATCGCGTACAGAGGGATCAACGAGTTGGTGTCGGCGTTGACCGCAATCAGCAGGAGCGCCGCCAGCACCGCCAACGCCACTACGCCGTAGCGGTAAACGGGCAGGTGGCCTCGGAGCCCGAAGACATGGGGGACGAGGCTGTCACGGGCCAGAAGGCTGGCCAGTACCGGCAAGCCGCCGAAAGAGGTGTTGGCGGCCAGGGACAGGATGACGGTGGTGGCGAGGTCGACGACGTAGTAAACGGTGCCCCGCCCGACCGACGCGCCCGTGATCTGGCTGAGCACTGTCTGGTCGGAGCTGGGGCCGATGTGGAAGCGGACGGTCAGCTCGGCCAGGCCCAGCAGCATGGTCCCGAGGATGGAACCGAGCATGACCTCGGTGCGCATGGCCCGGCGTGCTCTCGGTTCCCGGAAGGCGGGGACGTCGTTGGCGATGGCCTCGACTCCCGTGAGAGCGCTGGAGCCGGCCGCAAAAGCCTTCAGGAGGAGCAGGACGCCTACCGCGGCGGCGGCCTTGGGGACGGTGTAAGGGTGGACGCCCGACCCGGCGGCGGGGTGCGACCGGGTGAGGCCGGCCACGATCACCACGTAGATGCCCACGACGAACACGGCGGTGGGCAGGAGGAAGGCCCGGGCGCTGGTGGCTATGCCGCGCAGGTTGAGCGCTGTCAGCAGCCCCAGGATGCCGAGGGCAAGCCACAGGCTGTCGGGGGCTAATGAAGGGAAAGCGGACACCAACGCGGCCACTCCGGCGGCGATCGACACCGCCACCGTGAGGATGTAGTCGGCGACGAGCGAAGCGGCGGCGAGGTGACTGGGCCGTGCTCCAAGGTTGGCTTTGGAAACCGCATAGCAGCCACCGCCGTCGGGATAGGCCTCGATGACCTGGCGGTAGGAGAGGACCAGGATGACCAGGAGCACGACGATGACGAGGGTCAGCGGTTCGATCTTGGCCAGAGCACCGGCGCCCGCGGTGGCCAGGACGACGAGCATGGCCTGGGGCCCATAGGCCACCGAGCTGATGGCGTCCAGCGACAGCGCCGGGATGCCCTCGATACTGGTGATCTGGCCCCGTTTGAGGCCCGCGTCCTTGTTGTGGCGCTTGTCGGCGGGGACGGTCATGCGGTCCCCGGGCATCTCGCCACAGGCTAACGCTCGTTGCGAGCCTCTCAGCCCGTCACGGCCGGCACCGCCCCGGGTTCAAGCCCAGAGCGAGCTCAGGTCGACCGCGACCCTGGACGCCAGTTGCCCGACCGGGACACTGGGCCGGTGCACGGGCTGCTCGACGACGGCCAAGGCGGGCATCACCGATCGGTCGAGGAAGCGGCTTTGCAAGGCGAAGCCGTGGCGGTCGTCGCTGCCCCGCCGGTGGTAGGGCACCCGTAAGGGGCTGTACAGGTACAGCTCGTCCCGGGCGCGGGTTATGGCGACGTAGAACAGGCGGCGTTCCTCCTCCAGGCCGTCAGGGGTGCCGAGCGCCATGTCGATGGGGATGAACCCGTCCACGACATGGGGGACGTGGACGACCGACCACTCGAGCCCCTTGGCTGAGTGGATGGTGGAAATCACCAGGTAATCCTCGTCCAAGTGAGGGGGACCGGCCAGGTCACCGCTTGATTCGGGAGGGTCGAGGGTGAGCTCGACCAGCCAGGCGGCCATATCCGTGGCGGTGGCGGCGGCGCCCGCCAGGCGCTCCAGGTCGCGCAGGCGCACGGCCGCGTCCGGGTAGCGGCCGACGAGCAAAGGCCGTATGGCGTCCAGGACGATCTCGGCCCGAGCGCCGGGAGCCCGCTGCGAGCGAGCCAAGAGCATTTTGTCGAGGGTGCCCGAAAGTGCGGAGCGAGCGCCGGCGGGGGCGGCCGCCACCAACTGCGGCCAATCGCCGAGGATGTCAGGGACGTCGCGGGCCGTCCCCACCAATGCTCTTGCCCGGGCCGGGCCGACGGACTCGTGCAGGCGCAATAGGCGGTACCAGGCGATCTCGTCGTGCGGGTTGTCGAGAAGGCGAGCCGCCATGACGAAATCTTTGACGTGGGCCGCCTCGAGGAACCGTAGGCCTCCGTACTTGCGGTACGGGACCTGGCGCGCCGTGAGCTCCACCTCGATTAGGTCGCTGTGGTGAGACGCCCGTACGAGCACGGCTTGTTCGTGCAGCGGCGTGCCGCTCTCGTGCGCTTTCAGGACGCGCTCGACTACCGCCGTCGCCTCGGCGGAGGCGTCGTGGCAATGTACGAGCGCGGGTTGGACGCCGCGCCCTCGCTCCGAGAAGAGGCGGAGGTCCATGGTGTCCCGTCCCGGGCCCTCCCGCTCCAGGTCCCCCCGGTCTGGCCCGGGCTGGTCTGGCCCGGGCTGGTCTGGCCCGGGCTGGTCTGGCCCTGGCTGGTCGGGCCCTGGCGGGTCGGGCCCTGGCTGGTCGGGCCCTTGCTGGTCTGGGGTGGCGTCGTGGGGCCGGACGGCATTGGCGACGTCCAGGATCCCCTGGCGTGAACGGAAGTTGCGCTCCAGCTTGATCACCGTGGCGTCGGGGAACTCCAGGACCAGCCGGCGCAAATGGCGGAAGTCGGCGCCCCGGAACCCGTAGATGGCCTGGGCCTCGTCGCCCACGACCGTGAGCCCCCGGCCTTTTGGGGCCAGCAGGCCCACGATGTCGACCTGGAGCTCGTTGACGTCCTGGTACTCGTCGACCAGGACGTAGTCGAACATCTCGGCCACATGCCGCCCCAGGCTCTCCTCGCTCAGAAGAGCCCGCCAGTAGAGGAGCAAGTCATCAAAATCAAGCAATGCGGCTTGTGTTTTGCGGGCGGTGAAGGCACCGAACAATTTGGCGATGGCGTCGAAGTGCGGTTTGCACCACGGGTAATCGACTTCGAGCACCTCATGGAGCCGGCGGCCGGTATTTATGCAACGCGAGTAAATGTCGACCAGCGTCGCCGAACGGGGGGAACGCACAGCCGTACCATCGAGGTCGTAGTCGCCGCGCATCAGGTCCATGAGGTCGCAGGCTTCGCCCGGCCCGATGACGCTGAACCCGCCGGGCAGGCCGAGAGTTTCGGCGTACGCAGCTACGTAGCGGTGGGCCACGGAGTGAAAGGTGCCGCCCCACGGCCGGCGGTCCCCTTGCAGGGCGACGAGGTTGGCCGCCCGGGTGAGCATCTCGTCGGCGGCGCGCCGCGTGAAGGTGAGCAACAAGATCCGCTCTGGAGCTGCTCCTCGCTCGATGAGCGAGGCCACCCGGGACACCAGGGCCCGTGTCTTGCCCGTCCCCGCCCCGGCCACCACCACCAGGGGGCCGCCACCGTGGTTGGCCACGGCCAACTGGGCCTCGTCGAGACCCTCGTCCCATCTAGGGGAGGCGAACATATGTTTGTACGCTAGCACCGTAAGGTGCGGGAAAAGGAGGCGCCCTCGATGGCAAGTATCTTCGTCACTGGGTCATCGGCCGGGATCGGCCGGGAAACGGCCGAGACCCTGGTCCATATGGGGCACCGGGTCGTGCTCCACGCCCGGGACAATGCCAGGGCGCGGGACACCGAGGAGGCGGTGCCCGGAGCCGCCGCCGTCGTGGTCGGGGACCTGGCCTCCCTGGACCAGACGCGCGCCTTAGGGGAGGCGGCCCGGGACGAAGGCCCCTTCGACGTCGTCGTACACAACGCCGGCGTGGGCGGAGGCAACTCGGCCCGGGCGGTGACGGTCGACGGGCTGGAACGCATCTTCCAGGTCAACGCCTTGGCCCCTTACGTGCTCACCGCCATCATGGAACGCCCGGCGCGTCTCATTTATTTGTCGTCGGGACTGCACGAGCGCGGGACCGTGGTCTTGGACGACCTGCAGTTCGCCCGCCGCCGCTGGGACGCCGGGCAGGCGTACTCGGACTCGAAACTGCACGACGTTATGTTGGCGCTGGCCGTGAGCAGGCATTGGCCGGGCACCCTCACCAACGCCGTCGACCCCGGCTGGATAAGGACGCGCATGGGAGGCTCGCACGCCCCCGACCCGCTGCCTCTGGGTGCCGAGACCCAAGTTTGGCTGGCCACCAGCGACGAGCCGGGGGCCCTGGTGACGGGGCGGTACTGGAAACGGCGCAAGCAGTTGCCGGTCAATCCCGTAGCTCGGGACGAAGCTTTACAGGAGCAGTTCCTCCAGGCTTGCGCCTCGTTGAGCGGCGTGAAGTTGCCGGTCGCCTAGGACTTTTTCGGCGGTACCACCTGCAGGTGAAGCTCGGCCAACTGAGCGGGCGTCACTGGCGCCGGCGCGCCCATCAGGAGGTCGCGCGCCATCTGGTTGAGCGGGAAGGCGATGACCTCTCTGATGTTGGGCTGGTCCGACAGGAGCATGACAAGGCGGTCCACGCCGGGGGCGATACCGGCATGGGGAGGGGCGCCGTAGTGGAACGCGTTCCACAGCGCAGGGAACGACCGCTCGATGCGGTCGCGGGAATAACCGGCGATGGCGAACGCTTTTTCCATTACTTCGGGCAGGTGGTTGCGGACGGCCCCGGAGGAAAGCTCGACCCCGTTGCACACCACGTCGTACTGGTAAGCCAGGATCTCGCCCGGGTCGCTGTCCTCCAACGCTCGCAGGCCTCCCTGGGGCATCGAGAACGGGTTATGGGAGAAATCCCAGTCGCCCGTCTCGGGATTGCGCTCGAACATGGGAAAATCGACGATCCAACAAAAGGCGAGGATGTCGGGGTCGGCCAGGCCGAGGTCGCGGCCGAGGACGGCCCGGGTCTGGCCGAGGGCGACACTGGCGGATGGAGAGGGCCCGACGCAGGTGAGCACGGCGTCACCGTGCCGGGCACCCGTGGCAGCCACGAGGGTACCCATTTCGTCAGCCGTGAGCTTGCGCGACAGGGGCCCTTTGTAATCGCTGCCGTCCGCCGGTAGCTGCAGCCAGCTCCCTATGGTCCCCAGCGCCTTGGCCGCGTCCCCGAAGCCGTCGAACCAGCTGCGGGGCCGCTCGGCCGCCGCCGGGGCGAGCAGGGCGCGGACCACGTTGCCGCGGCTAGGGGCCTCGGCAAACATGGGCAGCTCCGTGCGCCCGCCCAGCGCGCCGGTGACGTCCACGATCTCGAGCCCGAAGCGCAGGTCCGGCTTGTCCGTCCCGAAGCGGGCCAGGGCGTCGGCGTAGGATAGCCGGGGGTAGGGCGACGGTGCCTTCTTGGCGGACAGGGACGAGATCAGTAGGTGGAACAGCAGCTCCACCTCGTGGAAGACGTCCTCCTGGGTGGCGAAGGCCATCTCCAGGTCGATCTGGTAGAACTCGCCCGGGCTACGGTCGGCCCGCGAGGCCTCGTCCCTGAAGCACGGGGCGATCTGGAAGTAGCGCTCGACGCCCCCCACCATGAGCAACTGTTTGAACTGCTGGGGAGCCTGGGGCAGGGCGTAGAACTCGCCCGGGTACAGCCGGCTGGGCACCAGGTAGTCCCGGGCGCCCTCGGGCGAGGAGACGGTGAGCACCGGGGTCTGGACCTCGAGGAAACCGCGCGACGAAAGGTGCGAGCGCACGAGCTGGCAGAAGCGCGCCCGCTTGGCCAGCCGCTCGATCAGGGGCCCCCGGCGCATGTCCAAGTAGCGATGGGTGAGCCTGGCCTCCTCGCCCACGTCGCTGTCGCGCTCGACCGGGAAGGGCAGCACTTCGGACGTCGACAGGACCTCGAGGCCGTCTACGTCGACCTCCACCTCGCCGGTGGCTAGCTTGGGGTTGACGGTGTCCGCCGGCCGGTCCACCACCTTCCCGGTGACGGCCACCACGCTCTCGAGGCGCAGTCGGGAGAGCGTCTCGAAAGTGGCGTGACCGGGATGGGAGACGAGCTGCACCATCCGCGCGCTGTGGTCGCCCCTCAAGAAGGCGTTGCCGGGCGCGGGCAGGTCGGCGTCGGGCCCGGCCGGGTCGCGCAGGTCTATGAAGAGCAGGCCACCGTGGTCCCGCTTGGCCGCCACCCAGCCTGACAGCCGCACAGTCGAGCCGACGTCGGCAGGGCGTAGGGAGCCGCAGCGGGTGCTGCGGTACAGGTTGGGCGCCAGAGCGGGGGCCTGGGGGGAGTCGGGCATGTCGGTCCGAGGTTATCCTCCGCCGGCGGCTCCCATAGGCTGGGGACGACAGGGCAGGGCCCACCGCGGGGAGACAGGGGCCCACGCGGCCAGACACGGAGAGGCAGGCAATGGCAACGTCCAAGAACAGTTTCGGGGCACGCGGGGCGTTGGCGGTGGGGGGGCAGTCGCTCGTCGTGTACCGGCTGGCCAACCTCGCCGGCGAGGTTGGCCGTGACGTGGGACGCCTCCCGTTCTCGCTCAAGATCCTCCTGGAAAACCTGCTGCGCCACGAGGACGGCCTCAACGTCACGCCGGAGAGCATCGAGGCGCTGGCCTCGTGGGCAGGCACGCTGGGTCGGGGCGCTACCGCCGGACCGGCTCAGATAGCCCTTTCACCGGCCCGGATCCTCATGCAGGACTTCACCGGAGTGCCCGTGGTCGCCGACCTGGCGGCTATGCGCGACGCCATGGTGGCCCTGGGCGGCGACCCTATGGCCGTGCAGCCGCAGGTGCCCGCCGAGCTGGTCATAGACCACTCGGTGATCGCCGACTTCACCGGTCGGCCGGACGCCTTCCGGCGCAACTCCGAGCTCGAGTTCGAGCGCAACGAGGAGCGCTACCGGTTCCTGCGCTGGGGCCAGCAGGCGTTCTCCAGCCTGAAGGT
>CAYZVQ010000085.1:0-15824 GCA_964481925.1 uncultured Acidimicrobiaceae bacterium
TGGTGTAACCCCGGCGCCCACTTGCGAAAGCCACACTTGGAAGCCCGCCGCGCCGTGCCTGGACCCCCGGCCCCGCCCGAGCATGAGTTGTCTCATTGCCGCCCGCTCGTGGCTCCGCGTGACCGTCCCGCCCCCGGTCACCCGGCGGGCAATGGCAAAGCAAAACGCCCCGAGCCACACTGCGGCGAGCAGTTTCACCACCGGACCTCCGCTCCCTTCAGGACTTCAGCCAGGTTGAGGCCGTAACGGGCCAGCAGCCGGTCGCAGCGGCGTTCCAAGCGCTCGCCGACCGCCCCGGTCCGCAGCTCCATGTCTTCACCGATATCGCTCCGGCTGAAAATCGGGGTAACCGCCACCCCGCCCGCCGCCGTGGTCAGCTGGGGCGGGACCACCGAGATTTCGGTCACCTGTCGCTCTACGGCGTCACCGGAGTCGTCGACGTCGCAGTAGACAACCACATCGAACATGGCGGCAAAGCGAGCTTCTAGCTCGACAAACGGCGTCGCGGGGACAGCCTTGGTGGCACAAACGGCGAGCGCTTCAAAAGCGCCGGCCGTGTCCTCGGCATGGACCGCGGCCACGACACCGACGCCCAACGTCCCCGCCATGAGCAGTTCCCAGGCCTCTGGCCCCTTCAGCTCGCCCAGGACTATCAGCTCGGGCGAGGCGACCCTGGCCGAGCGTATGAGGTCGGTCAGGGTCTCGACTTTTGAGCTCTGCCAGTACTCGCCGTTCAGCAGCGGCGCGTTCAGCTCTCTTTGCTCTTCGGCGCATATCACGCGACGCCGGCCGGGAACAGCCCGCAACAATGCCTCGACCAGGGTGGTCTTGCCCGCGCCGGGCGGGCCCGCTACCAGGACGCGTGTCCTGCGGACCTTCATGAAGACCTCTAGACAAGTGGCTGCCGGCGACGTCAGGGAGCCGAAAGACACCAAGTCCGTGAGGGTGGTATTGCGCTTTTGGGGCACGCGCAGGCTGAACGATACGGAACCATCGATGCGAGGCGGTATGGAGACGGACAGCCGGGCCTGGCGGCCGCTCGGCAACATGACCCGGGCCCCGTCCACCTTCGGGTGCGACGCGTCCATGTTCTCCCCGGCGGCGGCGATGAGCCTCTGCAACACGGCCACGACTGCCTCGGGCTGTGCCGGGCTCTCGACGCACCTGGTCTCGCCTCCGGTGAGGCGGGCCGTGATATCGCCGTCTACGCCATAGATCTCCTCCACACGGGCATCGGATACGAGCTGGTCCAGCTGCGCCCCTATCCCGACGAGCTCGCGCATGATGCGGTCGACGACATCGGGCGGGTCGGAAAAGGGCTCCGAGCCGTGCTGCATGCCCCGCATCAAATCTCTCTGGAAACGTTCCGTTTCCGACTCGACGAGCTGTCGGGCCAGGCCGGGCTGGGCCGGGACGTCCATATCGCGCGCCGCGACCAGAGATAAGACCCGGGCCCGGAGCTGGTCGAAAGCCGTCATGCTCATATGACGGCCGCTTCACGCCGCGCCGCGTCGGGGTACCGTCGGCTCCCCGCGTACCCGTCCGAGCGGCCCTCACCGCGCGCCGGGGCGACCGACGGAGAAACCGAGACCATCAGCAGGTCCTTCATCGCTTTGAGCCAGGGGCAGCGCCACACCATTTCTGCGTTCCAGCGAGCCCGGGCGACGGTTTTGTCCTCGGGCAAGAAGCACAGGCCCGCGAACGACCGGCGTCCGGTGTTGGCGACTACGACACGGGCCAAATAGTCCGATTCAAAGGCGCTCTCCCGGGCACGGCCGAACACCGCCACGGTGGGGGCGCCAACCCCGGCGGTCTCGGCTGCCGCCCTCCATTCCACCAGCCGCGCCGCGCCTTCGGGATCAGCCGATGCCACCACGACGACCCGGTCGGCTCCCACGAGCACGTCCCGCACCGCGCCGAAACGCTCACGCCCGGACGACGGTGCCACCAACCACCCTGTTTCGACGAAGACTTCGTCGTAAACATCAAGCGCCTCGGTCAATAACCCGTTCAGATGGGCGGGGTTGAGAGGTTGCGGGGCACCGGGCGACGCACAGATCACGTCGAAATGGCCGACCGGGGCCGTACCGTCCTCCCGGGGCCCCGACAGCGCCTCGGGGAGGGCCCGAAGCCCCTGGCCGGCACGCGAGACAGCCCAGGGCAGCCCAGTCTCGGGGGAACGCAAAAGGCGGGAGACCAAAATAGGCGACAGTTCCTCGGCTTCGACGAGCAATACCCGGGCGCGTTTGGACATGTGTTCTGCCGCGGCCACCACGGCTTCGGTCAACCCACTGCCGCCGCTCACCTTGGTCCAGGCATTGAGCTTGCCTCTGTGCCTCGCCGGCCGGCCCGCGGTGGTGCCGAACGCAAAAGCGGGCCGGCCACTGGTGGTCGCGGGGGACCCCCGCCGGGGGCCCAGCCGCAACAAATGGGCCGACAGCTCCGCCGGCGGAGTAGTCGCGGACAGGGTCTCGTCGACCCCCAGACCGACGAGGTACTCACGGCCCACACCCGAACCCTGGTCGAAAAGGCCGACTATATGGGTGCCATGGTCCTGGGCGCGAGCTACGTCCGATATGGAGAAGGTCCGCATCACATCGTCGATCACCAACACGTCGAGCCCGGTCGCGGCCCGCTCGAGCTCACCCCTGTCCATGATCACCCGCACCGAGAGACCCTGGCCGTGGTCCCGCACGTGAGACCTGAAGGTCCCGCTCCAGGGTGCCTTCGTGGCCCCCACGCCGACGGAAAGGGTCACCCTCGCGTCCCTCCGGGCGCCGTAGCGGGACCAGAGGGGCCCATCTCATAATCCTGCTGGGTAGTCCCGGGCTCCCCCGTCGACCGCACTATCTCGATCTGGCCCCCGGTGCTCGCATCGCTGTCAAGGCCCAGGGCGGCGGCCAAATGTAAAGCCGTCTGTTTGTCCACGGCCACGATCAAGTAGTAATTCGTGGACAGACCACCGAGCACCCCGCCGGCAGCCGACGTCGGCGCCACCGAAAGTACACGCAGGCCCTGGGCTACGTAGTGGGCGCCGCCAGCCCCGCTGGCGACGATCACGTCGACGAGGTCACCAGGCCCGATCTTCCCCCCGGCAGCTTGCTGGACGGGTACCGAGATGCTCATCTCTCCCAAGACCGGCGTCCGCGACGGCCTGACGACTTCGCTTTCGGTTATCGGCTCTCCGGCGTTCACGCCAACAGCCGCGACCCACCCGCCCGCCAGTAATGAAGGGGAAAGGACGCCGTGGACGAGGGCGGTGTCGCCGGCATGGACCTTCACCAGGCGGGTATTGCCAGAGCCAACCGGCGAGCCGGCAGGCACGGGCTCACTGGCCACGACGATGGTCGTCAGCGCCGAACGGTCCTGGAGCGCCGCGTATGCGAAACCACCGGCCAGCACGGCCAGCACGACCGGGACGACGCTGCCGGTCGTCCACCGCCGGGGCCGCCCCATCTTGGCCGGCTCTCCGTCCGCTGAAAATATGACCGTCCCGGGCCGTGAAGTGGGCGGCAGTTGCTCAGTACGCAGCATGGGCCATCACCATCGTCAAACCACCGGCGGCCAGGTAAGGCCCCAGCGCCACGGCTGCGCCCTTCCCACCGGGCCGCGGCCCAGGTTGGAGCCTGCTCACCAAACCGGCGACCAATGGCGAACACGCCAAGACAGTGAGCGATCCCGGGACGGACAAGGCGCCCGTTCCCAGGGCGACGAGCACCGCCATCCGCACATCGCCGAACCCCAACCCGCGGGGGCTAATGGCCGCCCAGGCGGCGAACAAGCCGGCAGCGGTACCGGCACAGACCGCGCTTTGCCAGAGATAATCCCAGTCTCCTGCAGCCACGCTGCCGGAAAAAAGTAGTGCAATCGTTGCCAATATGGCACCTCGGACCACTTTGGTAGGTATAACAAGGCTTTCATGGTCTATCAGCGCCAAAATCGCCAGTGCACCAGCCCAAACGGCCAGTGCCAGGCGGCCCAAAAACGGCAGGGCGGCCTGGCCGCGGACGGGCAGGGCGGCTGCGACGATGCCGGTAAACAAGGCGGCCGCCGCTGCCCAACGGGCACTCGAGCACCAACCTCGGGGTTGGCCGGTCCTGGGCTGCCCCGCGTTGGGCTGCGGGCCCCGTCCTCCGGCGCCACCGATCAGCGCGGCCATCCTCGAACTAGCGCGGCTGTACCAGCCCACGAGGCCAGCGGCGCTGGCGGAGACGGCAATGGCAATTGTGTGCATGGAGCCTCGCATTCAGCCTTTCTCTAGGTACCGGCCCGCGACATGGCCGATGTTCAAAAAGTTTTGTTCGGCGACCCTCAGCCAGCCCCTGCGCGCGCCGACGAGCGCAGACCAACCGGGCTTTTGCAAAGGAAGAACGTCCCAGGTCCTATCGCAAACCTGCGACCGGCCCTGCGCCAGACTGTTTTGGCTCGCCAATTAGTAGCAGCGGCACGGTCCCCGGCGCCAGCCTTTGGACCGTATTACATTGGTGTTTTTTAGCGTCGCCGGCGCATATCGGCTATCTACCAGCTTTATCGCAGATCGCGGGGCGCTAATTGGTCGGCGAGTAAGGCTTTTGTTGTGAAGGGCCGCGGCCACGCCGCGTGGCCGGCGTCGCACGCGGCCTGCCCGCTCCAGCCGTGGCGAATTACCGGCCGGGAAATTTCAACCCGAGAGCAGTGGCTCGTACAGCTCCAGGTAGCGGCGGGCCAGTGCGGTCATGGAGCGCTCGGCCGCTCGCTCGAACGCAGATCTGCGCATGGCTTCGATCGCCGGGCCCCCGTCCAGCGCCTGGCGCAGCGCCCGCGCCAGGGCGGCAGCATCGCCCGGTGGCACCAAAAGGGCGTCCTTCGATGCCCGGGCGACGTTGGCATAGCCGGAGATGTTGCTTGCTACCACGGTCGTCCCTGCGGCCATGCCTTCCAGCAACACCACGCCGAAGCTCTCGCCGTGCAGCGAGGGGGCGGCGAGGACGTCAGCGCCCCGCAGGCGCCGTCTCTTCTCCTCCTCCCCCACTGTGCCCAGCCACTCGAAACGGTGGTCGCCCAGGGTGGCTTCCCGAAGGGCGGCGGTCTGCGGGCCCTCGCCGATCACCCACACCCGGGCGTCGACATCGTGCTTGACGACCGCTTCGACCAGGACAGCCAGGCCCTTTCGAGGCTCGTGCCGGCCCAGGAACAGCACCGTCGGGCCCGATGTCGGCCATGGTTCGGCGGCCGCCGCCAACTCGACGTCGATGCCGTTCCAGAGCAGCATGTACTCGCCCCCGAGGGCCTGGCGGGCCGTGGCCAGAGCGATGGTCGACACGGCACAGCGCAGCTTCAGCCGGCCCGCCGCCCAGCGAGCCGGCCCCCGGATGGGCCGGTACCAGGCGATCTCACCGGCCCGGTGGAAGGTGCCCACCAGGGGCGCGTCGCTGAACAGGAGGGCAGTCAGGCAGGGGGCCGGGACCAGGGGTTCGTGAAGATGGACGATGTCGAACTGTTCGTCCCGCAGAACACGGATGGTGCGCAGGGCCGCCGAGGGGTCAGGGGCAATAGGAGCGACGGAGCCATTGCCGGCCGCGGGCACCGAGGCGCCCAGAGGCGAGACCCAGGGCTCGGGCGGAGGGCCGTCGCACGGCGCCAGCACCCGCGCCTCCACTCCCATGGACCGCAACGCCCGGCCCAGGCCCAGCACCTGGTGCTGCACCCCGCCGGGGATGCTCAGGCTGTAAGGGCAGACGATGCCTAGGCGCATGCCGGCCCTGACGTCATTCGGTCACCGTGGTCGGCGAGCTCGCCGCGGCGATCTGGCGTGCCTGGTCGGGCGACATCGCTCGGGCCGGCCGGGCCCACGGCTTGTGCAACGGCGGGTCGTCGGGCCAATTGGGTTGCACCAGGTGCCATTGCGTGGGGGCGGACCGGATGAGGTGCTCGAGCTCGATGGCCAGGATCTGCGTGCCGCTCTGGACGGACTGGCGGAACCGGCCCGTCCGCGGGAGCTCGAACGGCGGACGGAAGACCAGAGTGTGAGCGGTGGCCCGCTTGCCGTAATAGATGGCGGCAGTCATGAGCGGGGCCCCCGAGCGCAGGGCCAAGGTGACCGGCCCGGCCGGGAGCATGACCGGCGCCCCGAAGAAGCTGACTTCAGACCCTGAGACGTGGGCGACGACACGATCGGACAGCAGGCAGACGACATGGCCGTCCTTCAGGGCCTGCAATATGGCCCCCGCGGCCCCGGGCCCTACCGGGACGACCTGCATCCCGAGCTCCCGGCGAAAACGGGCGAACCAGTCGAACAGGTCCGGCGGCCGTAGTGGCTCTACGGCGACGGTCACGGGTATGCCCTTAGCGATCAGGTACAGGGCACCCCATTCCCAACCCCCGAGGTGGGGCGTGCCTACGATGACCCCTTTCCCGCCGGCCAGAGCCGCCTCCAGGTGCTCCCATCCGAACGTGGTCACGCCGTCCAGGATCTCGGCCTTGGTCCGCGAAGGAAGGCGCAGGCTCTCAGCCCAATAGCGCCCGTAGTTGGCGAACACCTCGGCGACCATGCGTCTCTGCTCCCGGGGAGCGAGGGGCCGGCCGAGGACGCGGGCCATGTGGGAGGCGGCGACGGCCCGGCGACCGTTGTAGTCGGGCAGCCTGCCCATCAGCGCGCCGACACCCTGGACGAGAGTGCCGGCGACCTCTCCGGGCAGGGCCGAAGCAACAACCGCTCCGGCGCGGTACAGGGCGAGCTCCTTGCTCAGCACTGCGACCCGACCCTAGGGCACAGCTCAGGCGGTCGCCAGGGCAGGCTTGGGGAGGCTCCCGGTGCAAGAACACCGGCGCCTAGACGCTCCACCGAGGCGCCGACGGAGCACCGCCGGCCAGCAGGCGCCGGGCGGTGGGCGCCGGCCCGTGGGCGCCGGCTCAGCCTCGGGGCCGGCCCCGGCGGCTGGGGGCGGTTACGTCGTCGCGTAGGTCTGCAGCCAACTTGTCCTGGTCGTCCGCCGCCACCGGTCCCTGTTCCCCGTCCATGCGCAGCCGCCGCTGCAAACGCCGTTCGTGCCACCGGCCTTCGGCCGCACCTGCGCCCGGTCGCCGGCTGCCCGAAAAGAAACCGCCGCCGGCAGGTCGACCAGGGCCCCGAGGCGACCGCGCCCATGAGGTGGCATCGCGGCCCGCCGCCCTTTCCTCTCGCCAGGCCCGCCAGCGCAGGACCACGGCCGCCGGCTCGACCGGCAATGGGGCCGGTGGTTTTTCGGCCTGGCGCCATACCTTCACGAAACGCTGGCCCGCCGTCAGTAGGGACAAGGCGAAAATAAGCCACAACAGCCAGAGCATGTCGGCCGGGAACTTGAGGGCGAAACAAAGGACGAAAACCCGCTCGCCCCTCTCCATGAGGCCGCCCTTGGCGTCGATGCCCAGCACGTCGGCTTTGGCCCTTATGTAGGACACCAGCTGGGAGACACCCAGCACGGCCAGCGGTACCAGGGCCGCGTGCGCCCCAAAGCGGTCCTGCGCGTACCAGGCGAAACCCACCAGCACGATGCTGTCGCTCACCCGGTCGCCGACCGAGTCGAAAAAGGCGCCTCGCCGGCTCGCCCGGCCGCTCGCCTTAGCCAGGCTCCCGTCGAACAGGTCGGGCAGGGCCGACCCGATGAGGACCACCAGGCCCAGCACGAGCCGGCCCGTGGCGATGGCCCAGGCCGCCGGGACCGACAGCAGGATCCCTGTCGCCGTCAGGTGGTCGGGCGACAGGCCGGTACGCCGGAGCGCCAGTCCCGCCGGCCTAACGGCCCGGTCAACGGCGGTACGAAAACGTGCGTCGAACACCTACGTGCTCCTAACGGGGTGGCAAACCAAATTATGTGGGCCCCGGTACGTGGTGGTCAGCCTACCAGCCGTACTTTCCGAGAGCGGGCTTACGGCCTTGACCCCCTCCCATGCCCTGCTCTCCAACGGGTAACTTAACTGGATCAGGTCTAGAGCGGCCGTGAAGGGGACACCGCAGGGCCCGGGCCCTGCGGAACAGAAAGAGGTGCTCTCATGAAGGCGTACCCACCAGCGAAGGTCCGCAACGTGGCCTTGGTCGGCCACGGGGGCTCCGGGAAGACGACGCTCACCGAAGCCCTGCTTCTTTGCAGTGGCGCTGTCACGCGGGCGGGCAGGGTCGAGGACGGGACCACCGTGTCCGACTTCGAGCCCGAAGAGCACGCCCATCACATGTCCACCTCGCTCACACTGGCCGCCATGGAGTGGCGCGGCTACAAGGTCAATGTCCTGGACTGCCCGGGCTATGCCGACTTCGTACCGGAGACGTTCGCCGGGCTGTCCGTGGCCGACCTGGCCGTGTTCGTCGTCAGCGCCGTCGACGGCGTTGAGGTGCAGACCGAGATTTTCTGGAAAGCGGCGGCCGAGCTCGGGATCCCCCGTCTCATTTTCATGAACAAGCTGGACCGGGAACGGGCCGATTTCTCCGGTGTCCTCCAGCAGTTGCACTCCGCTTTCGGCGCCGGCGTGGCCCCTCTCGAGCTGCCCATCGGCGAGGAAGCGCAGTTTCACGGCCTGGCCGACCTGCTCAGCGACACCGCCTTTGTTTACGAGACCGGCAAATGTAACCCCACCAAGGCGGCCATACCCGACAACATGGCCGCCCAGGAGCACAGCGTGCGCGAGTCACTGGTCGAAGGCATCGTCGTGGCCGACGACGACCTGATGGCGCGCTACCTGGACGGGGAGGAGATGAACGCCGACGAGCTGGCGAAAACGCTGGCCCGGGGGGTCGTGTCCTCCCAGGTTTTCCCTGTCATCTGTGGTTCGGCCACCAAGTTGGTCGGCATCGACCGGTTGCTCGACATCATCTGCGACGTGGCCCCCTCCCCCCTCGAGCGCCCACCGGCGCGCGTGCGGGCGCCCGGGGCCAATGGCGGCGAAGTGGTCGAGGTGGCCACCGACCCCGCCGCACAGCCGCTGGCCTGGGTCTTCAAGACCATTGCCGACCCCTACGTCGGAAAAATATCCCTTTTCAAGGTCCTTTCGGGGACGGTCCGCCCCGACGCCGCCCTGTTCAACCCGAGAGCCAGGGCGGAAGAGCGGCTGCACCTCATCTTCACCCTCCGGGGCAAGGAGCAGATACCCCTCACCGAGGTCGCCGCCGGTGACTTCGGCGCCGTGGCCAAGCTGGCGGCCACGGCGACCGGTGACACCCTGGCACCGCGCAACATGCCGGTCAGCCTGGTCCCGACCGGCGCCCAGACCGACGGCGACAGTGGCGGGCCCAGTTGGCTGGCCGAGGCGACCATGCCCGTGCTCTCCGTCGCCATCCGCCCCAAGAGCAAGGCGGACGAGGACAAGATGATGACCGCCCTGCACCGCCTGCAGGAAGAGGACCCCACGCTCCTCGTCCGCCGGGACGACGAGACGCACCAGACCGTGCTCACGGGCACGGGCGAGACGCATATCGCCATCGCCATGGAGCGCCTGGCTCGCAAGTTCGGTGTCGGCGTCGAGAGCGAGGAGCTCGTGATCCCCTACCGGGAGACGGTTACGGCCAACGCCGAGGCCGAGGGCAAGTACAAGAAGCAGACCGGGGGTCACGGCCAGTTCGGAGTGGCGTCGCTGCGCATCGAGCCCAGGGACAGAGGCGCCGGTTTCGAGTTCGTCGACAACATCGTCGGCGGGGTGATCCCCCGCCAGTACATACCGGCGGTGCAAAAGGGCGCCGACGAGGCCATGTCCGAGGGCGGCACCTTCGGCTGGCCCGTGGTCGACATCCGGGTGACCTGCTTCGACGGCAAGTTCCACCCGGTCGACTCGTCCGAAATGTCGTTCAAGATGGCGGGGGCGCTGGCCCTGAGGGAGGCGCTGGCCAAGGCCAGCCCCGTGGTGCTCGAACCCCTGTCCCTCCTCGAGGTCACGGTGCCCAACGCCTACCAGGGCGACGTCATGGGCGACCTCAACAGCCGGCGGGGCCGGGTCCAAGGGACCGAAACAGGCCAACCAGGCGAATCGGTGGTCATCGCCCTCGTCCCGACCTCGGAGCTGGTGCGCTACGCCATCGACCTGCGCAGCCTGACCGGAGGGCGGGGCCGTTTCAAGGCGCACCACGACCATTACGAGGTAATGCCGGCCAACCTGTGGGACAAGGTGCGCCGGGAGCACGCCGGCGCCGAGAAGTAACTCAGCCGGTCTCTTTAGCTGTGAGCGCCGTCAGCGGCTGCAGACGCCAGCACGACCGCGGGCTTCGCCTGTTGCGGCCCGTGGGCCTCGTACACAGCGAGCAATGTCCCCTCATCGGACACGACCGCCCATGGGCCCGGTCCCTCACCGCCCCATCCTCGGAGCGCGGCCACGGGCAGTACCTTCCCGTGGCCTACGGCCGCGGCGACGTCGGCCGGCACTACTGCCCGCGCCATGCCCCGCAGGGCCTCGACCGGCGGGAGGACGACCCCGGCCGGGTCGACCATCTTCTCCAGGGTGGCGAGGCTCACCGACTCCTCCAGCCCGTAGCTCCCCACGGCCAGCCGGCGCAGGCGGCGTAGGTGGGCGCCCCCGCCCAGAGCCGCACCGAGGTCGGCGGCCAGGCTGCGCACATAGGTACCCGACGAACACACGACGTCGATGGCCAGTACCGGGCCCGGACCGGCTGGCGCGTCCGCCTCGGCGGCACAGGCGAGGTCCACCTCGAAACGCGACACCGTCACGGCTCGGGCCTCCCGTTCCACCTCGATCCCGGCACGGGCCAGCTCGTACAGGCGCCGACCGCCCACCTTGAGCGCCGAGACCATGGGCGGGACCTGGGCGATCTCGCCCGTCAGCGTCAGCGCCGCCTTCCTGGCCCCTTCCAGGGTCACATCTGTCATGTCCCATCTCCCCGTCTCGGTACCTTGAGCGTCCAGGGTCGACGTGGCCACTCCGAGGACCACCTCGCCCGCGTACCGCTTGGACAGGCCCGAGAGGTACTGGAGCAACCTGGTCGCCTGTCCCAGGCCTACCAGCAGCACTCCGGTGGCGTCGGGGTCCAGGGTCCCGGCATGGCCTACCCTTTTTTGCCCGTATATGCGCCGGCATCGAGCCACCACGTCGTGGCTCGTGCACCCGGCCGGCTTGTCCAGGACCAAAAGACCGTCGAACGGGCTCACACCGCCGGCTCGGCGCTCGTGCCCGCGGCGCCCCCGGCCTCGCCCCCCGTGTCGTCCCCGCTCACGCCCGCCGGCCCGCCCGCCAGGTCTTCCGCCTCTTTCACCGGCGCCGCCTCGGCGCTCGAGCCCTCGCGCAGTTCCCCGCTGGAGCGCAGCTCGCGGAGGATCTCTTCGACCAGCTCGCCGTGGCCCACGGCCGGGTCGACCTGGAACGACAGTTGGGGCGTGCGCTTCATACGTACCTGGTGGGCGATGGCCGCCTGGAGGCGGGGGCGGACCTCGCCCAGCGCCTCACGGACGGTGTCGGGCAGGGATGCCAGGAGCACCGTGGCGTGGCGAAGGTCGGGCTCGCAACTGACAGCGGTGACCGTCACGAGCTCGAGCCGGGCATCGGTGCTGCCAAGCACTTCGATCTCCTCGGCCAGCACCTCTCTCAGCACCTCGTTTACCCTGGCCATGCGGGAGTAGTACCTCGAAGTCGGCCGGGCCGGCCGGCCCCGACCGCTCACGGTGCCCGCCCGGCCGGCCCGGGGCGACGCCGCTGCGTCCCGGCCGTCAAACCTCCAGCCAGAGGCGCTCGCACGAGCTCACCTCCACCTCCGGAAAGGACCACACGAAGCGCTCCACATTGTCCAGTACCTCCCCCACATGCCCGACCGTCGAGGACACGGCCGAAAAGCCGAGCTCCGCCGACTGCCAGAGATCCTGTTGGCTCACTTCGGACGCAGCGACCCCGAAGCGGTGACGGGCACCGTCCAGGATGGGTCGCAGCACGGACCGCTTGTCTTTCAGGGAACGGGCGTGAGGCAGGTGAAGCTCCACCCTCAAGACCGCCGAATGCAACGGGCTCAGGTCCGGGGGATCTCCCGGTCCTCGTAGGTCTCGATGATGTCGCCGGACCGGAGGTCCTGGTTGTTGGACAGGCCGATGCCGCACTCGAAGCCCTCGTGCACTTCACGTACGTCCTCCTTGAAGCGTCGCAGCGAGGTGATCGACCCTTTCCAGATGATGACGCCGTCGCGCAGGAACCGCACCTTGGACCCGCGCGTGATAACGCCGCTGCGCACCCAGCACCCCGCCACAGCACCGATCCTCGGGATGCGGAATATCTCCCGCACCTCGGCCTCACCGGTCAGGATCTCCTCGTACTCGGGGGCAAGCATGCCGACCATGGCAGCCTGGATGTCCTCGATCAGCTTGTAGATGATCTCGTAGGTACGGATCTCGACGCCCTGAGCGGCGGCCATGGCCCGGGCTTCCCGGCCCGGTCGGACGTTGAAGCCGATGATCGTGGCGTTGGACGCCGCCGCCAAGGCGACGTCGTTTTCGGTGATGCCGCCCACGGCCCGGTGAACGAAAGCCAGCTTCACGTCTTCGCGCTCCAGCTTGCGCAGGCTTTCGGTCACGGCCTCGAGGGATCCCTGCACATCGGCTTTGACCACCACGTTCAAGGTGGCAGCCTCGCCTCGCTGGATCTGCTCGAAGATGTCCTCGAGCTTGGCGCCCCCGCTGGTCGCCGAGGCGCTGCGGCGCATGTCGGCACTGCGGAAACGCTGCTCTCGCTGTTCGGCCACGTCGCGCGCGGTGCGGAAATTGGCCACCGCTCGCAGTTCGTCCCCGGCTCCGGGCAACGAGTCGAAGCCCAGGACCTGGGCCGGGAAGGACGGAGGCGCTTCTTTGATGTTGTCGCCCTTGTCGTCGATGAGGGCCTTGACCCGGCCCCAGGCCGCTCCGGCCACGACGTGGTCGCCGACCCGAAGGGTGCCGTTCTGCACGATGACCGTGGCCACCGGCCCCTTGCCCGGGTCGAGGTTGGCCTCGAGAACGGTGCCGTGGGCCCGGGCCTCGGGGTTGGCCCGCAGCTCTTCGACCTCGGCTACGACCATCAACTGCTCCAAAAGATCGTCGACGCCCAGGTTTTGGATGGCTGAAACCTCGACCATGATCGTGTCACCGCCCCACTTCTCGGGCACCAGGCCAAGGTCCGAGAGCTGCTGCATGACGTGGTCGGGGTTGGCGTCGGCCCGGTCGATCTTGTTGATGGCCACGATGATGGGCACATCGGCCGCCTTGGCGTGGTTGAGCGCCTCCACGGTCTGAGGCATGACCCCGTCGTCGGCGGCCACCACCAGCACCACGATGTCGGTCACCTTGGCGCCGCGAGCGCGCATGGCGGTGAAGGCCTCGTGGCCCGGCGTGTCTATGAAAGTGACGACGTGCCCCGTCTCCGTGGTCACCTGGTAGGCGCCGATGTGCTGAGTGATGCCACCCGTCTCCCCCGAGGCGACATCGGACTCGCGGATGCGGTCCAACAGGGTCGTCTTGCCGTGGTCGACGTGGCCCATGACGGTTACTACCGGCGGGCGGGGCCGCATCATCTCGTCCGACTCCTCGTCGTCCTCCTCGGCGAAGTAGCGGGCCTGGAGCTCGGCCTCTTTCTGCTCGCCCGCCTCGACCAGGCGCACCTGGGCGCCGATCTCGGCCGCGAACAGCTCGATCATGTCGTCCGAGAGCGACATGGTGGCCGTCACCATTTCGCCCTGTGTGAGCAAGAAACGCACCACGTCGGCGGCGCTGCGGTTGAGCCTGGGGGCCAGCTCTTGAGCCGTAGAACCCCGTTCGACTATTACCTCGCCCTCGGGGACGGGAGCGTGCGAAGCGGTGTAAGTGGTCGGCGATTGCGCCTGAAGCTCTTCGCGGCTGGCCTTGCGGCTCCGCGACCGCCGCCCGCTGGGGCGACCTCCCCCGCGCCCGCCGGGGCCCCCACCGGGGCCGCCCCCGCCGGGCCGGCCCGCGCCGCGAGCCGGGAAGCCGGCCCCAGGAGCACCCCGGAAGGGCGTGCCGGGTGGCGTCCGGTAGGTGGCGTCAGGGCCACGGGAGACAGGGCCAGTACGGGCGCCGCCCAGCGGGCGCGCCCCACCCGGTCGCATGCCCGGAGGGCCGCCAGGACGGCCACCGGCTCCCATTCCGCCCCCCGGGCCTCCCGGCCCGGAGGAACGCGGGCCACCGGGCCCGGCGAAACCGGGCCGCGGCGCACCTGTACCCGGGGCTCCGGGACGGCCCATAGGACCGCTACGCCCAACGGGCGGACGTCCACCCACCATCGGTGGACGGCCCTGACCTCTGTCGCCGGGACGGCCGGCGCCATATGCACCCGCACCCCCGGGCCGGCTCGAGCCGTCCCCCGGAGCTCCCGACCGCTGGCCCCAGTCGCCGTTGGCGCCCCCGCCGGGACCGCGCACGGGCGGGGGGATCGGCTTGCCCGTCAAGGGCGACACCGGTCCTCGAAAACCAGGTGGGGGCGGGATGGGTTTACCCGTCATGGGCGACACGGCCCCCCGGTTTTGAGGGCCGATAGCCTGACCCGGCCCCGGGGCCGGGCGGGGGGTGGTGGCGGGATCGGGACGTGCCGGGGCACCCCCGGCGGGCGCCGGGCCGCTCGGACGGGCCCGAGGCACCGGCGAGGCGGGTTGCGCCGCAGGAGGGGCGGCCTTGGCCACAGAAGATGGTGCTGGCCCGGAAGCGAGGGGGGGCGCCTGGCGGGCCTGGGGCGGGGCCGGAGCCGCTGACGAGCCAACGGGCGCGACCGGCCCGGAAGGCCGGACCGTGCTGCCCACGGAGGCCCCAGACGCGTGCGCGGAGGTCGACGCGGCCACGACCCCGGGCGGCGGGGGTACCCGGAGGTGACTGGAAGAGCTGACGACGGGAGAAGGACTGGCGGGGGCCGTGCTGGGCGCGCCCGTACCAGGAGCGGCCGGGGCGCTCTCGGTCTTCGACGGCGCCGTTGACACGGCCGACGCAGCCGTGGTGGTGGGACGCGTGCCGGCGGACACAGTCTGGGGATGCGCCGTGTGCAACACCCCGGCTGGTGGCACGGGTACCGTGCTCGTGGCCCCCAGACCTCGGCCGACCATACCGGCCACCGTCTCTGCTTGCGGGCCGCCGGTGACACCAGCTGCGGGGCTTCCGGCGAGAGGCGAGGTGGGCGTCTGTAACGGGGCAGGCGAAGAGGAACGCCCTGCGGCCGGTGCCGGCCGGTCATGTTCGGGTGCAGGCTCTTCGGGCTGATGAGCTCGCTTCAACCCCTCCCGCTCGGCCCGGCGCCGCACACGGTCAGCTTGAGCCTCCTCGATGCTCGAGGAATGGCTCGTAACACCGATGCCCATGGCCAGGCATAGGTCGAGGCCCTCCTTGTTCGTGAGACCGAGCTCACGTGCCAACTCATAGACCCGCATCTTCTTGGCCAAGTTGTTCCTTAGTCCCTTTCCTCATGTTCGATCGCGGGCGCCTTGCCGGCGGCGCCGTCTGTTTTCCCTATCCTCGCATGTTCGTAGGCCATAGCAAGCAGCAGGGCGACATCACCGGGCTCGACACCAGCACGCAAGGAACGGGCGAAAGCGCCGCGACGACCTGCTTCGGCCACGCACCGCGGTTGCGCCAGCTCCGTACTACCCACCCGGCACAACCACGCACCGCGTCCCGGGGCCGTCCGGTCGACGGTGAGGCGGCCGTTTGGTCCTACGACAACGCGCACTAGTGTACCCGTCTCCCCCTTGGCGCGACACCCGATACAGGTGCGGACCGGGGCTGCCGTCTACCCCACTCCTTCCCCGGTGAGCGCGCTCCCGGCCGGCTGTTCGACGACCGTCTCATCTGCACTGGCGTTACCTGCACTGGCGTTACCTGCACTGGCGTTACCTGCACTGGCGTTACCTGCAC
>CAYZVQ010000086.1:0-15793 GCA_964481925.1 uncultured Acidimicrobiaceae bacterium
GCCATCGGCCCGTTGCCGGGCGGTGTGAAATGACTTTCGGCGTTCTTACGCAGGACCGCCGTAAGCTCGCCAATGGGCCTCCGTCCCAATTTGCGGGCGGCCTTTACCGAGTACTTGTCGAAACCGCCCGCGAATATGGAACCCAAGGCGAACCGCGGCATGCTCACGCAAAATGGGGCCACCAGGTGCCCGGCCATGTCGTGAACGGTCCACGCGGTGCAAAGGGACTGTACGGCGAGTTGCTCGTCGTTCAACTGGTCGAACATGTCGGCCGCCCGTCGCCGTCCGGCGGCGATGAGGCTGAACACCTCGTCTTTGCTCATAGGGCTGTTTCTTAGCACTGCCGGTTCGGTCGTCGCAGGTACCTTCCTACATGGGCCTACCACGGTGGTCGGAACTGTGAAGTTGCGCCCATGTGAGGCTGCCTTCGCCATGTACCGCTCCCTATGGCATTTCAGCGCCTTGCACACCGAGGCGCGCATGTTCGAGCACCTGCGCGACATAGCCAGCGCAGGACTTTAGTCCGAGAAGTAACTGTCGTTCATGTCGGCCTGGGGCTGGAACTCCTCGCGGATGATCACGATGACCCCGGCTCCTTTCCGGCGTTCTTGTTCAGCCCTATTTATGCCGTTGGCTCTCTCGCACTGTTCCTCCGAGAGGTAGAAGCTCAGGGCTTTGACTGCATCGAACGAACCCGAGAACTCCCGGGGGTCGTCGGGTTCGAGGGCCGCCTCGAGCCTGGTCAAGGCGTCGTCGACTGCTTGCCGACGTACCCGCGGCCTAGCGACCGGCACGAGGTTCACGCCGCCGTCCTCGGACACGACGACCACCACGGTTGAAGCAACTGCAGATGCCTCATAACGAAGGGCCGAGTTGTACCGCGCTCCCCGGGACGGGTCACCTCGCCCGTGAGCCTCCCCGTCGAGGATGACCCCCACGGCATGGCAGATCCCGCTTGGATCTATAAGGACTGCTCCGTCCATGTCCGCATAGCGACGAAGGAGCTCCGCCGACAAGTCCTGCGGCTCCAACATCGTCGCCGGTCCGGCAAGGCGCTCGGCCTCGGTTGCGGCTTGAGCGGAAATGACCAGCGTCGTACCGTGAGCAGCCGTCGACGCCGCCGAGATGAGCACCATCAGCCTGTCCACCTGGGCGCTCGGTCCAAGGATCCGGTCGAGCGTGTCGGCCACCAGTCTCTCGTCGAACATGGGCCTAGGAAGTGCGGCCTCCCCGTACGCCACCCGGAGCATGGTGCCCTCACGGTGCCGCAGCTCCCATGTTGCATGCGCGGTGATGGTCACCTCGAAAACGTCCTCCGAGACGTTGCCAGTCCTGATTTCCCCGAGGCCGTAGGCGCCCCCATCGTGCACCAGCAAGGCAAGGGTGGGACCAGTCGTCTGCAGCAGCTTTCGTATGGCACGAGCCCCTTGCAGCCCGACGGGTTCAGCGAAGCGCGCCCGGACCTCAAGGCCCTCGTGGTCCGGGGCCACCAAGAGCACCCGGCCCGAAGCGGCCGCGCCTTCGTACGCACGCGCGGTGGTGCCATTGAGGGCGTTGAAGGCCGAACCCAGGTCAAAGTTCCCCGTCCGGTAGAGGCAACCGGCACAGAACCGCTCGGCGGCCTCTCTCACCAGATCCTGCCATGACCTGCGAACGTCAGAAGAGTTGGGCGCCGGGACATGGAGGCCAGCGTCGGCCTCACGCAGGATGAGCTCGATCAGCCCTCGGGTGAACGAGGACGGGGCCGGCCAGCCGCTCACGCTTTCGTCTTGTAGTTTTGGCAGCGCCTCGTAGCGACCACGGTCAACAGCGACGCCCACGTGTACGTCGAACCCGGCTACCAGCCCGCCGCCGCTCACGAAGAGGCGTTTTCCCGGCAAGGACCCGCTGGACTCGATCGCCTTGGCTATCGCCTCGCCCACCATCGCTCGGCGCAAGAGGCCGTGCCGGAGCTGGTGCACCCCAGCGTCGGAGGGCCAGGTCCGGCTGTCCGGGTTCTCCCCGTAGAGCTTGGCAGCCCCTGCTTCGATGCCGGACAGGTGTTCCGGGCGGACTGGCCCCGTTTCGGGCTCGATGCATACCGGGTGCCGTGCCGCGGCGTCGCGCGCCAGCCCGATGAGCATGACCTGCGGGTCGAGGCGAGCGCCGATCCTGTCCAGCGCTGTTTCGGCCAGCACCTCGACGCTGATGCGGAAATGTTGCTGCCACTGCCACATGAACTGGTCGATGACGTTTGTCTTGGTCATGGCTACATGTCTCCTGTACGCGTGCCCGGACCTTGACGATCGGCCGTCGCGTTCGTAGTTATGACTCGATGAAGATGCACTCACCGGGGCACTCCTCGGCCGCTTCGGCGACGGCGTCCTCGAGCCCTTCGGCCACGACCGCTAAGCCGGCCGCTCCGCCGGGTTCGCTCTTCACGTCGTCGCCCTCTTTCACATAGGCGAGGCCGTCGTCGAGCAATGTGAAGACAGCGGGTGCGATCTCCTCACAGAGCCCGTCGCCCGTGCACAAGTCTTGATCGATCCAGACTTTCATGATGCTCACTCTTCTCTTAGTTGTTTATCGGTTTGCCGTCGGGCGCCCATCGCACCGATCGGCGGCTCTGTGGGCCTGGACGCCGGGCCCATCGGCCCAAGCGCCGGTGGTGCACCTGTGGTGCAATCGCACCGCCCAATGACCGGTCATGTCAGGTCCCTCAATAGAAGCCGAGCTCGAGCCGGGCCGCGTCGGACATACGGCTCATGTCCCAGGGTGGGTCCCATACAAGCTCGATGTCGACGTCGGTGACGCCTGGCACCGCCTGGACCCGGGCGATGGCATCTTGCCTCAACACGTCGCCCATCCCACAGCCCGGCGCGGTCATCGACATCTTGATCTCGACACGATGGCCCCCCTCGGGCAGTGCTTGGGCGTCGCAGGCGTAGACCAGCCCGAGATCGACCACGTTGACTGGGATCTCGGGGTCAAAGACGGTCTTCAGTTGCTCGACCACCTGCGCGATATCGAACGGGCCGGTCTCGGCGCTGCCTTGGTGGGCCGCGGTGCCGCCCGTCGGCCCCAGGCCGAGCGCGTCCGCATCTTCGCTGCTTATCCGGGCCAAGTCGCCATGACTGGTCTGGACGGTAAAGCTGCCCCCGAGGGACTGGGTGACAGTGACCTCGTCGCCTTGGAACAGCGTCACCCGCTGTCCGCCCGGGATGAGGTTTGCTTCGCAGTCACGCTCGAGCGTGGTCCGTGAACGGCGCTCGGGTGCCATCGTCACCTACTCACTCGAGACCATCTCGGTCTTTTCTTCGAGGGCACTGTCTAGTGCGTGCCAGACAAGCGTCGCGCACTTCACCCGCATGGGGAACGCCCAAACTCCCGAGAGCGCCGCTAGCTTGCCCAGCTCCGCCGTCGCGACCTCGTTGCCGGGGCTCTCCGTCAGCATGGCCCGGACGGGCCCGAACAGCGCGAGCGCCTCGTCGCACCGCTTGCCCTTGACGGCCGAGGTCATGAGCGAGGCGGAGGCCATCGAGATCGCGCACCCCACGCCCTCAAACGAAATGTCATCGATGCGGTCGTCCAGGAGCTTCAGGTAAAGCGTGACCTGGTCCCCACAGAGCGGGTTCACGCCCTCGACGGTCCTCGTGGCGTCGCCGAGCCGCCCGAAGTTCCGCGGATGGCGACTGTGGTCGATGATCACCTGCTGGTAGAGCTCACTGAGGTCACTGCTCATCCCAAGACCTCCTGCACTGGGCTGCCTTGGCTCGTCGGGAACCGGTCGGTGACCAGCGCTTCCAGGCGAGCTCGGAGCGGTTCGATCGGGACCAGGTCCACCATCTCGCGTGCGAACGCGTACGTCAGGATGCCGCGTGCCGACTGCTCGGGAACTCCTCGCGAGCGTAGGTAGAACAGTGCCTCCTGGTCGAGGCGGCCCACGGCTGCGCCATGGGAGCACTTGACGTCGTCGGTGAGGATCTCCAGGCGCGGCCGGGTGTCGACCTCGGCGTCGTCAGAGAGGACCAGGTTCTTGTTCGTCTGGCGGGCGTCGGTGCCGAACGCCTCCGGGCGGACGATGATGTGCCCGTTGAACACGCCGTGCCCGTGTTCGTCCACGACGCCCTTGTAGAGCTGGCGGCTGGTGCAGCGCGGTGCGGAGTGCACAACCAGGACCGGGTTGTCGTGGTGCTGGTGGCCGCGAGGCATGTACAGGCCGCCGAGGCTGACGTCCGCCTCTTCGCCCTCGAGGTAGGCCCGTACTTCCTGGCGTGCGATGTGCGACCCGAGCGCGAACAGGTGGGAAGAGAAGTGGCTGTCGCGGTCTTGGCGGACATCGAGGAGCGCGAGGTGGAACGCGGAGGCGGGCTCGTCTTGGACCTTGTAGTGGGTGACATTGGCGCCCGCGCCCAGGATGACCTCGGTGACGGCGTTGGTGCAGTAGACATCGCCGGTGACGCCGGTATGGGTTTCCACGATCGTCGCCTGGCTGCCCGGGCCGGCCAGCACGACCGAGCGTGGGTTGGACACAACGGGCGTGCCACCGGTCTCGGAGAAGAACACGAGCTCGATCGGGGCCTCAACAACCACACCGGCGGCGAGCGAGACGAAGGCGCCGTCGCCGCTGAGGGCCGCGTTCAGGGCCTCGAAGGCATGCTGGAACGGCATGAAGCGGCGCGACAAGATGGGCTCGAGGCGCTCGTCCCCCGCGGCCAGCACCGACGCCAGGTTGGTGACCCGGGCGCCGCTCGGCAGCTCTTCGACGCGGGAGAGCTGGGGGGCGAAGAGGCCGTTGACGAAGACCAGACGGGCGCCGCCCAGACCGACGCCGAGGCCGTTGAACGCCGTCCGTGCGTGCTGGTGGCTGCGCCCGGGCAGCGCCCGCTCGAAGGGCACGGCCAGCATCGCTTCGAGGCGTGTGTAGCGCCAGTCCTCGTCCTTGCGGGTCGGGAAGCCGTGCGCGCCTACCCAGTCCGAAGCGGACCGCCGCGCCTCAGTGAGCCACATGGGACCATCGCTTTCGGGCTCGAGCAGCGCCAGGCCGCCGGCGGGCGGGACGGCAACGTCGGCCATAAGGTCACCACCGGTGGTCACGGTCTCGCCCGCCCCGACGCCAATGGTCCGAGGTGCACCTGGTCGAGATCGACGTAGCCGTGCTCCTCGAGCGCACGAGCGAGTTCCTTGTCGCCGGAGCGGACGATCCGGCCCTCGGCCATGACGTGGACCCGGTCGGGGACGATGTAGTCGAGCAGCCGCTGGTGATGGGTGATGACCAACATGGCCCGGTCCGGGCCCCTCAGCGCGTTGACGCCGTTGGCGACGACTCGGAGGGCGTCGATGTCGAGGCCCGAATCGGTCTCGTCCAAGATGGCGAGCTTGGGCTCGAAGACCGCCATCTGGAGGATCTCGTTGCGCTTCTTCTCGCCCCCGGAGAACCCCTCGTTGACCGATCGGGCCATGAAGCTCCGGTCCATCTCGACGAGCTCCATCTTCTGCTTGGCGAACTCGAGGAAGTCCATCGCGTCGAGCTCGTCGAGGCCTCGCTGGCGGCGTAGTGAGTTGAGCGCCGTGCGCATGAAGTAGAGGTTCCCGACCCCGGGGATCTCGACGGGGTGCTGGAAGGCCAGGAAGACCCCGGCCCCGGCCCGGTCTTCGGGCGACATCGCCAGCAGGTCCTCCCCCTCGAAGAGGACCTGGCCGGTGACGTCGTAGGCCTCGTGGCCGGCGAGCACGTTGGCGAGGGTGCTCTTGCCCGACCCGTTGGGGCCCATGAGCGCCTGCACCTCGCCCGCCTTGAGCTCGAGACTGAGGCCCCGGAGGATCTCGTTGTCGCCGATCTTGGCGCGAAGGTCCGTGATGGAGAGCATCAACCGACGCTTCCTTCCAGGCTCACGCTCAAGAGCCTTTGGGCCTCGACGGCGAACTCCATGGGCAGCTCCTTGAACACCTCGCGGCAGAAGCCGTTCACGATCATCGAGACCGCGTCCTCTTCGCAGATGCCCCGCTGGCGGCAGTAGAAGAGCTGGTCCTCGCCGATCTTGGAGGTGGAGGCCTCGTGTTCTACCTGTGCCGTCGAGTTCTTCACCTCGATGTAGGGGAACGTGTGCGCACCGGTGTCGCTCCCCAGGAGGAGAGAGTCGCACTGGGTGTGGTTCCTGGCGCCTTCCGCTGAGCGCAGGACCTTCACGAGGCCCCGGTAGGTGTTTTGCCCATGACCGGCCGAGATCGCCTTGGAGACGATGGTGCTGCGGGTGTTCCTGCCGATGTGGACCATCTTGGTGCCGGTGTCGGCCTGCTGGCGGTTGGCGGTGAGGGCGACGGAGTAGAACTCGCCCACCGAGTTGTCGCCCTGGAGGATGACGCCGGGGTACTTCCAGGTGATGGCTGACCCGGTCTCGACCTGGGTCCAGGAGATCTTGGCGTCTGCCGCGCACCGGCCCCGCTTGGTGACGAAATTGTAGACCCCGCCGTGGCCATCGGCGTCGCCCGGGTACCAGTTCTGCACGGTCGAGTACTTGATCTGGGCGCCCTCCAGCGCCACTAGCTCGACCACCGCCGCGTGCAGCTGGTTGTTGTCCCGCATCGGTGCCGTGCAGCCCTCCAGGTAGCTCACGTACGCCCCCTCTTCGGCGACGATGAGGGTCCGTTCGAACTGGCCGGTGTTGGCGGCATTGATACGGAAGTAGGTGGACAGCTCCATCGGGCAGTGCACGCCCTTGGGGATGTAGCAGAACGAGCCGTCGGTGAACACCGCCGAGTTGAGCGTGGCGAAGAAGTTGTCCCGGTAGGGGACGACCGAGCCGAGGTACCGGCGCACAAGGTCGGGGTGGTCCTGGACGGCCTCGGAGAAGGAACAAAAGATGACGCCGGCTTCGGCCAACTTTTTCTGGAAGGTCGTGGCCACCGACACCGAGTCGACGATGGCGTCGATGGCCACCCCACCGAGGCGCTCTTGCTCGGCGAGGGAGATCCCGAGCTTGTCGAACATGGCCCGTAGTTCGGGGTCGAGCTCGTCCAGGCTGGCCAGCGCCGCCTTGGGCCGGGGGGCGGCGTAGTAGCTGATGGCCTGGTAGTCGATGGGCGCATAGGTGACGTTCTGCCAGGCCGGCTCGGCGAGCGTCAGCCAGTGGCGGTAGGAGCGCAGGCGCCATTCGAGCAGCCACTCGGGCTCGTTCTTCTTGGACGCGATTAGGGCGATGACGTCCTCGTTGAGCCCGGGGGGGACCACATCGGTGTCGAGGTCGGTGACGAAGCCGTACTGGTACTCCTGGCTCGCCAGCTCGGCGACTTCGTTCGCTACAGCGGTCATGGCGCGCCTCCGGTTGCTGCTTGCCCAGTGGTCCGGGGGGTGCTCATCGTCGTCTCCTTAGTGTCGGCGTCACGCCGGCCGGCCGGGGCTCATGGTCCCCAAGGTCTCCAATCCTACAAGTTTCACCTTGCAAAACTCACATAATATGTTCTTCCTGGGTATGATCGTCGTTGTGGAGCACGTGCCAGTCACCCTGATCGAACTGACAGGGGCACAGCGGAACACTCTTTTCGCCCTGAAGAGGCGGGGGGAAGCGTCGGTCGACGACCTCGCAGGCACGCTGGCGACCACACCGAGCGCCGTCCGCCAGCAACTGGCCATCCTGAGGTCGGTGGGGCTTGTCGCCAGCCACCGGCAACGAGGGCGGCCCGGACAGCCCGGACGGCCCGCCGCCCTCTACCACAGCACACCTCAGGGCGAGGCGCTGTTCGCCCAAGCTACTGGTGACCTCTCTGTTGAGCTGCTTGGTTACCTCGAGGAGGAAGACCCCGACCTCGTGTCCCGTGCCTTTGAGCGCCGTCAGCACCGGCGCGTTGAGCAAGTCCGAGACCAACTAGTGGGCAAGAGCATCGACGAGAAGGTGGCAGCACTGGCCCAGATCCTCGACGGGGAGGGGTATATGGCCGAGCTCGACAAGCTCCCTGATGAGAATTATCGGGTCACGCTCTGCAACTGCGCCATCTGGCCGGTGGCCTCGCGCTACGGAGCGGCCTGTTCCACAGAGCTTGAGTTCCTCCAGGCGGTGCTCCCTGAAGCCGACGTCGAACGGGTCGAGCACAAGGTTGCCGGCGGGTACGTCTGCGGGTACGCGCTCAGGCACCGCCAAGCCAAGGGCTGAGGTCCACTGCACCAGGGCTGCCGCCCCCGCCCTAATGGCCGAGGTGGCCTCAGCGCGGCTTACAGCCCATGGTGTCGGGGACAGGGGAAACCCGCCCCAGGATGTCAGCGCTGGACTCCACGAACCAGATTGAGGTGCAGCTAGGGCCCACAGTGATCCCCACCGGGCTGGGATCGGCGGTGTGCGCTCGGTAGACGGTGACCTTGGCGGTACTGGGGTCAATGCTGGCCACCCCGGTGTTCTCAGTGAACCAAAGGTTACCGTCGGGCCCGTAGACGATGCTCTGTGGCCCCGAGGCGGCGCTGGGCAAGGCGTAGACCGTGACCTTGCCCGCGGCGGTGATACTGGCGACCTGGTTGGCGTCGTCCTCGGTGAACCACATGGTCTCATCGGCACCCTCGGTGATGCCCAGCGGGGTGGGGTTGAGATTGGCGTTGGGGACGGTGAACTTGTGTACCAAAACCCCCGAGGTGCTCATAACACCAATGGCGTTGGAACCCTGCTCGGTAAACCAGATGTCGCCCCCGGGGCCGGAGGCGATGGTGTCGGCCGAGGTGATGGGCGACCCCACGCCGGGGGCGAGGTGGTCACCGGCCGGGAGGGTGAACTCGCGGATGACCGGGTTGGCCGCTTTGGGCGTGATTTCGCCGATGCGGTCGACCGCTGTCTCGGTAAACCACAGGTTGCCGTTGGGGCCCACTGTGATGGCGTCGAGGCCCGGTACCGAACGGGCCGAGGCCGGCACCGGGTAGGCGGTGTAGGCCCCCAAGGTGGTGAGGCGGCCGATGCTGGCCGGGAAGTAGGCCCGACCGTTGCTGGGGTTACCGCCGTTGCTCTGGGTGAACCACAGCGCTCCGTCGGGCCCCGCCACTATGCCGGTGGGGGCGACGTTACCGCCCGGGACCGCGCACCCGACCGCCGGGGACCGGGACGCGGACGGGCAGGGCAGCGGCTGCAGGCTGGTGGGCGAAAACGTGTACACCCCCGTGACCTCGTCGGTGTACCAAAGGTTGCCGTCGGGGCCCACCGTGACCTCCTGGGGGAACGCGCCATTGCCGGCGCCGGGGCCCACCCCGGCCGGGTACTCGCTGAGCGCGGCTGCGCTCGGCGCCGGCGACGTGGTCGTCGACGTGGTCGTCGACGCCCCGGCCTGGACCTGGAAGTCATTGAAGGCCAGCGTTATCTCGACGGACCCGCTGCCGGCGCCGCTTTGGCCAAGGTAGGCCTTGATGGAAGGGTCGGTGAACTCGTAACTGACTTCAGTGCTGAGGTTGTCGAGGCTGACCGAGCCGCTGGCGTAGACCGTCGATGCAAGGGTCTGTTCGAGAAGGCCAGCGGCGATGGTCGAACCGATGCCTATGGTCGCCGTCGCCTCCGTCTCCGGACGGTTGACGCTTGGCCCGGACGGGGGCCCCACCGAAGTGGGCCCGCCCGGCGGCGCACCGCTGGCCAGCGAAAAACTGGTCAATGCCTCTTCAGTCACGGCGCCGGCCCGGGTCGTCAGAGACAGCTCACCGATCACCCCGCTGGTGGCCGACGCCGCGTGGGGAAAAATCGGGCCGGCGGCGACCACGCCCAAGGCTGCCACCGCGACGGCTGTTGCCTTGGCGGATATCGCGTAAGCGTGGCCAACGCTTGTGCGCATGGGCGTAGATGAGATCACCTTGGCGCCTCGCCGAGCTCGAACGTAGTCAGCTACCTGGCGCTTTCTTGATGATGTACGTCACCGGCGGGCTGGCCGGCGAATTCGGGGTAACGGTAATGTAGTCCACTTCGAGCTGCTGATATGCGAAAGTGACCTGGACGGAGCTGCCACTGGGGCCGTCCTGCAACAAATAGCTCGTGAACACAGCATTGGTGAACTTGTACGAAAATGCCAACGCACCGCTGGCGGTGTCGTAGAAATCAACGTCGGCGGACATTTTGCTGGCCGCCGCGACTGAGCTCAAAAGCTGGACCGATGCCATGTTGACCGCCATTGTCGCCGAGGCCGAGCTGGCGGCCGGCGTTGCCGCCTTGTCGACCGCCCCCGGCGCCGCCGCCGTGGTGTACAACGAGAAAGCGCTCAGCTCCTCCCTCACGGCCGTGGAGGGGGAGCTCTTGGCCTCTCCGGTGACTTTCGCCGCGGTGGTGCCCGGTAGGACCAAGTAGACCTGGTACTGGTTGCCCGCCGCGACAGCCGTGGCCGCATCTGCCACCGACGGGCCCGTCAGCGCCAAGCCCAGGGCCACGGTGAGGCCAGCAACGGCCGCACCCAGCCCCGTCAGTGCCCGGGTGCCACCATGGCGGTGGTGAGAAACTGTCCCCATCAAAACCTCCTCGGCGGGCATTGAGCACGCCCACGCTAGCCCGGCCCGAAGCGTTGAGCGAGCCGGCTCGGCCTCCCGAGCCCGACCGAGCACGGGTTGGGCCCGCCGTGAAGCAGCGCGTCGGCCGCAGCAGGGCCAAGGGCCCGAACCGGCTGGACGGGGTAAGGAGCTAACGTCGGATGCCGAGGCCGGACGCCTCGTACACGGCGTCGATCACCCGCATGTTGGCTACGGCGTCTTGCCCGCCAGTGAGCGGGCTCTCTCGTCCCGCCGTGGCCCGGCAAAAAGCCCGCAATTGGAACTCGTAGCTGGCCCGTAGGTCAAGCACCTCGTCGACGGCTGTCCCGTCGGCAAAGGTGGCGCAGACCCGGTGGCCGAGCTGGGGCGCCATGGGGTTGAGGACTTCGAGCTGACCAGCCTCCCCCCAGGCGCGCAGCGTCATCGAGCTCGGCCAGACCGTTTCCTCGGCCACCATGCTGGAGCTGACCACCGCCGGCAGCCCACCTGGGAAGGAGAGCTCGGCCCGCATGGACAAGTCGATGCCTGGCGGCCCCTCGACCGCCTCCGCCCGGAGCACTTCGGGCTCTGAGCCCACCACCGTCCTTACCATGTGGACGCAATAGCAGCCCAGGTCCATAAACGAGCCCCCGGCCAGCTCCCGTTGGAAGCGGATGTTGTCGCTCGGGATCTTCGCGTTGAAATGGGCTTCGACTCGTTGCAGCGGCCCGATCTGCCGGCTCAGTTCGAGCATCCTGTGGGCGACGGGATGGAAGCGCCAGTGAAATGCCTCCATCATCAATCGCTGGCAGCGTTGCGCAGTTCGCACTACGGTCTCCGCCTGGGGTGCATTGGAGGTCAGCGGCTTTTCGCAGAGCACGTGGCGCCCGGCTTCGAGGGCGGCGATCGTCCACTCGGCGTGCAGGGAGTTGGCCAGAGGGATGTAAACCGCGTCGAGCGAACTGTCGGCGATCAGGTCGGCGTAGGTTGGGTAAACCCGCTCTATGCCCGCCCGCCGGGCCAGAGCCTCGGCGCGAGCCGGGTCGCGTGCAGCGATACCGGCGAGCTGGACTTCGTTGACGACCTGGGCGGGTTCGATGACCGCCTCGTCCGCGATGGCAGCCGCTCCAATTATGCCGAGCCGCATTCAAGTCCTCCTCCGCTCGCGCTGGCCAAGGGGGAACCGTAACATGCCGGCGTCGGCCATGGCCACACCGAGCCCGCTCGTCAGTCCCGGGTGCGCCAGATCGTCGGGCCAAGCAAGCGTCCTACTTCGCACCCAGCGCCGCCATCCACTGCGGCGCGTCGTACGGAGTAAGAAGGCCACCGAGGTCGGCGCTAAATGTCGTTTCGAAATTAGAACTCTGTGATGACAACTCAAAGTCGAGGAACTCGTGGGTGGTACAAGTAGTCGGGTTCCCCAAAGATGTAAAACCAGACAGCCCAGCGCACGCGTGCTCTGGGTACCCGGGCCCACATACTGCTCCGTTATTGCAATAGGACACCTCATAAATATTAAGGGTAAGCGTCTGGGGGACCGAGGCCTTGTTTTCATCATCTAGCTCGTACCCGAGACGGTACAGAAGGCTCCAGCTGTTAAACCTGATGTCGGTGGTACCCGGCTGGCCCAGCAGAGCGTCCTCAAAGCTCTGGTAGGCGTGCGTCTCGGGTAACTCAAATTCCCCCAGTTTGGACGCCACCCCGGCCCCAAGACCGGCGCTCGGCAACTTGGGCGTGAAGGACCCCATAAACGATTCGGTTGCCCAGTTCTCCAGCTCATCTCCGGCGTAGGGTAGCTTGTCTTCTACCTTGTTCTTGAGATAGTTGAGCCAGGTGTTCCAGCCGAACTTGCCGCCCTTGCCGGCCGCCAACGCCAAGTTCTCCATCTCGTTCACGTCAGGGTGGGCGCTCCCGCTGTACACGGTATGCGGCAAGATGGTGAGTTGCATGCTGGTGGCAGGGCTTTGTTTCTTGCCCGCTCGACACTGCTCGGGGGGGCATGGCTCCCTGGCGATAACGGTGATGGTCGTGGTGACCTGAGCGATCAAGCCTGGCACCCAGTAACGGAGGACCAGTTGCCCGTTCCCGTCGGTTTTCAGGTCGGTTATGTAGCTGTTGGCGCCCGTCCCGCATACAGAGGACTGGGTGGCAAGGCAGAGATGTCCCGCCCCCGCTGCGGCATCCGAGGGGTACGGCGCGATGATGGGCGTTGTCTTGCCCGCGATAGTCGTGGACGTCGGGATCTGCGTCACCGACGCCGAAACCGTTGCTCCGGGGACCAGACATTGACCATGGAGCTTCGGTGCATGACAGCTGCTGGTGTTGGGATCAGTGACCTGTACCTGCACGTCGGTACAACCTGAGAGACAGGTGTCCTTGTACTCAATGTCGAACGTCGGTGCAGCCGCCTTGGTGAACACCGGGTTCCCCCCGTAGTAGAGCAGTCCCGAAGTAGCTGAGTTCTTTGATGGCGCCGGGTGGAGCACCGTTAACCAAACATTCAATGAACACGGGGGCCCTGTGGGCACAGTGCCCGCACCTATCTCTCGGGCCATCGGGCTCGTGGCGGACGAGGCCAGGCTCGAAGTTGGGGGGCAGCCTTCCTCGCCGAGCTGCAGGTCACCCCTGTCCCATCGATGTGGCGCCCGGGGTTGGGCAGCAGTGCCCAGGTGCTCCCGTCCCCGGACATGGACAGGAGCTGCAACTCGGTGCCGTTATAGAAGGTCCCGACGGCGACGCACTGCGCCGCCGACGGGCACGAGACGTCGTTGAGCACGTTGGTGCTGGAGCTGGCGTCGGGGCTGGCGACGACCGACCAGGCCCTGCCGTCCCAGGTCTCGACGAGAGCGCGGTCAAAGCCGGAGCGAGGCCGGGAGGAGCCGACGGCGGTGCAGGTCGACGCTGAGGTGCAGGACACCGCCAGCAGGTCGTTGAGGTAGCCGACGTTGGGGCTGGGTACGATGGACCAGGTCGAGCCGTCCCAGGTCTCGACGAGCGTCTCGTCGCCTTGCCCGGTAATGAAGCTCCCGACCGCCGTGCACTCCGTGGACGACAGGCACGACACGCCGTCGAGGTAGTTCTGCTGTGAGGTCGAGCTGTTGGGGCTGGGGACGATCGACCAGGCGGAGCCGTCCCAGGACTCGGCGAGCGTACGGTCCGAGGCGCCGAAGACGTGGCCGACAGCCATGCACGCCGGGCCCGCGGTGCATGACACCGAGGTGAGGACGTTGGTCTCGGAACTCGAGGTGTCGGGGCTCGGGATGATGGCCCAGGAGCTTGCCGGTGCTGCCGGGAGCGGGGGCGACGTGGTGGGGGTGGTTTGTGCTTGCACGGTGGCCGACGTTGGCAGCAATCCCCAGGTCGACGACACGGCAACGACGGCGGTACAGGCTATGACGGGCCACCGTGAGCGAGCGTGCCGTGACCGGCGGGGCCCAATCGTCCCTATCATCAGGTCCTCCTCGCAAATCAGCGGTGGTGTTCTGGCCCGGTGTAATGCACCGGGCGCAGGATGTTTTCTTTACTGGCGTCCTTTGGCAACTCTTTGGGTGGTGACCTTATGCGACCGCACGCAGCCGGACCAACCAGGATGCCCGCCCGTCGTTTATCGGGTCGAGCGCCGGCAGGCAGCCGCGCCTCGGAGATCCCTGCCCGGACCGAGCCGGTCGACGCCTGAGCAGACGTCGTCACACCGGGCCCCCACCTTGGCCCCCCAAGGTCGCCGCGCGGCTGACAGGCATCCGGCCGCCGTGTGGCGTCCCACCTGGATCGGGTGTAGGAATGGATGGTCACCTCGGCAGCCGCGCGACGCAGCGCGCTTGTCGGCTCGGGCCCCGGATGTCTCGGGTCATGGTGCCAGAGACTCCATCGAACCCAGGACAGTCCAAACCGACCGGAGGTCACCTCATGAGCATCGCCAAGTTCGCCACGGCCATTGCCATCGTCGGCGCCAGCCCCACCGCCGGCCTCACCGCCGGCCTGGTCGCGTCAGCGGCGACGATGCCACAGAAGGGTGGCGTCATCGAGGTCTTCGTCACACCGAGCGAGACCGCGAACGGCGGCGGGACAATCCTCATCGTCGGGGCGATCGCCGATCATGGCCGCACCAGCAAGGCGAAAGCGAAGGGGATCGGCACCGCCACGATGACAAAGGGGACGCTCGACCTTGACCTGTCGAAGCTCAACGCGGCCGCCAACAACGCTTCGCCCTCGATGATGAACAACACGACCTGCTCGTTCGCCTTCCGCTCCAGCGCGCCGGTGACGATCGTGTCGGGCACCGGCGCCTACGCCGGCGCGCACGGGACGGTGCTCATCCACGAGGTCTTCAGCCTCATCTTGCCGCGCCTCGCCAATGGCAAGTGCAACGAGGCTAACTCCGCCGTCCCAGTGGCGCAGTACGGTTCGGTCGAGGGCAGCGGCACGATCTCTTTCTGAATCGCCTAGGTACGACTAGCCGCGCCGACCCCGCGGGCACGCGCGGCCCAAGGCCACTCGGGATTCGTCCTCCGACCCCGCCGGGGAAGAGCCGCTGGCCACCTACCTGTTGGCCGCCGTGACCGAGACGGTGACGTCGACCTACGGGACCTCGCCCTGCCGGGCCACGTGGTTGTTGATCTCTGGGGCTCGGCGTGGGACAGGAGCCACTGGGTATCACTGTCGCCGCACTAGAGGTGACGTCTTTGCCGACGTCTCGCTTGAGCGACGTGGCGTCCACACCGGCGGCGCTGATCTGCACCGGTTTGGCGGCCCCCATCCCGGCGGCAATGAGGTCGGGCAGCTCGGCACCTCATTTGAGGCCTGTCGGCAAAGGGTTGGCCCGGACAGGACCGTTCCCCGCTACTTTAGATTGCGAAAAAATCGGAAGGGGCTCGAGTGCTCAACGTGACGTGCCTGAAGGCGATCATCATCCTGCAGTCAAGATCGGCAGACAACTATGGGAAATGACAACCAGACATCAAAGCATGGGGCAATCATCACCGGCGCTGCCAAGGGGATCGGGCGAGCAACTGCCCTTTCACTGTCTCACCACGATGTTCGCATCCTCGCTGTTGACCGTGATGAGGACGCATTGGCGCAACTCGTGACGGAGATCAGCGACAAAGGCGGAGTCGCCCACGCACACGTTGCCGACGTCTCCGACTCCACAGATGTGCGGAGTTTCGTCGACCACGCGAACAGGCTGTTCAACGGCGTCGACTACTTCTTCAACAATGCTGGCATCATCGGTCGGCTTGCTCCTTTGGTGGATTACCCGGAGGACGTGTTTGACCAGGTAATAGCAGTCAATCTCCGCGGCGCGTTCCTCGGGTTGAAGTACGTCCTGCCTGGTATGTACGAACGCGGGTCCGGCGCGGT
>CAYZVQ010000087.1:0-15792 GCA_964481925.1 uncultured Acidimicrobiaceae bacterium
TCGGCGGCGGCGGCCCGGGCGGCGGTGTGCAGCATCGTCGTCTTGCCGTAGCCGGCCGGCGCCAGCACGGCCCGCAGGCTCCCGCCCTCCCCCGCCAGCACCCGCACGGCGGCCACCTGGTCCTCGCCCAGGTCGGGAGCGGCGTCAAGCGCGGCCTCGGTGGCGGACGCTGCGACGGCGGCACTAGGCCGAGAGGCCAGAGTGCCCATCAGGGCCAGTGTGCGGTCCTCGACTGCCCGGTGGGCGGCGGTCGACCATTGCGCCGGCCGTGCCCGGCCCGTCTCGACTTCGGGGGTCAGCCGCACGGCCAGGTCGGAGCCCACGAAGCGATCGGCCATGACCACCATCTCCTCCACCGACCCAGTTGAACTGCTCATTCTCTCACCCCTCAGCGTGGTCACCCGGACGTCGCACCGACCGGTGGCCTTGGCGTAGCTCTCCCCACTGATCACGGTCCGTCCCGGCGAGTACTGCTCCGTGTCAGCCCATGTCGTTAGAACCCGTTAGAAGTTCCGTTAGAAGTCGACGCGAGACAAAGAAGAAGCCCCGGTCGAGCACCGCTCTGACCAGGGCTTTTGTGGTGGCGGGGGCTATCCGCCATCGGGCGATTTTTTGTTTATGGATTCGCCGAAACCGCTGGTAGGAGCGGTGTGCATATGCAGTGCATAGGCACGCTGCCCTACTCAACTTGGTCTTCCCTAGGGAAAACACCCGAGAAACTCTGACCCAACGCAAAGGTGCATCTCAGACGGCCCGGCGTCTGCGCATCCTCGTCTGGGGTTAGCTCACGCCAGGCAGAGCCGGTCGTCGTCGTTGCGTTGTGGCGCCTGAGGCTCTTGCGCGTCAGGCGGGGGGAAATGGTGGCGGAGGGTGAAGGCGAACGGCGTCGGCCCGTTGGCCCGCAGGTACAGGACCCGCTCCTCGGCCTCATCGGTGCTCGGCTTGTGCCCTTCGGGGACCCACCAGCAGGCGAGGTAGGCCTCGGTCATCTTGGCGAAGAACTCTCGGCGCCGCCGCAGGATAGCGCGGTGGAGGTCACCCAGTACGAAGGCGGTGAGGTGCTCGACGTCGGACCAGACCGACATGTTGATGATGATGCCGGCGCTGCCGCCGGCATCCCAGGTGAAGGCCTGCACCGCGGTGGCGTTGCCATCTTCGGTCTGCAGTCGCCACACGAAGCCATCGGCCCGGTCCGCGGCGGCGTTCACAGGGTCGAGCGCCTCCACGAAAGCCGCTAGTTGCGGGTGGTCCAGCGGTTCTCGGAGCCGCCCGATGTTGACCTGCGCCAGCTGCCAGCCGCTCATCGCTCCAGTTTGCCATGTGCCCCATCGGTGGGCCAGCGGTCAACCGGCCCCCGACGGACGCTTCTTGGCCGGTCGCGCCAGGGACCAGGTGCGTGGCCTCTGCAATCGATCTGCGGCGCCCCTGCTCAGCCAGCAAAGCTGTGCTTGCCCCTGCGGGCTTGTCGTCAAAAGTTGACCTGCCCCCAGTGGTGGCCGCCGTCGAAGGTCATGATCAGGGTGGTGGTGCGCTTGGACGACTGCATGCCGACCCCTTGCGCCGGGCTAGTGAAACCGAGATACAAGGGCTGGCCCCGGTAAGCCACGGACCATTGGTGGCCACCGTCGAAGCTGGCCCTCAGGTCCTGTTCGTTCAGATCACAACTACCGAAGTGAGCGCGACTGAACAGCACGACGCCAGGGCTCGGCGAAGCGAGCACATCGCCGAAGGAGTACCCCGGGAGCCCCCGTTCGGGACCGGCCTCAAAGGTCCTGCCGCCGTTGCCCGAGACGTAAAGCCAGCTCGACTGCAGTGCCGCTGCCAAGATCTTCTTGGCCGGCGTGACAGCCCACCCCATCGGGTCGTGGTCACCCAGCAAGCCCGCAACCTGGTAGCGACCCTCGAAGACCAGCGCCGGGCTCTCCGGTTCTTGGTCCATGACCGGGACGTTAAGTTCGTCGGTCCCTTGACGAGGTGCTGCGTTCGACAGGCGCTCGAATTATCAAGACTCCCGTCGAGCCCTCGGGCGAACACGTTCGCGGAGAGGTTCGCGCACACAGGCACGGGCTGAGTGCCTGGAGTGGCTGGTCATCCGGAGCGCGACGCGTGTCAACCTTTATGAGGCAACTTCTTTTATAGAGGTACTGTGTATACATAGAAAGACTGTGTCGGTCGGCTCGTCCTCCGGCTTGTTGATCCACGCCACCCTGGGCACGGCAGCGGCGTGGGTGGCTTGCGCACGGAGCGCTCGGGATGGGCGGCGTAGGGCGCGTCCAGCACTGAGCCGCGCTGGGTCGTGGGCTGGCTATCATCCTCGGGTACACGAAGTGCAGGTCGACGCACGAACTGCCCCAACCCGTCGTTTCGATCGGCTGGCAGCGGGAGTTCCAAGGACGCTGGTGAGTCGTGGACGCCTGTCAGCAGCATCCCTCCCAGGTACTCCACAGACCTTACGCCGACCACCGAACGTCATAAGCGCAGGTCAAAGCCTGCTAACGTCGTTCGACGGTGCTCATTTCCGAGCTCCCCATATGGTGACGACGACGGTCGCTCCGACAACGACCGGCACCAGCAATGGGTCCTCGTCTCCCGGGGTAGGACACCCTGGAGTGCTCTAGTGGCTGCAGTGGCGGCCCTGGTGGCGCTCGTCGAGACGGCAGCGGGCGTCGCGGAACGCGAGCGACAATCGGCCCTTGCGACCCGCTATCAGGACGCCGCTACGCAACTCGGCAGTGACAAGGCGGCCATCCGGTTAGCCGGCGTGTATGCGATGGCACGTCTAGCCGACGACTGGGAGGAGGAGGCGCAGACGTGTGTCGACGTCCTCTGCGCCTATCTCCGGATGTCCCCTCGTCCAGTCGTTGACATAACTCGTCGGCACGAGCACCAGGTGCGGAAGGCCATTGGGTCCGTGCTCGGTCAACATCTGATCAACTTCACTTCTGTGTCGAGCGCCAGCAACTAGGGACCACTTTGGGGGGCTGTCGCCAATAACTAGGGACCACCCCACCGCCACCAACTAGGGACCACCAAGGGTCCACCACCTCCGGTCGGACATCAGTTCGACTCGGGCACCAAGGAGGTGCCCGGTGGCATTCAAGGAGGTATCAGTGGTCCAGGTGAAAGAAGTGCTCCGGAGGTGGCTGCGCGGCGACGAAGGGCTCCGCCGGGTAGCCGTCGGGGCCGGTGTCGACCGCAAGACCGTGCAGCGCTACGTGGAGGCGGCACAGGCCCTGGGAGCAAAGCGCGACGGTGGTGAGCACCAGCTCAGCGACGAGCTGGTAGCGGCGGTGGTCCAGGCCGTCCAGCCCGGTCGGAGGACCGGCCGAGGCGACAGCTGGGCGGTCCTCGAGTCCCAGCACGGCTACATCCAGGAGCTCATCGACAAGGGCGTCACCGCGGTCAAGGTCGGCGACCTGCTGGCGCGGAGAGGCGTCATCATCCCCGAGCGGACGCTGCACCGTTACTGTGCCGAGCGGTGCCGGGACCAGTCACAGCGCACCACCGTGCGCCTGGGCCGACCCCGAGCCCGGGCGGGAGGCCCAGGCCGATTTCGGCCGGATGGGGCTGATGTTCGATCCCGCCAGCTCCCGCCGGCGAGTGGTGCACGCCCTGATATTGGTGGCAGTGTGGTCCCGGCACATGTTCGTGTGGCTGAGCTACACCCAGACGACTGCCGATGTGATCGAAGGCTTCGAGCACGCCTGGAAGTTTTTTGGTGGTGTCTTCCCCATAATTATCCCGGACAACCTGACGCCGGTCATCACCAAGGCCGACCCGACCGAGCCCCGCATAAACGACACGTTCTTGGAGTACTCCCAGGACCGGGGCTTCCTGGTCGACGCTGCTCGGGCCCGCCACCCAAAAGACAAGGCCCGCTGCGAAAGACAAGTTCCCTTTGTACGGGGCCGCTTTTTTGCCGGTGAGGACTTCGTCGACCTGGCCGAGGCCAACCGCCGGGCCGAGTCCTGGTGCGCTCTCGGGGCAGGGATGCGCACCCACCGCAGCACGCAGTGCCGTCCGGCCGAGGCGTTCCGCTCCGTCGAGCAGCCCCTGTTGCTGGCCGCCCCGGCCAGTACTTACGAGACCCCGGCCTATAGCGAGCCCAAGGTGCACCGGGACCACGATGTCGAGGTGGCCCGGGCCATCTACACGGTCCCCGGCGACCGCGTCGGCCAGCGCATTTCTGCCCGGGCGGACTCCAAAACGGTGAAGCTGTACGTGAAGGGAGAGCTGATAAAGGTCCACCCCCGTCAGCCTCCCGGTGGGCGTTCCACCGACCCGGCCGACCTGCCGTCGGATCGCACTGCCTACGCCATGCGCGACATCTCGTACCTGATAGCTCTCGGCCGGGGCCACGGCGAAGCGATCGGCGCTTTCCTGACGGCCCTCATGGACCACCCGCTGCCCTGGACCAAGATGCGCCAGGCCTACCGCCTGTTGGGCCTGGTGAAGAAGTGGGGCGGAGCGCACCGAGGCCGCCTGTGCCCGGGCACTGGAAGCCGAGGCGGTGAACGTGAACCTGGTCGAGCGCATGCTCGAGCGGGCCAAAGAAGCAGAAGAGCGCGACAAGGCCACGGGCGACGAAGTGCCGAAGAACGTTGTCCCCGGCCGGTTCTCACGCCCCGCCTCTGAGTTCACCGCCAACGGGGGCACACTGTGACCCCGCCCCTTCCGGTCATAACCCCAGAGCTGCGGGCATTGTTGCGCCGGTTGCGCCTCGGGCACGGTGATCGACACCCTGCCCGAGCGGGCCGTCCTGGCCAAGTCTTCTTCGTTGCCCCACCTCGACTTTTTGGCCATGGTGCTGGCCGACGAGGCGACCCGCCGTGACCGGACCTCGGCCTCGGTGCGGGCCCGGGCCGCCCACCTGGACCCCAAGATGACCCTGGAACGCTGGGACGGCATCGCCGCCGTCACCTACGACCGCGCCGTGCTCGACGAGCTGGTGACACTACGTTTTGTCGAAGACGGCCACAACGCGTTCATCCGGGGGCCCGTCGGTGTCGGGAAAACATTTCTCGCCACCGCCCTTGGTCACATTGCCTGCCGCCGCCGAGTGCGGGCTCATTTCGAGCGGGCCGACCGGCTGTTCAAACGGCTGAAGGCCGCCCGCTTGGACGCCAGCTATGACCTCGAGGTCCGCAAGCTGGTCGGCACCGAGCTGCTCATTATCGACGACCTGGCCCTCCAGGCCATGGACGCCACCGAGACGGCCGACTTCTACGCCCTGGTCGTCGAGCGCCACCGGAGCGCCTCCACCGTGCTCACCTCCAACCGTGACCGAGCGAGTGGCTGGCGCTCATGGCCGACCCCATGCTCGCCCAGTCTGCCATCGACCGCCTCCAGAGCGCGGCGTTCGAGCTCGTTATAGAAGGAGAATCGTACCGGCGCCGGGAAAAGCCAAAGCTGGCCCGGCCCGACGGCCCCAGCAAAGTAGCCAGCCCATGACCAAGCCCAACGTAAGAATGCGTGACCCTTCTAGTAGTGCTGGGGCGGCACCAAGAACGCGTGACGCTTCCAGTACTGCCAAAGAGGTGTTCTGTTGCGCATGCTGTGGGCGCGAGGTCGTGCTCAGTATCGAAGGTCTGTTCGTCAACGCCAAGGCCGGCTCGCCGAGGAGGTTCTGCGACCCTGCTTGCCGCCAAGCTGCTTACCGTCGCAGGCAAGCCGGGGTGCCCGGAGACGCCCCCGCCCAACCACGAGGGGGACGGGGGCGACGCCTCGGGGCCCGCTGGGTGCCGGGCGGCCAAGGAGCGGACGAGTGAGGGGCTGCTCGCCCTCGGGGGGCCTGACGCGCGGCCAAAGACCCCCCAGTGCCCCCGGACCAGGGATGCTGGACAGGTCCCGATAGGCCGGGGAGCATGGTGCTCGACCGGTCGTGGCCGGCCCGAGGTGGTCCCATGTTCGTGGCGCCCGGGTGGTCCCATGAAGCTGGCGGGCGACAACTTCTGCTGAAGATTGGCGGGAGATGCATTTCAACCTTGAGGATGCTCACCTTTCCGATCTCTACCTTTCAGGAGCGCAGTTCAGTACCAAACCCAACTTCAAGGGGGCAACCTTCGAAGGAATCTGCCGTTTCGACGGCGCAGTCTTCTCAGAGGGCGCAGATTTCTCGAACTCCCAAGTCATTCCAGATGCTGTTCTCTCACTGGAAGATATCACTGTGCACCGGGAGCTTCTCTTGCGCAAGTTCACAATCGCTGAGAAGGCCTCGGTACTCATTCAGCCGAGGGACCTTACAAACGGCAAGATCGAGGCTCAGTCACTCCAGGTACGGGGACGTCTTTTCATTGAAGTTGTTGGTTCGCAAGAGGTGCCGAACTTCATAACTCTATTCGAATCCAATATTGGCCCATCGGGATCACTCGACCTTCTGAAGAGCCCGATGGACCCACAGGGTCGGTCCCATCCCCAACACTCGCCCAAGGTACGTGAATTAATCAAGCAGATCATGCGCGCTATCTGGGAGGGGGGTGCTGATCGCGCCCAAAAGGTGTTCGAACTCTTTAAGAAGCTGCTGACCTTTCTGTGGGATCGTTTCTCGAATGATTTTATCGACCTAGCGAAGAAGCTGGTCGGTTGGAAGGAGGCACTTTTCGGGCTCGCGTCCTGGATCATCGGTTTTCTGACCGGTGGTGCCACGAAGGCTGGCCAGATCCTCGCAGGCGTCGCTCAGATAGGGATTAAGGTTGCGGCCTGGGCACTGACCTGACCCCTGAAAGTGGTCCACACGTTGTGAGAGCCACCGAACTCCCGTCACTGGGGCAAGGAGGCAGCTGTCGTGTCAGGAAGGCGTCGGCGTCGAAACCATGATCCTGCAGGCGTGCTCGCTCGATGCGATGTTCATCGGGTCTGTGACCGGGCCCCTTGAAAGTGGTCCACCTCGGACGTGGGCCTGATGCCGCATGATTGGGGGCAAGGAGGCACACCGACGTGAAGCGACGCCAACACACGCCTGACCAGGTCATCCCCAAGTTGAGCGAGGGCCAAAAGCTCCTAGCCGAAGATAAAGTCAGTCGACTAGGTAGCCCGGCTGGTAACTGTTCAGGTCCACCACGCGCGTAGCGCGCGATCATCCACCACTGTCCGCGCGCCTCGTGGTATTAAGGTGATGTGGGTCTCGCCGAGCAGGTGGAGCAACTTCAGGCGGAGAACGCTTCTCTCATGGCGAGAGTTCAGATATTGGAAGCTGAACTGGAAAAGCTCCGTAGAGAGGTGAGCCGTAATTCTTCTAACTCGGGCAAGCCACCTTCCTCGGACACCCTGACCGAGCGTGCCGCCCAGGGCGAAGAACGCCTGAGCCGAGCGGAAAGACGTCGCCAAGCTCGGGAAAAGGCAAAGAAGTTCATGGCCGAACGGGTGAGGCGTCGCCCCGGCAAGCAACCGGGGACGAGCGGCGCGGCACTGGCCCGAGTGGGCCGTCCCGACTATTCGGTGGCTCATGTGCCCGAGCAATGCCGCGCCTGTGGGCAGAGCTTGGAGAGCGCCGAGGTGGTGGGGAGCGAAAGCCGCCAAGTATTTGACCTACCTGCCCCACGCCTGGAAGTGACCGAGCACCAAGGACAGGCCCGGCGGTGTCGTTGCGGGGCCGTCACCAAAGCGGCGCTCCCAAAACAGGCCAGCGGGCCAGCGTGTTATGGTCCCGTCGTGCGGGCCACCGCGGTGTACCTGATGGTGGGACAACACCTCCCGGTGGGAAGGGCCGCAGCACTGCTCTCCCAGGTGTGCGGGGCGCCCGTGTCCACCGGTTGGCTGGCTGGCCTGTCAGCCGAGGCGGCAGCCGGGCTCGGCCCTTTCCTGGCTGGGCTGCGCGCCCAGTTGGCGGCCGAGGACGTGCTGCACGCCGACGAGACTGGTTCTCGCATATCTGGGGCGCGCTACTGGTTCCACGTCGCCTGTAACGGCCTGCTCACTCTGCTGGACTGTCACGAGAAAAGAGGCGACGACGCCCTGGTCGACATGGCCGTCCTCCCGTTCTTTTCGGGTGTACTTGTCTCTGACGGCTGGAAGCCCTACTGGTCCATCGAGGGCATCGAGCACGCCTTATGTTGTGCCCACCTGCTCAGGGACCTGGCCTCGCTCAGTTCCTCGGCCCGCCACCGGGCCTGGGCCGACGACATGGCCGACCTGTTGGTGGAGGCAAAGAACGCCGTCCAGGGCGCTCTGGCCGAGGGCAGGGCCGGCCTCAGCCCGAGCCGGCTGAGCTCTTACCGTTACCGCTATACAAAGCTGGTCAACCGGGGCGTCTCCGCCTTGCCTGCCCGCCACCGCCCCGGCAGTGCTGACCGCGACGCTGCCAACCTGCTCCGCCGGCTCCGTGACCAGCGCCACGAGGTCACCCGGTACTGGTCCGAGCCCGCCGTGCCCTTCGACAACAACCAGGCCGAACGAGACCTGCGCATGGCCAAGTTGCAGCAAAAGATCAGCGGCTGCTTCAGGCCTCTCGCCGGCGCCAAGGCGTTCTGTGCCGTGCGCAGTTATCTTCAGACGGCCCACAAACTCCGTCTCCAGGGCATGGACGTCCTCGTCCAGCTCTTTGCCGGCAAACCCTGGTCTCCGCCACCGGCTGGTCTGCGCCAATAACTGACGGGCAAGACCGCCGAGGTTAGGCTCACACTGGTAGCGGCCGCACAGCCCAGGAGGTCAGTTGAGCTCAGCCCGCCCGACCACCAAAGAGCTCGACGCTCTCATCGAAGAGGTCACCGTCGATGCCTACAACGACTCCGAACAGCTCACCGCGTTTGAGACCGCGTTTGACGAGGTGGCCAAGTTCCCTTGCCAGGGCACCGTCATCGGCGAAGACGTCGAGGTACTGTCATTGGCTGCCGACGATGACCGGGGTGAACTGGTCGCCACGTGCCGACGTTCCGGTCGCCGCTATAAAGTCGCACTGCAAGAGATCGACCTACGCTCCGACCCGGACACACTACGGCTGTTCGCCGCCTACAAACGTTGGCTTCGTCCTTGAGCCAACCCAGGACCTGAATAGTTACCCCGGCTGCAGGATGCAAGCACGCGGTTCGGCCGACTAAGGGGCCAAAAGTTCCGTCCCGAACGGCGCAATCGCGAGGCGGCGGGGCGAAAGTGCCGACCTCTAATGGCGATAATGCTATGTCGAAGCCTTCAAAGGATCTTGGGATCTGGCCAACCGGCGTGCGGGAGCGTCGAGTAGTAGTGGCGCCGACGGGTAAAGGGTCAGACCGGGACGCGTGTGGGGGTGCAAGCAACGGGATCTGCCCTTTGAGCAGCGACTTTGCCATCTGACAAGATCCTCTGCATGGCTTGTTCGGTCACCTTCCTGCTCGTCCGCCGGCTCTTTGAGCTCCTACGCCTTGGCCCATCGCCGGATGAGAAGCACGTGGAGATCGCCGTGCTCCGCCACCAGCTCGCGGTCCTGCACCGCCAGGTGGCACGGCCTCGGTATGCCCCCTCCGACCGGGCCATTCTGGCCACGCTGGCGCGTTTTCTCGGCCGGGAGCGCTGGGGCGCCTTCCTAGTGACGCCGGCAACCCTGTTGCGCTGGCACCGGGACCTGGTCGCCCGATCATGGAGCTATCGCGACCGTAACTGCAGAGCACCCAATGCTCTTGACGAAGAGGTCGTCGCTCTCGTCCTGCGTCTCGCCCGGGAGAACCGGCGCTAGGGTTACCTCCGGATCGTGGGGGAGTGCCGCAAGCTCGGTGTGAACGTCTCGGCCACCACGGTCCGCAACGTGCTGCGCCGTCACCGGCTCAAGCCCGCGCCGCGACGCTCAGGGCCGTCGTGGTCAGAGTTCTTGCGCGCCCAGGCTGCTGGCACCCTGTCCTGTGACTTCTTCCACGTCGACACGGTCATGCTCCGACGCGTCTACGTCCTGTTTTTCATCGACATCGACCGCCGCAAGGTCTTCTTGGCCGGCGTCACGGCTAACCCCGTAGGGCCGTGGGTCACCCAACAGGCCCGGAACCTCGTAGCTACTCTCAAGGACCAGGGCCGGGCTCTGCGGTTCTTGGTCCGTGACTGGGACGCCAAGTTCGTAGGCCCGTTTGACGAGGTACTGCGCTCAGTCGGCGCCACGGTTATCAAGACCCCCGTTCGAGCTCCCAAGGCGAACGCGTTTGCGGAAAGATTTGTGCTCACAGCGCGAACTGAGTGCCTGGACTGGCTGCTCATCCGAAGCGAGCGCCACCTCAAGCGCGTGCTGCGAGAATTCGTGGAGCACTACAACGGGGAACGCCCTCACCGGGGAATTGACCTCGAGGTGCCGGTCCCCTACTTGACCGACCACCAGTTCGAAGGGGATGGCAACATAAGGCGATCGGACCGACTTGGCGGGCTTATTCACGGGTACCGCGTCGCTGCCTGACCTTTTACCAGATCCAATCCGTGCCACAGTTGGACAGGGACACGCCGGTTCTCCATGCCACGGCGCCTTTTCGACACTCCCCTCCCAGCATCATCGCCCAGTTAGACAGCCAAATCGGCACCGACCCAACCGCGACATCCAGAGTCCGGACAACACTTCGCTACTGTAGGCACCTGATCCACGTGGTTGCACCTCACAAGCATCACGGAACCGAGCAGCATCACGGAGTAGTAGCTCCTGACCAGCAAGAGACTTGGTAAGTTTCTGGGCAACACCATCGAATCCGCGTTCGCTTCCATAGGAGTAACGGGCAACCTGTTCCCAGGAGTGGGACAGGAAGTCTAAAAGCATCTCTTGAATGATCGGCGCCGCGGCGCCCCCCGCCGTGCCACTCAGACCCCCTGAACCATCACGTGCAAGCGCCCCGGCTGCCGCGGATCGGCCTGTCTCGATCAATCCTTTCTTGTTTGGCATAGTCGGCCCCTGTTTATCCGATCGATCAGACCGGCTCAATCCAGTGATCCTGCACCTCGTTGACGGTGGCACGCGAGCGTCGGGCGCTGCCCGTTTCCAGCACCAAAACGTTAGCCGCAGGTGATCGTAACGACGCCACGAACCAGGAGACGTGCTCGGCCCGGGCTTGGTCCCAGCCGACTGCGACCAACGCCAGGAACTCGGACCACAACCTCAGGCTGAAGGCGTAGGCGCGAACGGTCGCCGGTGAGCGGTCGACGGCCTAGAGGTGGGCCAGGAGCGCCTCTACCGGCTCGATGACTTCACCCGCGTCATCGAGCACGGTCCAAGATTCCGCCCCGTCCGGCATTAGGACCCGGTGGACATGCACCAAAAAGCACCCCTAGGGACGAGGTTCCTGCCACCGGGCGAGTGGCGGTAAGAGTACGAGCCCCATGTGATGGCTATCGGGGCGGCGCTGACGCATCCGGTGCGGCGCGCTACTGCCTCCCGCGTGACATGAAAAATGCCCGCGACGCCGACTCCTCGAGCGCCATACAGGGTTTCGATCTCCCCGCTCAGTGCAGAAAGACCCCGGCGACCGAGCTTGCTAGCTGGCGTTGAAGGTGGCGAAGCCAAACCTGGGGGCAGGTCATCTCCACATGCGATATAGTACCTGCAGCATTTGGGGTGCCCATTGCCAAAGTGCGGTTTCTATATCTGCCCTCTAGACAGGTTGCCCCTACAACGATCAGGATTGCGACGAGGAGTGAGGAGGAGTCTGCATCATGTTCACCGGTTTCGTCACTGACACGTCCGAGCCCATTGAGATGGCGATTATTCGCGCCGCGTACACTCTTGCCGCTTCACCGACCACGGCGACTATCGAGCGGCCATCAGAGACCGAACCCGATGCCGTGCAGCAGCACGACAGCATTGAACTTGAACCGGTGCCCTACACCCAGTTCGAACCCCTAGGTTCACCCACAACGGGTCAACTTGATGGCTCACTGTCCCTACGCCTCAACCGAACTGCTGAAGGCGTTCCAACAATTACGATCGAATCACTCATACTCAGCGATGCTTCTGGCGGGCTCATCATCAGTGCTGTCGGCATCCCTGAGACGCAGGTCCTATTTGCTGATCACTCTTCGCTAATTGACCTCGTTGCGACTGCCCAAGTCTCTTATAACAACGTTACCGGTACTGCGCCGATGAATGTGCGCATTACCGAAGATAGCTGCGACACCTACCGCGTCGAGCTGAATGTCTGGTCGGCGACTAACATCTTTGTTCTCTATGGAACATGTCTCTGCGCTTCTCCCACGACGGTAGATGTGCCAAAGACGTGCACCTGCTATAAATTTAAGAGATGGGTTAAGGCTGTAAAGACGGTCAAGGGGAAGCTGAGAGAGAATCATAATTGGGATTGGTGGTATAAGACTACAGGCACAGGTACCGTCTCTTGGTACGAATTCAACTACTGGGAGGCTGAATATGATGAGATTATGTACAGCTGTGATGACTGCGTGGAGACCACAGCAATATCGAGTAAGACGCTAACGGGAATATTTGTGAAAGACGCAACCGATGAGGTGTACAATGCCACTTGGACGCTGAAAGGGCATTCGAGCAAGATGGGAACGAAAATCTGGGTATGGACGACCTGGGACCTCACAATTGGTGGAAAGGTCTCTTCTACGCCGGTGAACGTTGATACATCTAAATATCCATGGAACGCCGCGGCATGTCCCAAGGGTGTCTGAGTGGAGCCTGGGAGGTGCGGCTAGTCCTTCAGGGCGCTCACCAGGGTACCAAGTATGAGAATCGATGAGGCTTTGGCTTGCCGGGGAAAGGGTTTCGCTTCCACGGCCAGCCTCGACCGGCCAAGTGGCCGGTCGAACGGAATGGCGGCAGGCATCGGCTTCGGAAGTTGTCAAGATTTGTATACTTAACCTGCCGAAGGCTATACCGTTCCGCACCAGGACAATGGAGATTGTCCCTCGGATCGTCGAGGCAAAGGCGGTGGTCCCCATCTGAGACCTACCGTTGAGTAAGTCCCGGGTGTCCTGGCACGCTATGCCGCTTCAAGATGACATCCCTGAAGGGTGCAAGCACCAAGATCCGTGGCTTGAGCAGCAGCTTCGCAGTCTGGCAAGATCCTCGCCATGGGCTGTTCGGTCACGTTCTTGCTCGTCCGCCGGCTGGTGAGGTGCAACCACGCGAATCCGGCCCTACGGTGGCGAAGTGTTGTCCGGAACAGTGATATCGGGGATGACCAGCGCCGGTTTAGCTGGCTTGCCGGGTGACGATGCCAGGAGCGGGGCCTGGAGAAGGCGGCGGGGCTGGAGGAACCGACGTCGTCCCGGCCAAAATTCGGCGCCGTGCAGACCGGGCAAAAGATCAGGCAGCGACGCTGTACTCGTGAATGAGCCCGCCGAATCGGTCAGCTCGCTTTATGCTTCCGACCTGAAGGGTCCAATTACTCCAATGTTGGGCTTGACCAGCTCTGACGCGTCGACCAGGCTGTTCGCCCGTGGCCCTGTCGTTCCTCTACCGTCTCGTCCGTCGACTGTTCGGGCTCCTCCGCGTCCACCGCATGGACGCCCTGGCGAAGGATGCGGAGATACTCGTCCTCCGCCATCAGCTGGCGGTGCTCCGCCGCCAGGTCGCGCGGCCCCGCTTCAGCTGGTCGGACCGCGCTCTGGTCGCCCTGCTATCGAGCCTTGTGCCTCGTGAGCGATGACGGTCGTTCCTGGTAACGCCTGAGACGGTGCTCGATTGGCACCGCCGCCTCGTCCGCCGGCACTGGACGTACCCTCACCGACGTCCCGGCCGGCCCCGATTGGCGAACGAGACAGTCGAGCTCATCTGCCGCCTGGCTCGAGAGAACCCCAGGTCGGGGTACCTGCGAATAGTGGGCGAGCTAAAGAAGCTAGGCGTGGCGGTCTCCAAGACCAGCGTCGCCGCCGTCCTTCGCCGCCAAGGGTTCCGGCCAGCCCCTAGACGTGCCGGGCCCAGCTGGTCGCAGTTCCTCCAGGCGCAGGCGCAGCTGGTACTGGCGACCGACTTCTTTACCGTCGACAGCGTGCTGCTCCGTCGGTACTACGTGCTGTTCGTGATCGAGGTCCATAGTCGCGTCGTGCACCTCCTTGGCGTCACGGCCAACCCGGACGGCCCCTGGGCCACCCAGGTCGCACGCAACTTTGTCGCTGACCTGGAAGAGCACAGGCAAGGGTTCCGCTTCCTGCTTCGCGACCGGGACACCAAGTTCACGGCTGACTTCGACGCTGTCCTGGCCTCAGCCGGCATCAAAGTAGTGCGCACTCCGGTGCAAGCGCCCGTCGCTAACGCCTTCGCCGAGCGCTGGGTAAGGACCGCCCGAGAGGACTGCCTGGACCAGCTCTTCGTCATGTCTCGTCGCCAGCTCGAGTCGGTGCTTTGCCGGTACGTGCGCCACTACAACCGGGCACGTCCGCACCGAGGTCTCCAGCTTGCTGTACCCGAGCCGTACTCAGACCCCAGCTCCGGTGGTACGGTCCGCCGCCATGACGTCCTGGGCGGCATCGTCCACGAGTACGATCGCGCTGCCTAACCCCTCGGCGCATGCGGGGCGCTCCCAACGTCGGCCACGGCCGGGCACCTTCAATTCGCCAAGCCCTGGAATGCCGTTGACCGGAAGGCGTGGCCACGTGCCGATGTCGGTCCCACGATCCCGTCACCGCGTCGAGGATGGTCCGCACGAGCGCACAATCGGGTTTTCGGACCCTACAAGGCACCGGGCGCGCATACTCGGTTTTTTGGACCCTTCAGGTTATCCGCTATTGCGCGACTTTTGATTTACAGATATGACGAAATGGCTGGTAGGGGCGGTGTGCATATGCAATGCGTAGGCACGTTGCCTACTCAACGTCGGCGATCCGATCGGCATGTCCCGAGAAACTCGACCAGCGCCAGCCTCCGCTCGGCCCCGGGACGAGCTACGGGGAAAGCGTCATCACCGTAACCCCAGTTCAGCCGCCATCTTGTCGAAGCCGACCCGGAGGCTGGGCTCCGTCCCTACGCTCTCGTACACCGAGAGGCGGTCCTTCAGGTCCTCGAGCTCCTCGAGCAGCGCGTCGTAGCGCTCGGCTCCAACAAGCACGGCCGCGGCGTGCCCGTGGCGGACCACCACCACGTCCTCCTCAGCTGCCTCGCGGAGCAGTTCGCCCAGTCGGGCCTTTGCCTCAGTGACCGTTACCAACATCGTGGTCATCTCCTCCTGTACACCTCGCGTCGGTGGCCGACCCGGGTGACCGTCACCACCTGCGCACGGTCGTCGACCGTGTAAACGACCCGGTAGTTGCCCGAACGGATGCGCCAAGCATTGGCCATCCCGGCAAGCTTCTCGCTCCCCTGAGGCCGGGGGTCATCGGCCAATGCCTTCACCCGGTCCATCACTCGCTGGAGGTCGGCCCGTTGCATATCCCGTAGCTGCTTGGCGACCTGTGGCTCGAACTCGACCTCGTATGCCACGTCCATATCGTACCGAGTTCCGGTCCGATAGTCCAGTCAGTATTTCGATCTGAACTTCGGTCCGGCAACGTCGACCAACGATCCCGACGTGCTACGCGGGGTTCGGCACCAAGCAGTAGCCGGTGCGAAGACGACCTCGTCAGTGAGCATCTTCGCAGCTCCCGGTAAGCGTCGAGTTTACGGACCCTACAGGTTCTCGACCGCAGTATCCGGAGCCTCGATCAGGGCAGGTGCGTAGGGCATGCATAGGGCAGCCGTATGCGCCGGCCCCATCGGTCCAAGCCGCCGCCGCAAAGGTGCAGCGTGCGGGCCATTCGAGGTCGTGTCCACCCTGCATACGCTGCCTACGCAAGACGTGAGAAGGTCCCGAGAAAAAGCCCCGAGAAACCTGTGGGTAACGCGAAGGCGCTGTCGCGAAACAGCTGGTCAGGGAAGTGTGCGTACGCAGACGCGTGCGCAGAGTCACAAGATTTGGT
>CAYZVQ010000088.1:0-14107 GCA_964481925.1 uncultured Acidimicrobiaceae bacterium
TTGCGATCCGTCTCCAGTAAGCGTTGGCATTAGCGGGATGCCGCCGCCGCGCTGCACTCACGGACCTTGCCCTAGTGGCACGTCAGCCGCTCACGAAAGGCACACACGTATGAAGTCCAAACTTGCGGGGCCGGCGCCCAGCACAGAGTCCGTCAATGGAGCAGGCCGCTGGCTTGGGACCAGGTCGCGGCGGAAGGTGCAGGGCTTCGGGGCCGTCCTCGTCGCCGCCGGTATGGCCGCCACCTCGCTGACGGCCCTGGGCGGGGCCGCTCCGGCGCTGGCCGCCTCCAGCCCCAAGTACGGCGGCACGCTGCGTCTGGTCGGCCAGGGCGACGTCGACTTCATGGACACGGCGGACGCCTACTACGACGTCACCTGGGGCCTGTTCCGGGCCATCACCCGCCAGCTGTACACCTGGCCCCTGGCGCCGACTTTCGCCGGCCAGGTCAACCCCGTCCCCGACTTGGCCACGGGCATGCCCGTGATCACCAACGGGGGCAAGACCTACACGATCACGATCCGCACCGGCGCCATGTGGGACACCTCGCCTCCGCGCCAGGTGACTGCGCAGGACGAGATCACCGGTATGAAGCGGCTGTGCAACCCGGCCTCGCCGGCGGGAGCGCTCGGGTATTACCAGGCTACAATCGTCGGTTTCCAGTCCTATTGCAACGCCTTCCTGGCCACTGGGTCCAAGAAGAGCGGCGCCACGGTGAGCGGCATGGACGACTTCATGAGCTCGCACAACATCGCCGGCATCAAGGCGGTCAACAACCTGACCCTCCAGTTCGACCTGATCTCGCCGGCGGCTGACTTCCTCGACATCCTGTCGCTGGACTTCGCCTCCCCGGTGCCGCAGGAAGAGCTGGCGTACGTGCCCGGCAGCGCCCAGCTGGGCCAGCACTTCGTGTCCGACGGCCCTTACACGATTTCCAAGTACGTGCCCACGCGCTCCATCGACCTGGTCCGCGACCCGGCCTGGAAGGCGTCGACCGACCCGATCCGCAAGGCCTACGTGGACCAGATCGATATCACCGAGGGTGTGGCCACCAACACGGCCGCCCTGCAGGAAATCCAGGCCGGGACGGAGGACATGTTCTGGGACCAGAACGTGCCCACGGTGCAGCTGGCCGGTATGGTCGCCTCCCACGACCCGGACCTGACCATCGGCCCGGACGGCAACAACTACATCGTCATGAACCCGTACCTGTCGATAAACCTGCAGAGCCCCAACAACCACGGTGCGCTCAAGAAGCTCCTGGTGCGCCAGGCTCTGGAGTACGCCGTCAACAAGTACGCCGACTCCCAGGTTTACGGCGGCTCGGTCATCTCCGGGATAACCAACCAAGCCATACCTCCGGGCAGCATCGGCTACATCCCGGGATATGACCCTTACCCCACTGCCAACGGGCAGGGTAACGCGGCCAAGTCGAAGCAGCTCCTGGCCGAAGCCGGCTACAAGCCGGGCCAGATCACCCTCAAGCTCGTGTACCGCACCAACACCGTGCACCCCCAGATCGCCCAAAACGACCAGGCGTCGCTGGAAGCGGGCGGTTTCAACGTGCAACTGGTCCCGGTGACACCGCCGAACGCCTTTTACACCAAGTACCTGGAAAACCCGGCTGCGGGCAAAAGCGGTGCCTGGGACATTGTCGAGGCCGGCTGGATCCCCGACTGGATGGGCCTCAATGGCCGGTCCGTGTTGTTCCCGCTTCTCGACGGCTCGACTTATGGGCCCGAGTCGAACGACTACGGCGACTTCAACAGCAAGATCGTCAATAACTACATCAGCGAGGCTCTGGCCGCTCCCACCCAGGCCCAGGCGGCCACCTACTGGCAGGACGCCAACCGCGAGGTCATGAGCCTCGCCGCCATCGTGCCCATCGGGGCGCAGAAGACATCCGTGTACCACTCGTCGCGGGTGCAGAACGCCGAGTTCTGGTACGTCTCGGAGGAGTACGACCTCACCAATGTGTGGCTGAGCTCCTAGACGCTGGTAGTTGACGGAAGGTGCGGCTCCCGGTGCCCCCAAGGGTGCCGGGAGCTGCCTTTGTGCGGACAGGACGAGCCGAAATTGTTGTTAGAAGTACAGGATCTCACCGTCTCCTTTCCTACCTCTGATGGGCTGGTGCAGGCCGTCAGAGGCGTGAGCTTCGCCGTCGAGCGCGGCAAGACGCTCGGCATCGTCGGCGAGTCCGGTTCGGGAAAGAGCGTCGCCACCCAGACGGTGGTGGGCTTGACGCGCGGTGCCCGCATCTCCGGGCGGGCATTGTTCGAAGGCCGGGACCTGCTGACGGCGAGCCGGGCCGAGCTGCAAAAGGTGCGTGGCAAGAAGATCGGCATGGTGTTCCAGGACCCGCTTTCCAGCCTGCACCCGTACTACCGGGTGGGCTGGCAGATCATGGAGGCGGTCCGGGCTCACGACAGGGTCCCCAAGGCGCAGGCCCACAGGAGGGCGGTGGACCTGCTGAGCCTGGTGGGGATACCTCACGCCGCCGAACGCGTCGACGATTACCCCCACCAGTTTTCCGGCGGCATGCGCCAGCGGGCCATGATCGCCATGGCCCTGGCCCTCGACCCGTCGCTGCTCATAGCCGACGAGCCGACGACGGCGCTGGACGTCACCGTCCAGGCCCAGGTCCTCGAACTGACCAAGCACCTCCAGGACATGTTGGGCATGGCCATCATCATGATCACCCATGACCTCGGGATCATCGCCGACACTGCCGACCAGGTGATGATCATGTACGCCGGGAAGGTCATGGAGACCGCCGGCCGGCGTGACGTCTATTACCGGCCCCACCATCCCTACACATCAGGGTTGCTCAACTCGCTGCCGCAGAGCGGGCACGAGGGTGAGCGGCTGGTGCCGGTCCGGGGACAGCCCCCGAGCCTGATCGACCCGCCACCGGGGTGCGCGTTCTGGCCCCGCTGCACTTTCGCCATGCCCAAGTGCAGGACCGACCCCCCACCGCTGCGGCCCCTCCCGGGCTCGGACGACCACGCGTCTGCGTGCTGGCTGCCCCTGGAGCTGACCGGCCGCACCGGGGACGTGGTCGAGGCCCGCCAGCGGGCCAGCGCCGCCGGAGGTGGCCTCGCTCTGTCGCTCAACGTGGCCGGCGGGGCGGGATCGAGCGCAGGCCTGGGCGGGGAGGCGGCCCAGTGAAGGAGGCGCCGGCGACCGGTCCCGCTCCCGAGACGGTGCTCAGCTTGCACGGCGTCACCAAGCATTTCCCGGTCCGGGCGGGCGGATTGCGCCGGCGGGTCGAGGCTGTCGTTCACGCCGTGGACGACATCACCCTCGATGTCGGGCGGGGCGAGACGCTGGGGCTGGTAGGAGAGACGGGCAGTGGGAAGTCGACCTTGGCGCGCTGCATGATGCGGCTGGTCGACCTCACGGCCGGGACGCTCCTGCTGGACGGGGAGGACATTTCCAAACTGAGCGCCCGCCAGCTGCGCCCGTACCGCCGGCGGATGCAGATGATCTTCCAGGACCCCTATGGTTCGCTCAACCCACGCCGGCGGGTCGGGTCGATAATCGGCGACCCTTTTGCCATCCATGACGTGGCCGATGGTGCTGAGCGCAAGCGGGCTGTCCAGGAGCTGATGGAGCTGGTGGGCCTCAACCCCGAGCACTACAACCGCTTCCCGGCCGAGTTCTCAGGCGGGCAGCGCCAGCGCATCGGCGTGGCCCGAGCGCTGGCGCTGCGGCCGGAGCTGGTCGTAGCCGATGAGCCGGTGTCCGCCCTCGACGTGTCGATCCGGGCCCAGGTGATCAACCTCCTGGCCGACCTCCAGGACGAGCTCAATCTCACCTACGTTTTCATCACCCACGACCTGTCGGTGGTGCGCCACGTGAGCAACCGGGTCGCCGTGATGTACCTGGGCCAGCTCGTGGAGGTGGCCGGGCGCGAGGACCTGTACGCCCGCCCCCGCCATCCCTACACCAAGGCCTTGCAGTCGGCCATCCCCGTTCCCGACCCGGACGAGGCCGACCGCACCACACGCGCCGCCATCCTGGGCGAGCCTCCGTCACCGATCCGCCCGCCCGCCGGCTGCCGCTTCCACCCCCGTTGCCCCAAGGCCCAGTCGCTCTGCGTGGCCGAGGAGCCCAGGCTCGAAGTGAAGTTCGCCGACGCCGCCGACCACGTCACCGCCTGCCATTTCCCCCTGGCCGACGGCGAGCAGCTGCCCGCCGCCGGCTCCGTCGCGGCGGCGGCGCCGGCAGCGGTGGCCGCCGGGGCGACCGACCGGGCCGAGGCGGCCCCATGAGCGTCTACGACGAGATGCTCGTTGACAACGTGCCCGAACCCGAGGGCCCGGGCGCCGACTTCAGTGCTTCCGCCATAAAGGCTCGCAGCCCCTGGCAACTGGCCTTCGAACGCCTGCGCCACGACCGGGTGGCCGTTGCATCCGCGGTCGTGATAGTGCTAATAGCCGGGCTGGCCGTGTTCGCCCCGGTGGTGGCGGCCATCGTCGGTCATGGGCCCGATACCCAGTTCCACCTGACCGGGCTGACGCCCGAAGGGATCCCGATCGGACCGAGCAAGCACTTCCTCCTGGGCGCTGACGAGCTCGGCCGGGACATACTCGTCCGCATTTGCTACGGCGCCCGCATATCGCTGCTCGTCGGGGTGGTGGCCAGCGGCCTGGCCGTGACCGGCGGTGCCATCCTGGGCATGCTGGCGGGCTATATGGGGCGTCTGGTCGACACCACCCTGGCCCGGCTGATCGATGTCGTGCTGGCTATGCCCTACCTGGTCTTCGCCATCGCTTTGTGGACGGCGCTGGGGGGCCAGGGCGGAATTTTGCTCGACGTTTCCGTGATCGCCTTTTTCTCCTTCGGAGCGGTGGCCCGCATCGTGCGGGGCCAGGTGCTCTCCATCAAGGAGAAGGAGTACATCGAGGCCGCCCGCTCGCTCGGGGCCGGCACGCTCCGTATCATGTTCGTCGACATCGTCCCCAATGTGCTCGCGCAGGTCATCGTGTACTTCACGTTGCTGGTGCCGGCGGCGATCGTTTTCGAAGCCACCCTGGCCTTCCTCGGCATCGGCACCACCCCGCCGACCCCGGACTGGGGCAGCATGCTTTCCGAGGCGCTCAACTACTACGAGGTCGCCTGGTGGTACGTCGTGTTCCCGGGCCTGGCCCTGCTGGCGACGACCCTGGCGTTCAACCTTCTCGGCGACAGCGTACGTGACGCTTTCGACCCCCGCTACAGCCGCATCTTCACCAAAGAGAAGTAAGGGGTACAGGTGGCCAGGTTCCTTGTCCGGCGGGTCCTTCTGGGCGCCGTCGTCATGTGGTTGGTGGCGACGGTGGTCTTCATCCTGTACTTCGTGACCCCCCACGACCCCGCCCGCCTGATCGCGGGGAAGGACGCCACCGCCCAGATGCTGGCCGACGTCAGGATCCGGCTGGGCCTCGACCAGCCGATCATCCAGCAGTACTTCAGTTACTTGGGGCGCCTGCTGCAAGGGAACCTCGGCTACTCGTACTTCAACTCCGAGCCCGTCAGCACGATCATCGGCGAGGACCTCCCCGTAACCGCCTCCCTGGCCGTCGGGGGCGCCGTCCTTTGGCTCGTCATCGGTGTCCTGGCCGGTGTGCTGGCGGCCACCAAGCCGCGCTCGATCGCCGACCGTACCGTTACCGGGCTGGCGCTGTTCTTCTACTCGATGCCGACGTTCCTCCTGGGTGAACTGTTCTTGCTGTTGCTGTTCTTCCGGCTGCACCTGCTCGGGTTCGACTTCTTCCCGGGCTCGGGTTACGTCGGGCTCACCCAGAGCGTGGGCGGGTGGTTCCAGCACATGATCCTGCCCTGGTTCACCCTGGCCCTGGTGACCGGGGCCGTCTACGCCAGGCTCACCCGTGGCTCCATGCTCGACGTGTTGGGCGAGGACTACGTGCGCACGGCCCGCGCCAAGGGCCTCTCCGAACGCCGTGTCGTCTACCGCCATGCCCTGAGGGCCGCCATAACCCCCGTCACGACCCAGTTCGGTATCGACCTGGGCACCCTACTCGGAGGCGTCATTGTTACCGAAACTGTTTACGGGCTACCGGGACTGGGCCAGGAGATCTACAACTCCATCAGTCGCCAGGACCTCCCCGTGATCATCGCCCTGGTCCTGCTGGCCTCGGCTTTCGTCGTCACCGCCAACATCGTTGTCGACGCCGTCTACGCCCTGCTCGACCCCCGGGTCCGCCTGACCTGAGCGGTGGCTCCCGGCCCCGGCCGGGCCCTTTGGTCGCCCTACGTAACGTGGGCCGGCGGTATTCCAGTGATCACAAAAGGCGCACACTAATGAAGTCGAATGTTGCCGGGCCGGCGCTCAGCGCGGAGGCCGCTCATCACCGGGGCTGGTGGCCCGGGAGCAAGTCGCGCCGGGCCGTGCGCAGTTTCGGGGCTGTCCTGTTCGCCACGGGCATGGCCGCCATTTCCGCCTCGGCTGTCTCCGCCGGCCCGACCGCCTCCGCCGGGGTGACCGCCTCCGCCAGCCCGGCCGCCTCCGCCGGGGTGACCGCCTCCGCCAGCCCGGCCGCCTCCGCCGGGGTGACCGGAGGCTCGGCGCCCGGTAGCCACGGGCCCAGGAGGCCGGTGGCGTCCGTCGGCGCCAGGCTCCCGGGCGGGACCGCATACTTCGCCGAAGGCCCCAATGCCTCGCCCCGCTTCATTTTCCCTTTCTACGACGCCCGGGACTGCAACACGGCCAACATCGGACAACTGGTCCAGCTGATGTACCGGCCCCTTTACTGGTACGGCAACGACAACAGCCCGAGCATCGATTACAGCTACAGCGTGGGCAAACCGCCGGTGTTTAGCGATGGCGACAAGACCGTCACGGTCACATTGAACACTTATAAGTGGTCCGACGGTGAGCAAGTGAGCAGCCGGGACGTCGAGTTCTGGATGAACATGATGTTCGCCGAGAAGAAGAACTGGTGCGACTACACACCTGGCTACTTCCCCGACAACGTGGTTTCCGTCAGCTACCCCAACGCCTTTACGTTCGTGCTGCACCTCAAGCAGGGCTACAACCCGACCTGGTTCACCTACAACGAGCTGTCACAGATCACCCCGTTGCCCATGGCCTGGGACCGCACGTCGCTCTCGGCGCCCGCTCCCCGCCCAACCGCGGCCCACCTGCCCGACACCACGGCTCGCGGCATCGCCGCCGTTTACAGGTTCCTTTACGGCCTGGCCGGCAACACGGCCGTCTATGCCAAGAGCCCGATCTGGTCCGTCGTAGACGGGCCCTGGGAGATGAAGAGCATCACCTCCGCCGGGGAGGTGACGTACGTGCCCAACCCGGACTACAGCGGGTCGCCCAAACCGTCTCTCTCGGAGCTGGTGCTGGTGCCCGTCACTAGTGACGAGGCCCTTGTCAACGAGGTCCGCTCGGGCGGGCCCGCCGCCCTCCAGGTCGCCTATTGGCCGGACGAGTACCTGTCCCAGCTCAAGTCCGTCGAGGCCGAAGGCTACACGGCCGCGAGCTTTGCCTCATCGGAGATCTCGTACTTCCCCCTCAACCTGCACAACCCAAAGTTCGGCGCCCTGTTCTCGCAAACCTATTTCCGCCAGGCGTTCGCCCACCTCGTAGACCAGATGGGCTGGATCATTGAGCTCATCGACGGCTACGCCACCCCCACGTACGGGCCCGTGCCCTTGGCCCCGCCCAACAGGCTGGTCGACGGTGAGGAGTCCACCGACCCGTACCCCTTCAGCCTCGCCGACGCCGCCAACATCCTGAAGGCGCACGGATGGGCAGATATCGCCCCCGACCGGACCGCTTACTGCGCCCGGCCGGGTGCCGGCCCGGGCGAGTGCGGAGCCGGCATCGTCAAGGGCCTGAAGATCGCCTTCAACCTCGACGCCCCGAGCGGGGCGACCATCATCGACGAAGAGGTACAGGACCTCAAGCGCCAGGCTGCCCAGGTTGGCATCGTCCTGGACCTGACCGAGCACCCCCTGGCCCAGGTGGCCGGGACGGCTGTCGATTGCGGCCCAGGCGGCAACGCCCAGCCCGCGTCGGCGCGGTGCAACTGGACCGCCGAGGACTGGGGCGGGGGCCGGATCTTCCTCCCCGACTATTTCCCCACCGGGGAGCGTATCTTCTACCCCGGGGCGGCGGCCGACTATGAGGGCTGGTCTGACGCCAGGACCAACGCGCTTATTGCGGCCACGGCCACGGCCCCGGCCAGCCAGTTCCAGGCCTCGCTCGACGCTTACGAGAACTACCTCATCCAGCAGGCCCCGGTCGTCTTCGTCCCCACGGCCAGCGGTGACCCGGTACCCGGGTCGGTCGAGCTCACCTCCCGGCACCTGGGTGGCTATACCAACAACGTGTTCGCGCTGTTGACACCCGAAACCTGGTACTTGACCGGGTGAGGGGAGCAGCGTGCCCGTCGGGCGAGCCTCCTGGGGCGGGCGAGCTACGAGCGGCGTGGCCTCCGGCGGCTAACCTTCTACCTGTCCTTGGAGCAGAGCGTACTGTAGGCGAGGTGTCCTCTACATGACGCGACGCGGATGGGTGCTCTTCGTTGCCATGGGCGTCATATGGGGCCTGCCCTACCTGCTCATAAGGGTGTCGGTGCGCGAGGTGAGCCCCGCCTTCTTGGTCTTCGTCCGTACCGCCGGGGGGTCCCTGCTGCTGGCGCCGTTCGTGGTGAGACGAGGGGCGCTGGCCCCATTGCTAGCCCACTGGAAGCCTCTCGTCGCCTATACCGTGGCCGAGCTCTGCGTCCCGTGGTGGCTGCTGTTCACGGCGGAGAAGAAGGTCTCGAGCTCGCTGGCCGGGCTCTTGGTCGCGGCCGTGCCCATTGCCGGCGCCGTCATCGCCCGGGTGACGGGGTCGGACCGCCTCGACCGCCGGCGGATGGCGGGCCTGCTCTTGGGCCTAGTCGGGGTGGGCGCCCTGGTCGGCTTCGACGTGGGCCGGTCCGACCTGCTCGCCGCCAGTTCTTTCGTGCTCATCGTAGCCGGGTACGCCCTGGGCCCGTGGATCTTGTCCCGGCGTCTGTCGGCCGTGCCCGGGCCCAGCGTCGCCGTCGCCTCTTTGGTCCTGTGCGCCGTCATCTATGCCCCCCTGGCCTTCCTCCAGCGGCCGACGGCGGCGCTCTTGGCCTCCGTGCTGGCGTCGATGGCCGGGCTGGCCGCGGTGTGCACGGCCGTGGCCTTTATCACCTTCTTCGCGCTGATCGCCGAGGTCGGCCCGATGCGGGCCACGGTCATCACCTACATCAACCCCGCCGTCGCCGTGGTGCTCGGCGTGGCGGTGTTGGGCGAGAGCTTCGGCCCCATGACCGCCGTCGGCTTCGCCGCCGTGCTGGGGGGCAGCGTGCTGGCCACCCGTTCGGTGCGCCCCGTCCCTCTCGGTCAGGAGCCTCTGCGCCCGGGCCGGGCCCGGCGGCTGAGGGCCCTGTTGGGCCTCGTGGTGCGGTGAGCCCTCGTGGGCGCCGGCGCTAAATCTCGGGCCCGGGCGGCATGGGCGGTGGCCGCCGTCGCCGTGCCCTTGTGGCTCTCCCTCTCTGCCTGCAGCCCCACCCACCTGCCGGGCGCGCCGGAACCGCCTACGACCTCGAAGGGCGTCCCGCAAACCACCTCGACGTCGACCTCGGTACCCACGAGCACGAGCGGCGGGGCCGCCGCCACCCGCACTTCGGGGACGGCCAGCACCACCAGTACCTCGGTCACCAGCGTCCCCGCCGTCACGACGGTGACGACCACGGCGGCACCGGCCAATGTCACCTACAACGCGGCCGCCGCCGCCTCCTACGGCCTGGGGCCCGAACCGGCCAACTGGGACATCCACGCCCGGGGCGCCGCGCCCTGGTACATGTCCCTCCAACAGGTACTGGCGCAGGTGTGGCCGTCGGCCTTTTACACCGAGCCCGATGGGGCGCAGGTGCTCAACACCTCCCTCTTGGTCTCGGCTACCGAGGTGAGCTCGCAGCCCCAGACGGTCGTTTACCAGATAAACCCCCGGGCCGTGTGGTCCGACGGCAACCCCGTCACTTATGCCGACTTCGTCTACAACTGGCAGGCGCAATCAGGCCAGTCCCGTTTCACCGACGTCGGAGGAAAGCCCTATAGGCCGGCCGACGAAGCCGGCTACGCCGATATCGCCAAAGTCACCGCCAACCCCGCCGACCCTTACACGGCGACGGTGACTTTTTCGTCGCCTTATCCGGACTGGCGCTCGCTTTTTTCCTACCTGGTGCCCGCCCATGTCGCCCAGGCCATCGGCTTCAGCTCCGGTTTCACGGACCCCGTTGCCGACCTTGTCTCGGCCGGCCCCTACCTCGTCTCCCAGCTACACCCGGGCTACTCGCTGGAACTGGTCCGCAATGCCGGCTACTGGGGCCCGCCGGCCAACCTGGCCAGCATTACCTACTATTTCACGAGCACGCTGACCGAGATGCTCAACGCCTTGAGCGGCCACGAGCTGGACGTGGCCACCGTGCCGGGGGACCTCGCCGCCTATCAGCAACTGCAGGCCGTAGGGGGACTTTCCGTCCTCGGCGTGGCGAGCGCCAGTTACGAGGACCTCGAGTTCAACGAGGCGTCGCCTTCGCTGTCGAGCCCGGTCGTGCGCCAGGCGATCACGATGGCGCTCGACCGCACGACCATGGTCGCCGATGTGCTCACGCCTTTCGGGATAGCGGCGACGCCGGTGGAAAACCGGTTCTTGCTCCCGGGGGAGCCAGGATATAAGCCCGACGGCTCGGCTTATGACAACCCGGGCCCGGCGCCAGCACTGGCGCTGTTGGCCGCCCACGGTTACAAGTTGAGCGACGGTGCCCTTCACCGCCCGGACGGGCAGGCCGTGGACCTCTCGCTCTTGGTACCCTCCGACGACCCGGTGGCGCAGCAGCTCGGTCTCCAGATCGCCGGTTCGTGTGCCGGCATCGGTATCACCGTGACCCTGGACCAGGGTGGCGCCCCGGCCACCACCGGGGGCGCCGGCAGCGCCTGGGCGGGAGGCGTGTGGGCCGGGAGCGCGTGGGAAGGGGCCGGCTCTCGGTCGGCCGGCTGGCAGATGGCGATCGAGCTCCGTCAGGTCCCAGTGGCTGCTTCGGGCACCGTCCGGCGTTATGTCCCCGCCGCCTCGGCCAACGAGGGCCAGTCGAGCCCGACCGTGGACGCCATGCTGGCCCGGATCGGCACGGCCACGCCGGCCCAGCTCCCCGCCCTGTACGACCAGGTCGACGCACAGGCTTGGGCGGACTTCGCCGACCTTCCCCTGGTGCAGTTACCCGTGCTGGTAGTGCTGGGCCCCCACCTGCTAAACGTCCGGGGCGGCGCCTATTTCGGCGACATCGCCTGGGACGAGCAGACTTGGGGTTTCCGCTCGCCTTAGCTCGCCTTAGAAGCCTTTGCTCACCTTAGAAAAGGAGAACGGACGCCAGTGGCTCGGAACGTCTTGTTCATCACCGTGGACCAGTGGCGGGGCGACAGCCTGTCCTGTACGGGGCACCCCGTGGTGCGCACGCCTCATATCGATGCCCTTGCCGCGGGGGGCGTACTTTTCGCCCACCATTGGGCCAACGCCGCCCCGTGCGGGCCGAGCCGGGCGTGCCTTTACACAGGGATGTACATGCAAAACCACCGGTCGGTCATGAACGGCACGCCCCTCGATGCCCGGTTCACCAATATCGCCTTGGAAGCCAGGAAAAATGGTTATTCCCCGGCGCTTTTCGGCTACACCGACGCCAGTGCCGACCCCCGCACGGTCCCGGCCGGCGACCCCCGCACCATGAGCTATGAGGGAGTGCTGCCGGGGTTCGAGGCCATTGTCTGTGACCCTTACGACCAGGGTGCCCTCGAGTGGGGGAAATGGCTGGCCGAGCACGGCGTCGACGTGCCATCGGTGCCACTCGACCTCTACGGGCCGGACACCTCCTATCCGGGGGCCGACGACCACGGGGCGACCTGGGCGCCCACCCGGTTCCCGGCCGAGCTGTCCGAGACCGTCTTCATGACCGAGAAGGCAATCGAATGGCTGGGCCGCCACGGGGACCGGCCCTTTTTCATGCACATTTCCTACGTGCGCCCCCATCCCCCCAGGCGCAACCCGGCCGGGTACCACGACCTGTACTCAGCCGACCAGGTGGGCCCGTTCACGGGCTTCGCCGGCCCCGACGAAGAGGCGGCGTTCCATCCCCTCAACAACCTGCTCGTCAACCTCCCCCTCTGCGCCGCGCCCCACGACGAGCGCGAACGCAGGCAGCTGCGGGCCACCTACTACGGTGCCCAGAGCGAGGTTGACGACCAGCTCGGCCGGCTCTTCGCCTACCTGGACGCGGAGGGACTGGCGTCGAGCACGCTCGTGGTCCTGACGAGCGACCACGGCGAGATGGGCGGGGACCACTGGCTCGTGGAGAAGTGCGGCTACTGGGACGAGAGCTTCCATGTCCCCCTCGTCGTGCGGGACCCCTCGGCCGCCGCCGATGCCACCAGAGGGCTGGTCGTCAGCGCGCCGACCGAGTCCGTCGATGTGGCGCCCACGGTCCTGGAGTGGCTCGGGGGCGAGCTCCCGGTGCAGTTCGACGGCTGGCCGCTGACATCTTTCCTGCACGTCGGCGCGGCGCCGGGGCACTGGAGGACGGCCGCCCACTGGGAATGGGACTTCCGCCATCCCCAGTACCGCTATGCCGAACAGCACCTGGGCATCCCCGGGGAGCATTGCTCCTTGGCGGTGGCGCGGACCGCCGAGGCCAAGTACGTACAGTTCGCCGCCGCTCCTCAGGTGCTGCCCCCGTTGCTGTTCGACTTGGTGGCCGACCCCGGCCACCGGGTGAACCTGGCCGCCGGCCCGGGCCGCAGCGGCGCCCCGGGGGCGGCCGGCGCCGGCGACCTCCGCCTGGAGCTGGAGATGGCCCAGGAGATGCTGCGCTGGCGTATGCGCAACATGGAGCGCACGCTCACCAACTGCTACCTGGTCCCCGGCGCCGGGCCGCTCTGGGCCCGGGACGATTGGCGTTGACCACGCGGCCACTCTGCCCGTTACCGTTCGCGCTGTTGGTGAAGGACTGGCTCCGGACCAGGGGTTTAACACTGCTGTGAGCGCACGTTTGGGCGCCCTAGCGTGGTCAGTGCCCTGAGATGGTACCCAATGTTAACCCTGGTGGTGCCGAGCCGTTACCTTCCCGTCATCTATGGCGCCTACTGTCCGCTCCAGTGGTCATCACGAACCGCCGCAAACGCTGTTGGGCATTCGCCGGCTGTGACGCCACAACAAGCATTACGCGCTTTGTTTTGGCGCGTCCCGACGACCTTGAGGAGATATATACGTGAGAGCAAAGATCAGCCGTCGCACTGGAGTACGTACGGCTTCGGCAGCAACTGCCCTGGTCTGCTGTGCCGCCGCCGCGGTGACCTCCGGTGCCAGCCCGGCGAGCGCAGCAGCATCCAACTACTCGACGGCCACCTCGGTGGCTGCCTTCGGCGGCATGAGCGGCCTGGTCGCAGCGGCGAAGGCCGAAGGCGCGCTCAATGTGATCACCCTCCCGCCCAACTGGTGCAACTACGGCTCCATCATCACCTCCTTCCAGAACGAGTACGGCATCAAGGTCACCAGCGAGAACCCCGAGGGCTCCAGCCAGGACGAGGTCAACGCCATGGTGCAGCTCAAGGGCCAAAGCCGTGAGCCGGACGTCTTGGACATGAGCACACCGTTCGCCGTCAAGGCCGACCAGATGCACCTCCTGGCCCCCTATACGGTGTCGGAGTGGGGCGACATCGCCCCCGCGCAGCGGGCCACGGACAAGACGTGGTGGGCCGACTACGGCGGGTACGTGGCCATCGGCTACAACTCGGCCGTCGTGAAGACGCCCCCGACGTCGTTCAAGGACCTGCTCAAGCCGATGTACAACCATATGGTCGGCATCAACAACAGCCCGACGGTGGCCGGTGCCGCCTTTGCTGCCGTGTTCGCCGCCGCCCTGGCCAACGGGGGTTCGTTCAACAACATCCTGCCTGGCATCAACTACTTCGCCAAGCTCAACACCGAGGGCAACTTCGTGCCCGTCATCTCCGGCCCGTCCACGGTGCAGAGCGGGGCCACGCCCATCGTCATCTGGTGGGACTATCTGCAGAAGTCGGAAA
>CAYZVQ010000088.1:14207-15727 GCA_964481925.1 uncultured Acidimicrobiaceae bacterium
CAGAGCGGGGCCACGCCCATCGTCATCTGGTGGGACTATCTGCAGAAGTCGGAAATCTCGGCCGAAGTGAAGACCTGGAAGGTGGTCATCCCCTCCGACGGGATCTACGCTTCCTACTACGACCAGGCGATCTCGGCCAACGCGCCTCACCCCGCCGCGGCGAGGTTGTGGGAGGAGTACCTGTACTCCGCCGCCGGCCAGAACCAGTGGCTCCAGGGCTTCTGCCGCCCGATCGAATTGTCCACCATGGTGGCCGCCGGCACCGTGAACAAGGCCGCCTACGCCCAGCTGCCGCCCGTCCCGATGGGCTTCAAGGGCTATCCCACGCAGGCCCAGGTAGTAAAGGCCGAGGGCGTAGTCGCCGCCGACTGGGCGACGGACGTTGCCACTACCTAACGAACCCGCGCTGACGGGTTCGCCGCAGCAAAGCAGGGGGGCCCGGGCCGTGAGGACCTGGGCCCCGCTGCTGCCGTTCGCGGCGTGGATGCTGCTGTTCCTCGGCATACCCGCCATCGCCGTGGCTGTAGGGGCCTTCGAGAAATCGAGCGGCAGTGGCCTCACCATGGCCAACGTCGACCAGGCCACCCGCGGCGTCTACCTGCTCGGCTTCAAGAACTCGTTGAAGATGGCCCTGGTCACCTCGGTGGTGCCCGGGGTCGTCGGCACGTTCCTGGCTTATGCCGTGCACACCTCCAAGGGGTCGGCCCTGCGCCGGGTCATAGTCACCGCTTCGGGCGTGTTCGCCAACTTCGGCGGTATACCCCTGGCCTTTTTGTTCATAGCCAGCATCGGGGCCGAGCACGCGCTGGTGACGAACTGGATAGCCGACATCGGGGTGCACATCTGGCCCCGCTTCGACCTCTACACGTTCGCCGGCGTAGCCCTGGTCTACATGTACTTCCAGGTCCCCCTCATGGTCCTGGTCACCCTGCCCGCGTTCGAAGGGCTGAAGGCGTCCTGGCACGAGGCGGCGGAGAACCTGGGCGCTCACTCCTGGCAGTACTGGCGCTACATCGGGATCCCGGTACTGATGCCCTCGCTCCTCGGGTCCACGTTGTTACTGTTCGGCAGCGCCCTGTCGGCTTACGCCACGGCTGACGCCCTGACCGACGGCACCCTGGCCCTGACGCCCCTGCAGATCGGCAGCTTCCTCAATGGCAACGTCATCGCTGGCTCGCAGAACGTGGGCAAGGCCCTGGCCCTCGGCCTGGTGCTGATAGTGGCCGTCGTCATGGCCTTTTACGTGCTGCTCCAGCGGCGGGCGTCGAGGTGGTTGCGTTGAGCACCCAGGTACTGGGCGGGGCCGGCATCGCCGATGACCTGAGCATCATCGCCGAGAGCCCGCCGGCGCAGGCCCGGCGCCGCTCATGGAAGGACGTGCGCTGGTGGCGGGGGATCATCTTCCTGATCGCCGGTATCTATTTCCTTTTGCCCTTGTGGGCCGCCTTCCGGTTTAGCCTGGCTTATAACGGCACCGGGTTCAGCGCCCAGGCCTACTCGGGCCTGGCCAACCAGCAAGG
>CAYZVQ010000089.1:0-15675 GCA_964481925.1 uncultured Acidimicrobiaceae bacterium
GGTGGTGGGTGGGGCCGTGGTGGTGGTGGGCGGGACCGTGGTGGTAGTGGCCGGGACCGTGGTGGTAGTGGCCGGGACCGTGGTGGTAGTGGGCGGGTCCATGGTGGTGGTTGTGGTAGCCGGGCCCGTGGTGGTGGGCGCGTCCGTGGTAGTTGTCGGCGACGTCGAGCTGGTGACGGGCGCCTCGTAAACGACAGCGCTGTTGTCATCGTCCCCGAAGAACAGGTCGCCTTGAGCGTCCAGCGCCATCCCCCCGTTCTGGGGGTAGTTGTCCGAGCCCAGGTTGTAAACTTCTGTCCCATTGGCCGCGTACGCCCCCGTGGCCGAGTTGCCGGTGAACTCCATGACCCGGCCATTGCTGGCGTCGAAGACGAACAGGTCACCGCTGTGGTCGACGGCGACCCCGGTCGGCTCGTACAGCTGGTTGAGCCCCGTGCCCGTCCCCCCCGCCCCGGCCACGACGAGCCCGGTCGCGGCGTAGGTGCCCGTGCTGGCGTTGTAGAGGTACTCCAGGACGTCGCTGGCCGTGGGGTTGGAGACGAACAGGTCTCCGTTGGCGTCCAGGGTGACCCCGGCCACCCCCGTGAAGAAGCTGTCGTAGTCCGTCGGCAGTTTGCCGGCTGGAGGTGCAGCTACCACGGTCCCGGAGGCAGCCCACGTGCCGTTCGACGAACTGTAGGGGAACTCCAGCACCTCGCTGCCGGTGGCGGCGAAAAGGTCGTTATGGCTGTCGAAGGCCACCGCCGTGACGGCCAGCGAGGATAGCTGAGTTGCCCCAGGCGCGGCTTCGCCGGTGACGGGGTACCCAGAGGAGCTGTAGGGGTACTCCAGCACCCCGGTCGTGGTCTGGGCCACGAACAGGTCGTTGTTGCTGTCCAGGGCGAGCGCGGTGCCGGCGGTCGCGGTGACCGGCGTGCCCGTGGCGGAGTATGTCCCCGTGGAGGAGCTGAAGGGGAACTCGAAGACCCCCGCCGGACCTCCACCGTTGGAGACGCCGTCGCTCACGAACAGGTTGCCGTGGCTGTCAAGCGCGACCGCGCTTATCCCACCGTTGGTGCGCCCGACCTGAGCCATGATGGTGCCGAGGGGGGTGAAGGTCCCGGACGGGCCAGGGACAAGCTCAAGCACCATGTCCCACACGGTCTGGCTCGGGTCTGAGGTCTCGCTCGTCTCGGCCACGAACAGGTCGCCGCTGGGGTTGAAGGCGAGGCCTTCAGGGCCCAACATGGCGCTGGGGTCCACTTCGGTGCCCGAGGTGGCGTAGCTCCCGGTAGCCGAGTTGTAAGCGAACTCGGTTACCTCGCCGTAGCCGAGGTAACCGTACGACACGAACAGGTCGCCGCTGGCGTCAAAGGCCAGCCAGCCGGTCGGGTCCGGGAACGTGGCTATCTGCGTCCCACTGGTCGAATAGGTGCCAGTGGACGAGTTGTAGGTGTACTCCATGACCCGGGCGTTGGCGTAGTCAGCGACGAGCAGGTTCCCTTCGGGGCTCAAGGCGACCGAAGCGGGAAGTTCCAGTTGGTTGCTCTTTGTACCGCTGCCCCCGGTGCCGGCCACTTCTGTAGCCGTCGAGGCGTAGCTGGCGCTGGCATTGTTATAGGCGAACTCCTCCACGCGGTTGTTCGACGTGTCCGCCACAAAGAGGTCACCCTTGGCGTCGAGAGCTATCCCGCCCGGGTCGCCGAGCTGGTTGAGGCCCGAGCCACCCACCCCGGTACCGGCGACGACGGTCCCTGACGACGCGTAGGTGCCCGCTGAGGCGTTGTAGGCGTACTCCACTACCCGGTTGTTGGCACTGTCGCCCACGAAGAGATCCCCATGGGCGTCGATGGCCACGCCACTAGGGTCGTTGAGCTGGTTGAGCCCCGAGCCCTCTCCGCCCGCCCCGGCGACGACCGTGCCCACTTTGGGATAGGAAGTTGGAGAGCTGGGGACGTACTCGATGACCCGGTTGTCCGCCTGGTCGACGGCGAAGAGGTCACCTTTGCTGTCGACGGCCACCCCGTCGGGGGTATTGGCGAAGTTACCGAGCTGCCCGGCACCGATGCCGAACGCGGCCACCCCCGCCACGGGGACGGGCGCGCCTATTCCCGCCGCGGCCGCCCCGCTTGACAACATGGGCAACATGGCCGTCACCATTGCTGCGAGGACGAGGGGCGTCGCCCTCAACAGCCACAGCCGTCGAGCGGCAGAACTGCGACGAGGACTGTTCAACATCGGGAGCTCCCTTTGGTCCGAACGCTTCTTTCGCTGGCTGCTAATGGGCGCCGGTGCACCAGCATCGTAGAAATGAAGCAGTAGGTCCACAACCCTGGGCCCTCGCATTAGCCATTGTGTCTCCCCGGCCACCACGGAGAGTGTTTGACAGGCGCCAATATAGTGAGTCCAGGTTTTCGCGGGTATCCCGGAAAAGGACCCGTTTGCTAATGTAGAGGACGGGAGAAAACAGGGAAGTCGGGAGAAATAAAGGACAGCGGTGAAGGGGCTTAGAAGTTAGGGCACAGGTTCGACGAGCCCTGGCCTCCGTTGGACCGGGCCACCTTGGAATGGGCTGCCACGATTTTCCGAAGTCACCTCAAGCCGATCAAACCGGTTCATCGAGTACAACTGGCTCCGAACCCGTTGCGGCGTAGCCTTGTGGCCGCTCGTCCCATCCAAGAGGACCTATATCACCGGCGGCATGGGGTCCCAGCACATGGACGAAGGGTTCGGTAACGACTACGTGCTCCCTGCTGACCGCTCCTATTGCGAGACATGCGCCGGAGTCGGGTCGATAATGTTTTCGTGGCGCTTGCTCTTAGCGACAGGTGACCCACAGTATGCTGATCTCATTGAGAGGACTCTGTTTAACATTATTGCTGCCTGCCCCGCCTCAGATGGCAGGTCTTTTTTCTATTCTAACACCCTCCATCAGCGCTCAACGGCCAGTGACGCTCCTGTCAACGATGAAGGCGTTTGCATCCGAGGTGCCAGCACCCAACGCCAACCGTGGTTTGAGGTATCATGCTGCCCCCCGGACCTGGCACGGACATTGGCAAGCCTGTCCGGCTATGTCGCTACCGTTGACTTAGACGGCGTGCAGGTACACCAGTACATCAACGCCGAGATCCGTACCAGCTTTGATAGTAATCGGGCTCGTTAGGTTAGGGATCAGTACCGCCTACCCAAAAGACGGTCGGGTCGTGATCCGCGTCCTGGAGTCAGATGGGGCTCCTCTTGCGATTACGCTGCGCGTCCCTAATTGGGCTTCAGGCGCCGAAGTAGTTGACGGCCCCACCCGCCGGCCAGCGACGCCCGGGACCGTGACAGTTAGGCGGGGGTTCCTCCCGGGCGATGAACTGGTGCTCGAGCTACCCGTACGTGCCCGCTTTACAATCCCGGCGGCGCAGATTGATGCCATTCGTGGCTGCGTCGCAGTGGAGCGAGGACGCCAGAGTGCACGACGGGGCTAATCCCGAAGGCGTTATCGCTGAGATGCTGGAGAACGATGAAGTGGCACAGATCCACAGTCGCAACATCGCCTACGGCTGTTACATGTTCCTAGTGGAACGGGTTTGATGACCGTGCGGGGTGCCCGGGCTGAAAGTCCGGAGCCCGTGCGCGCGGAGGTGCCGTTCTGTATGCCGTCTGTCCCGCAGAAAGCCGTTATTATGTAACGGTCTTTGGCAGGAGCGTTCTGTGCTGAAGACGGCCTGAAGAGATCACAGCCCGGCGCTGCGATAACCGTCAGGGAGTATCGTTATGGCTCGATTCCTGTTGTCACTCCACGGTTGTTTACCCACCCATAATGGGGCGTTCTGTTTGGGCGAGAACCGCGACTCGAAGCTACTAGCTTAGGGACCACGCATGGTTAGGCACTGGAGACGTTCAGTACAACAAACAAAGGGCGAATGGGCTCCGGACGGCCCCTAACAAGGACCCGGACGCGGCACCGACAAGGCCCTATGGCGTGCTCGGCTCCTGGAAGTGCGCTACAACAGCCAACTGACCTCGGTTCGTAACGCCCAGCTTGGCGAAGACATGGTTCAGGTGGCATTTCACGGTGGAGACCGAGATGAACAGGCGCTCCCCTATCTCCGTGTTGGTCAGGTGCTGACCGACAAGGGACACCACCCGGCGCTCCGAGGCGGTGAGGCTCTCCCACCCAGAGCGGGCCCGGTTGTGGCTCCCCCTACCGCGCTGGGCGTAGGCGACAGCTTCTTCGAGCGCCAGCGCACTGCCCTCCGTCATCGTCTGCTCGAAAGCGCCCTGTCCCAGGGCGGTTCGGAGCTCGACCAGCACAGGCGCCAGCTCGTCAGTGGCGGGGACCGACCGAACGTACCCGATGAGGTCTCGTTGGCGCTCGGCCGCCCCCAGGAGCCGGGCCGCCTCGGCGTGGCGCCCGACATCGGCGCAGGTGATGGCCACTAGCTCCAACAGTTCAATGGTGTACAGCAAGGCGCCAGCGTCGTACGCCAACCTGAGCCCGTCACAGGCCAACCCCTGCGCTCGGTGAGGCTCACATTCGGCTCGGGCTAACCTGGCTTCAGCTCGCAGCCTCGGCGCAGCCCAAGGGACGTCGTCTCCTGGCGCATGGCAGAGGTACAGGGCGAGGTGGTGCCGGGCGGAGCGCAGGTCGCCTCGCCAAAGGGCGGCTTCCACCAGCTCGGCCTGGTTGTCGACGTGATAGTTCCCGAACCCGAAGGCCTCCAACTTCGCGTACCCCCGCTCAAGGCTCTCGTACCCCTCCTCCACGTGGCCGGCCCAGATCAGGACCTTGCCCTTCAGCGCCTCGGCGCATGCCGCGAGCCACAGATTCCCGCTCGCCACGGCAACAAGGTGGGCACGCTCGGCTACTTCCGCGCCAGCCCGGTCGCCTTGGTGGTAGAGGACCTCGCCGCGAGCGATTTCGGCCACCGCGGTCAATAGCGGGTACGACCGCTGTTCAGCAAAGCCTAGGACGACCTCGGCTTGATCGAGCGCCCGCCGCAACTGCCCGGCCCACACCGCCACCATGGCTAGGTTGGCTCGAGCGCGCATTTCGCCCCAAGCCCAGCCGGTCTCCTTAGCCACCCTCGCCGCCTCTTCAGCTAGTGCCACGGCATCCCGGGGCCGGCAGAGCAGTTTGTAAGCACTGCTCTTGTACATGAGGCCCAGGACGACTAGGTGGAGCTGGCCAAGTTTTTCCGCCAATGGGAGGGCATCGTCGAGGACGACCACCGCTCGGTGTGGCTCGCCCATCTGGTGAACGTAAGCCTCGTTCATCAAGCCACGCGCCAGTAACGCTTGGTCCCCCAGCGACCGTCCGAGCGCTGTGAGTTCCTCGGCCAGCGGAAGCGCTTCGGTGGGACTTTGGGACAAGCGGCACCGGCAGGCCCAGTCAAGCACCTCAGCGCGATGCCGGTCGCCGAGCGGGGCTGCCAGCAGCTCCCGACAACGGGCGGAGGCCTCCGAGCGCAGGAAACCGGTGAAGAACAGCTCGCCCACCGCGCCCATGAGCTCAGCGGCAGCGTCGAACTGCTTGGACTCGACGGCCCAATCAAGGCTGGCGCGTACGTTGTCCAAGTCGGACGCGAGCGAAGAGCGCAACGAGCTGGCCCCGTCGCTGGCCGGGCCCCGTGGCCCAACGGCTTTGGCCCGCTTGGTGAAATAGCCGAGGTGACGGTCCCGTAAGCCGGCAGTGGAGCCCTCGGCCTCAAGAGCGGCGGCGCCGTAGGCGCGCATGGTCTCGTGCAGCCTGAAACGGTCGGCCTCCGGTAAGGCTTGGACGAGCGACTTTTCGACCAGGGAGGCCACGAGCCCGAACACCTGGTCGCGCTCCACCTCTCCGCCTGAACATACGGCCTCGGCAGCAACGAGGGTGAACCCGGAGGCGAACGCTGACAGGCGGTACACGAGCGCCCGTTCTGGCGCCTTCAGTAAGCCGCAGCTCCACTCGATCGACGCCAGCAACGTCTTGTGACGGTAGGGGCCCGTCCGCCTCGTCCCGGCCAGCAAACCGAAACGGTCCGAAAGCCCTTCGGCGATGGCCCGGACGTTCAGAACGTTCACCCGGGCTGCGGCCAGCTCCAGGGCCAAGGGAATGCCGTCGAGGCGCTCGCAGATGTCGGCTACGGCAAAGGCGTCGTCCTCGCGCAACGCAAAGCTGTCGCGGGCCATGCGGGCGCGCTCGATGAACAGCCTCCCCGCCTCAGAGCGCTCAAGCCAGTCCTTTGAGGCGGCGGTCGAGCGGTCGGGGAGCTCCAGGCCGCCCACGCCCACGGTGACCTCGCCCGGGACGCCCAGGCACTCGCGTGAGGTGGTCAGCAGCCGCACCCCAGGGCAATGCCGCAAGAGGGTATCGGCCAGCACCGCGCAGGCGTCGCGGAGGTGCTCGCAGTTGTCGAGGACGACCAAGAGCTCCTGGCTGCATAACCGCTCCGTCAGCGTTCTGAGCGTTGCTTGCCCGGGGACCTCCGCGAGCCCGAGGGCGCTGCGCACCGCCTCCGGCACCAGGCCCGGGTCTGACAGCCCCGACAGGTCGACGAAGCACACCGCGCCCAGGGGGGCGCACTGGGCTGAGCCAGCGACTTCGATGGCGAGCCGCGTCTTACCACAGCCGCCTGGGCCGACCAGGCTGACCATTCGGTGCGCCGCCACCCGCTGGCCGACCAGCTCGACGGTCAAGGCACGCCCGATGAAACTCGTCAGCTGACCAGGCAGGCCCTCCATTGGCTTCACCGACGCAAGTATCGGACAGTACAGGTCAGGGCGCAAGGGCGCGTTCAATCTCTGGGCCGCGCAAGTTCCAACTTTGGTTGGATGCTTTCCCCGGCTATGGCGTCCATCGTTGAAGTGCCCAGCGGGACTGGGACGACGGGATCAACCCGGTGCGAGCAAATGCGGTCAAGAGGTCACCCGAGGGGACGGCGCACGCTGGTGCACGAACAGGACAGACAAAGACCGGTTGTCGGCAAAGCCGGTTTGCCGAAGGAGGGCAAACATGAGGAAAAGAAACCTCGCTACCGCGCTTGTTGCTGCCGGGCTGGCTCTGCTTGGGCCGTTGACCGTGCCGCAGCTCACTTCCATGGCCGCAGCCAGCGGGCACCGCCAGGCCACCCAGCTGGCCCCCGCGGCAACAAGGTGCACCTCGCGGGACCTCTATGTATTCGCCACCTCGGTCCTCAGGACCGCTACCGCCCGGCCCGGGGCAAGGGCATGACCCTAGAGGGGCCCACTATGAGGAGCCGATGATGCCCTCTGCTACTCAGATCCTGTTCTCCCCAGCCCCGCGCCGGGTGCGTGGCGCTGACGACGTCCCCGGAGCGTCGCTTGGGCCGCTCTGTTTGCCGGGATGGTGGCCAGCACCGGTCTGGCTACTTCGTCAGCAGCAGAAGCAGCGTTGCTGGCGCCGCCATCGAGCCGTAGGCGCTTCTCCTTTGTATTACAAAACATCAACGGAACCCAAAAAGGAGAATAAATGAACCCCCACTTCGCAACCGACGACAGAGCCGCCCGGAGCCCGGACCGAGAGCCAGCTGGGCGACTGCATGCGCCCAAACGACTCGTGCTCAGAAGGAGCACGAGGGCCGGGACCCTGTGCGCGCTGGTCGGCCTGGCATGCCCCATGCTCGTCGTGCCGGCCGGAGCCTCCGCCACCCCTTCTGGCGTAGGCCCGTTGGCACCTGGGAGCGTCGTAGTCTCCCAAGGCGGCACGGTCTTCGGTGGAACCAATACTGGGACCGGCGTGGAGCTAGATGGGGACGTGGACGTGTACCCGCCCGGTTCCAGCGGCTACGTGGCCCCAGAGGCCAGCTTCATCAACGGCATGTACGGGCCCACCACCATGGTGTTCGACTCGTCGGGTGACTTGTGGGTGGCCAACGAAAACACGAGCGACCTGTTCGAGCTGACCAAGGCCCAGCTGGCCATGCCTGACCCGGCGCCGGCGGTGACCATCTTCGCCGAGTCCGGGGCGCTCGCCAACCCCTTCGGTATGGCTTTTGACCGCTCGGGCGACCTCTGGCTGGTCAGCAACGCTTGGGGCAAGGTCTATGAGTACACAAAGAGCGAACTGGCCAACTCGGGCGGGCCGGCACCCAAGACCACCATTTCGGGCTTCCCGAGCACCCCCATTTTCGGGGTCGCCTTTGACGCCTCCGGCGACCTTTGGGTGTCGACAGTCAAGAGCGTCGTAGAGTTCTCCAAGGCTGAACTGGCTAAGGCGCACCCGACGCCGACAGTCACGATCTCCTCGAGCGGCGGCGCCGAACTCGTCTTCGATGCGTCAGGGGACTTGTGGATGGTCACCGGAGGCGGCCCAGACTGCTTCGGCACGCCCTGCACCAACGAGGTGGTGGAGCTCACTAAGGCCCAGCTGGCCACATCGGGCTCCCCCAGTCCTGCGGTCGTGATCAGCTCGACCAAACCTGGTGCCGCCGGGTCCCTCTACGGCCCCTACTCGCTCGCGTTCACCTCGTCGGGGGACTTGTGGGTTGAGAACTTCAACAACAACACCACAGTCGAGTACGGCAGGGACCAGCTTTCCAAGTCGGGGTCGCCCACCCCTCTACGGATCATCGCCGGCCCGGCGAGCGGGATGAACTTCCCCTCCTATGTCGTCATAGCGCCGTAAATGTGCCCGCCGTTTACGCTCAGCACGCAGGAACACCCGGATGCCGATCCCCAAAGCTCGCCAGCGCATCCCTGTCTTGCCCGTCCCCGGCCGCCATCACCAAACGCTCAACTCGATAGGAACTCTTCCAAAAAGGTCTTGACACATAGGAGCATCGATCTCGCTTACTTTTTTTGGGGGTGGCCTTCCGGTCTTCGCACGCTTCCCAGAGTTCCCACCAACTTCTCAGCTGGCTCAACGGTTTCGGCCTCGTGGCCCGGAGGTCGGCATTAGGTAGGCCACGATGAACCCATCGGTCGTGAGCGGTGACGGCGTCGAGACGGGTGTCCCCCCCTCCTCCAGGGACTCAGCCGTAAGCCCGGTCGCGCTACCTCCGATGTGGAGCTCGGTGAACGATACGGGTGGCGAGTACGGGGCTAGCTGGCAGACGCCGGGGGTGAGCGGGCCGTCGTCCTTGCAGGCCGAGGAGTCGGTGGGAGCCTCTAGTACCCACTCCGCCGACGAGGCGGGGCCGCTGTAGTAAGGAGCCAGCCCGTAGCTCTCCCCGGTGCTGTCGTCGGCCAACTCGACCCCCCACTGGGTTGGCGAAAGTCGCCAGAGGTCTACAGTGACCTGGTCCCCGCTGCTCACGATTACCGCGCTGACCGGCCTGGCGGCGGCAGGGAGCACCTCCCACCAGGCCCAAACCTTGAACTGACCTGCTGTGCAGTCACCTGTGGCGGGGTCCACATCCCCCTCGGAGACCCCGGCCTGGATCAGCGAGGAGTTCCCCTCCCCGTCGACGCCAACCCACTCGGACAGCTGTTGACCGCAGCCGCCAATCCTCACCGACGGTACGGTGAACGTCCCGCTGGCGGTAGTGAACGGTCCTCCGGAGGCAACGTACCCCGCCCACTTGTACCCCGTCGTGCGATGCACCGGCACGGCCAGTCCCGGCGGAGGACCGGCTACCCCTGGGGCCAACAGCACGACAACGGGCAGGGTGTACCAGCTGTCGTCGTTGCTCGCCACGACTGCCAGCGTCACTTTCTGTCGTACAGCGGTCGAGTTGGCCCCCACCCTGACGACGGTGGAGAACCTCCCACCCACACAACGAGCCCGTCCTCGCGGGTACGTCGCCAGGAACGGCTGACGGGAGAAGGGCCCCAGCCAACAGGTGCGGGCGTGAGCAACCACCGCAGTGACCTTCACTGGGCCTCCGCCTGGAGGCAGCGAAGCCGGGGCTGCGCTGACCGAGACCACCACCGGGTAGCGGTCTGACAGTGCTCCCGGGGGGGCGGCTACCACGGCGGCAGCCGCTCCAGCTCCAGTGAGGAGCGCTAGTGAGCAGCACAGAACTGTTCTCGCGGGTCCCCTAGGCCGTCCCAGGGGGTTGCGGCGCCTTCTTACCCCTCCCAGACCTCTGTCCCGCGTGTTCATTCCTGAGCAGGTGCTCGCCCCCCTCCGACATCGGGCTTGCGGCGTCGTGCGATGGGGCTAACTTTAGCTCGTCCTAACCCTTGTTGTAAGGCTCTGTTCACCAGAAGTTCACCCGGAGTTGTCGTTAGGGGGCGGAAAGTGAGTCTCCTATCGTGCCAAGCCCCTGAACGCCCCCGGTCAACGACCGGTAGCCGCCGAGATGAACATGGCGACGGAGAACGAAGACTAGTACTGCCATGCGGCCGCGGAGTTGCTCGACGGGACGTTGCGGCAACGCGGAACGAGGCGAGTAGGTCTTCTCGGGGGTAGCCCGCGTCTGGAGCCGGGACCTTCTCCATAGCCGGCTGGGCCGGGCACCGACGACGAGGTCCACTTTGGCCCCCCAGCGCCGGTAGATGGAGGGATCGGACATCAGCACGTTGGTAGCCTGTGGCCTCTGATCGAGAGCGCGTCGAGCCCCCTTTCGTGGAATGCAACCCCAGATTGTGGCCTTCAGCACCGCCGTGAAGCACCCGCTGTGCTCCGACACGCTGGTCGGGCGAGCCAGCGGAGGTTGGTCTCATTGGCCATGACGGGAAGCTCTCCTGACAGGCACTTCGAGGTGCCTCAGCTTTCGTTGAAGTGCCATTCGACTTGGTGTACCGTAAGGCTGACACGACGGGTAGTGCCGTAGCGTGTTGGATCCTGCTAAGACCATTGGCAGCTTCCGGGAGCGTCGCTCCGGACCCTGGTAGCGCTGGCTTGGCAGATCGACCCATGAGACGCCTGGTCCGAGCAGGACCCACAGCTTTCGGTCTTGCCGCGCCGTTCAGGCTGGACGCCTCCTTGCGACGGGAGCACCATGACATCGACCGTATTGCCCAAGCCAGCATCGACCGCTTGGGCGCTTTTCAACGACCAGTCCTTCTCCTTCGAGACGCTCCGGGCACTCGGCTACGCCCCGTACGGTGGCGCCGACATCGGCGAAGTCACCAGCACGGCGGGCCGGATCCCCGACGGCGACGAGGCCGCCTGGTACTCAGAGTGGCGGGCGCTCGCCGAACGGGTCCACGCCGATGCCGATCGCAGCGCCGCCGCAGGTCACCCCGTCAGCGCCCGGGAGTCCTACCTGCGGGCCAGCAACTACTACCGGGTGTGCCAGTTCTACCTGCGCGTCGGCTCGGCGAACGACCCCGAAGTCCGCGAAGTAGGCCAGCTCTCGGTCGACAGCTTCGCCCGCGCCGCGCAACTGATGAACCCCGCGCCGCAGCGGGTGAACTTCCATTATGAGGGCACCACGCTGCCCGGATGGTGGATCCCGGCAGATCTGGGGACGGCTCATCCCGCTGGCGGTGACCCGGAGGGCCCTCGGCCCACCCTCTTGTACCATGGCGGTTTCGACAGCACCGAAGAGGAGCTGTATTTCAGCGGTGGCGCGGCCGCCGCCCGGCGTGGCTACCACGTGCTCGCCTTCGCCGGCCCCGGGCAAGGCAGCGCCCTTCGTGACCAGAAGCTGCTCTTCCGCCCGGACTGGGACGCCGTGGTCACGCCTGCCGTCGACTGGCTGGTGGCGCGCCCGGACGTGGACCCCGATCGCATTGCGCTCATGGGGATGAGCCTGGGCGGACTACTCGCGTCCCGTGCCGCCGCCACCGAGCACCGCTTGGCCGCCCTGATCGCCTACGACGGCCTCTACTCCTTCGCCGACAGCATTTACCGCGGGGTCGGGCCCGAGATCATGAAGCTCGTCGGTGAAGGCCTCGTCACAAGCGATACGAAGGCAAACGCCCTCCTGGAGGAGTTCACGAGCTCCAAAGCCCAGGCTTTCGCGCCGATCTTCCGCTGGGGCATGTGGAGCCTCGGAGCAGACAGCCCAGCCGCTGTGCTCCGCGCCGTCGCCCCCTACACCCTCGAGCGCTACGCCTCGCTTATCACCTGTCCAGCGCTCGTGCTCGACGGCGAGAATGACCCCGGGCACGCGTCTCAGCTCTACGAGGCTCTCCGCTGCAAGAAAACCTACCACCTGTTCCCCACTGCAGAAGGGGGCGGCGAACACTGCCAAGAAGGGGTGATGTCCAGGCTGCACCAAGTGGTCTTCGACTGGCTTGACACCGTCCTCACAAGGCCAGCGACGGCACCGCGGTCCATGTCATGACCGAAGGCACACTTGCCTGGTCCCTTACGACGCGGCCTTGAATGGCGAGTTCGGTCGCCATTGCAGACATGATTGACGACGGGCACGGTCCCTGGTGTGGGCAGAGTGCTCATCTAATTCGTCGGCGTGGCTGAGGTGACGAAACGACCCGTGCTCATCGTGGGAATCTCCGGCTCGAGCGGAGCCCGGTACGGCATCATGCTTCTGCAGGTGCTACACGAGCTCGGTTCACGAGAAATCCATCCGTCGCTGGAACGGAGCCTGACGTGAACTGCTGGCGCACGCCCAAACCCGCGACAGATCCATCCGGATCTCCACCTGCACGACCTCAGGCATTCCGGCCTCACCTGGTCGGCCGCCACCGGAGCCACCACCGCAGAGCTCATGCGACGGGGTGGTCATGCCAGCCCCCGGGCCGCCCTTCGGTACCAGCACGCCACCCAGGACCGCGACCGAGCCCTGGCTGACGCGTTAGCGGACATGGCGACGGGCCAGGTGCTGGCGTTCCCGGGCCGAAAGACCGTCTGAGCATGCCTGCACGGCGCGTCATCTTCCGGCTCGATCGAGCTATCTCGGATAACTCCCAAGTGCTCGTCCGGTTTGGCCGGGACGTGGATGTCCCCCAAGCCCTGCGGGTCGCCCTGGGCGCCTCTCCGCTCTACCGCGTGCTGCCAGGGTTCGAACGTGCCGGGGCCGTGTGCGTTTCGGCGTTCATTGTCCGCGACGAAGCCGAAGCGGTTGCCATCCTGGCCGACACCGTCTGGGACCACTACGGCCTCGCTACTGCCGGAACGCTTCGCCGCGCGGGCTACCAGATCATCGGGACCGACATTGAGGACGAGGGAGAGCTGATCCCCCACTCCGACAGGCACGTCGACGTGGTCGTCTGCCCCTATCCCGGGACCATTGCCGTGTATGACCAGCTCTCCCGGGCGGAGCGGCGAACTGTCCGGGAACGCCTCGCCCGCCCTTATGAGCAGGCGCTCCGTCTCTTCGACCCTCGGCGCGGCCTCAATCGGGAGCCACAGGTACCATGAGAGGCGTGGTGATGTCTACCCTTGCCGCCGACCTCACTTTCGCTCGCGCCCGCCATGGCCGCGTCTATTCGTCGCTGAGCGATTGGGACGAGGACCGCGATCCCGTCGTGGGCGAGAGCGTCTTGGTCGCCGACGGCGAAGGAAAACCGTTCGAAGCAAAAATCGAGCGGATCGATGACGACGGCACCATCGTTTTGGTCGTCACCGCCTTCGCGGCCTGACCCCGACAGAGCGATCGGTTCACTCACTCCAGCCCCCACGGCCACTGCCATGATCCTCTCCCCTCACCTCCTCTCGTTTGATTGCGAACCTACGCTCGAGGGACTTGAGCGCCCGTCCACCATCGGCGGGACTGTCAGGTTGGGGGGCGCGGAGGTGCTGACGAAGGGCCACCGACGAGAGCTCCTATGTCGGCGTGACGCGCCATCGCGCGGTCCCGGGTGGTGCCGGGCCGGCAGTGAACCACTGAGGCGCCCGGACCCCTTAACTGCGGAGCCTGCGAAACTCGTTCGCCGGTGTTCATATCAGTTCAAAACGTCCCATAGATAATGGGTTCTTCGTTCACAGGCGTCCGTAGCCGTCCGCTGGTGTTCGCCGTGCGTGGCTCCCCATTTGGCTCCCCCAACGCGGCGGTGCCCTTCCTACAGTTCCGAAGCGGCGTGCTCCCGCAGGTACTCCCGAAGGTACGGAAGGGCGAAGTCGACATAGCCGTGACGGACGGGCTCGATGAGCTCGGCGGCGAGGAGCCGGAGCCGGTACTGGCTGGCGTAGCTGATGTCGACGCCGAGCCGGCGCTGGACATCGGCCATCTTGGAGGGGCCGTCGTCTTCCGCCATGGCCAAAAGGAACGACCGGTCGATCGCCGAGGTGCCGGCCAGGGCGGGCTCATGGACTAGCGACCCCAGGCGTCTCAGGGCGCTAGCTACGCCCCGCTCCGCGTCCTCGATGGTGACTTCCGCCGCGCTGGGGTGCAGGCGCCACGTCTGGGCGCCGACCAACTGGATCAGAAAGGGGTACCCGCGCGTCCCGTTCGCCATCACCAATAGGGCTTCGCCCTGCACACGACGCCCGGAGGCCTCGATGGGCTCCTTCAGCGCCCGCTCGACATCGTGGCGCCCGACCGAGCCCAGAGAATGGCGCTCGGCCCGGCGCAGGAAGGTGAGCACCTTGTCGTTGGTCACATCGCTTTATGGCAGACACCAGTCCTGCGCCCACGAAGGCCAACTCGCGTTCCTCCCGAAAGGCGTGCTGGACCGTGGTGGCCAGCTCTCGAAGCTCGCCGATCTGTTTTTGGTGGATCTCGTCCAGGGTGATGAGCAAACCCGTACCGTTCTCGGCCAGAATGTCGCTGAGCAGTTCGACTTGGGCGCGCAAACCGGCTTCGACCACGTGGGCCTCAATGGTGCTCCAGCTCAGGCCACCAGCACCCAACGGAGCGCTGAGCCCGCTGAGGCGGCGCCGGACCGCTTTGGGGTCAAAGGTATCGAGCAGCCGGGGAAGGTGTTGGCCGGCCAGCCGCCCGACGAAGCCGGGCGAGGCTGTCTCGCTGACCACCACCCAGCCCATCGCCTTGGCCCGGTCCTCGACGGCGTTGAGCATCACGGTCTTGCCTGAGCCCCGGGCGCCGGTATAAAGGGTGGCACGCCCAGATGAGCCAGGACCGTCTTCGAGCGCTTCGACGAACTCGTCAAGCGGCTGGTCACGGCCAACCAGTAGGGGTGGGCTCACCCCGAAACTGGGGTGGAACGGGTTGGCCACGACGGGATCATACCGCCTCTTTTAGAGGTCTTTAGAGTTTTTAGATATGATTAGAGTTCTCTCTCTTGAACTCGTCGAGACAACCGGGTGAGCGTCGGCGCCGGCCTCTGCCAGGGCCAGGCTGGGAGCATGGGGAGCGGCCTGAGACTTACGGATTGGCCGGGTCCTGCTCTTGTCGTCCCCAACGTCGTCGCGCTGCGCCACCACGAGGGAAGTGTGTTACAACCAATGCATCACAATGCTTATGCATCAGTTGTGGTCAAGCCGCGCACGAAGCTCAGCTACATCGCCCCTTTGGCCCCTCGTTCGAGCCGTAATGAGCACCGGAGGACCGGCAGCCCAGCCCGCATGGTCGCTATCGCCTGGTTGCCACTCAACCATTGGGCCACCGGGGGATGTGTTCGAAGGCGTGCGAGCGCCACCTCGGCGTCCTCTCGGGTCCCGTGCACGTACCTGGAAACCCGTCGCCGCTTCCCGCTGACGGGATCCCGGCCGACCTCGACATCAACCCGCCATACCTCCTCGCGCACGGCAAACACGCCGCCGCTCCCTCTGCGTCTAGGCCGCCGGGCAGGTGCCGAAGCTCCGGCTGTCACGGTCTGGACGCCAACCACGCCGCCACTGCTCGGCGGATCTCAGAGGCTGGCCACCCGCAATATGGCCTCTGACCTGGGGTTTTCTGGAGCGGACGACGGGATTCGAACCCGCGACCCCAACCTTGGCAAGGTCCGGAA
>CAYZVQ010000090.1:0-15597 GCA_964481925.1 uncultured Acidimicrobiaceae bacterium
CGTACTCGAACGTCCCGACGCGCAGATGGCTCGCGGCGACTCGGGTGAGCACCGCACCGGGCAGCATGGCGTCCCGCGCGATCTGCTCGCCGGTCGCCACCACGGCCAGCGCCCGGGTAGTGCGGATGCCGAGTGAATGCATTGCCTCGCCGATCACGTACTCGCGCAACATTGGGCCGACGGCTGCCTTCCCATCACCACTGCGCGCGAACGGGGTGGGGCCCGAGCCCTTCAGGTGCAAGTCCCGACGGCGTCCGAGGACGTCCAGCACCTCGCCGAGCAGGAGCGCCCGACCATCGCCGAGGCGTGGCGAGAACCCACCAAACTGATGGCCTGCGTACGCCTGCGCCACCGGCGACGCTCCGTGGGAAGTGGCGTTGCCGACCAGAACGGCGACACCGTCAGGTGCTCTCAACGCATCGGCATCGACTCCCAGCTCTGTGGCCAACTCCTCGTTGAGCACCAACAACCTGGGCGCCGGCGCCGGGGCCGCCCGCCACGGCTCGTACAAGCCCCTCAGGTCACGAACAAAGGAGTTGTCGAACTCGAACAGTGGCCGGACCGCGACGCTCACCGGCACAAGGCTACCGGACGGTCGACGGCCGTCCGACCGGACAGCGGAGGTCTCCTACGCTGTGCCCAACGAGGGACCCGTGGGGAGCGCAGAGCGGCCGCGCCGGCACCGCGGAGCCCTACGCCAGCACGAACTTGTTATCTCATCACTATGTTCAAGATGAGCAAGTTGGAAAGCACGGCCGTGGCGTACATGCCTAGTGCCACGAACACGAAGGCCGTGACACCAAACCGGGGACGGTGCCTGATAACCATGACGCCTAGAGCGCCGAGGATAGCGAGTTTCACCCACAACAGGCTCGCGCTTGCTAGCAGGACCGAAGACAGGGGGTTAGCCTCGACAGCCCCGTGCGACAGCAGGAGATGGGTGGTGACAACGTCTGCTCCATTTAGCACGACCAGGCCGCCTACGCCGAAGAGGGTTATAAGGCGTAGGCGGGACTGCGAGCCTGGCACCCCGGCGTAGTGATGCAGGCGCGTCAGCAGCATGGCATTGTTAGGCGTTTTGCGGGTTTGGGCAAACAAGTGCTTGGGCGTAGTCATCGTGCCCTTCATGTGCGGGCGCTGGCGCCTGTCGGTCCAAGCGTGGGTAGCGTTGGGTAATCCTTGGCGGAGAAGCTCGCCCGACAACGTCCCCGCCTTGGGCGGGTCGCCGCAGTCGTCCAGGCTCTTCACCCTCTAGTTGAACCCGAGGGGCGCGCGAGCCCCTACCGCAGGGCCTCGAGCGTCTGAGACGTATTTTACTCTTCCTTGACGGGTACTAGTAACAAAGTTCTAGAACCTGCCTCGGCTGTACTTGCTGTTGGTACGGGGCGGACCTTCTTCACCACCCATGGCCCCGAGCACCTCGGCGGCGCCAGCGCCCTTGAGGTGCTCGCTGCGGGCGTCGACCGGGCCGATGCCTTAGTGACTCAGACGAACCACTTGAGCACTTAGGCCGGGGTGCTCAATTAGCTGGCCTAAGAAGCGAGCATAACAAAGCATTGATTAGTGCATATATCAAAGAAGGTCCTGGCCCTGCCCGCCATAGCTGCGGTCTTGGCATTCGGCTCGGTGGGTCTAGCTGCGGCTAATGCCCCCTCCCCAACGTACAAAGTATGTGTTAGGGACGGTATTATCTACAACGCGCTTTCCTTGGTAGTTGCCCCCGTCATTACGGATAGTCGCGTTGCTCTATGACATCGACACCGGCAATGGTGGCGAAGTGCCGGGGGTTGGCTGTGACAACGCGCCATCCAAGGCTGATGGCGGAGGCGGCTATGAGGCGGTCGTGGGCGCCGACGTCAGCGCCTGTGGCGGCCAGTTCGGCCCAGATGCGCGCGTGGATGCGTGCGGAACGCAGGTCGAATGGCACTGTCGGCAGGGCGGCGAGGACCGCCTCAACGAAAGCCTCCCGTCGTGACCGGTGCTCGGCGCTTGCTCGGTGAACGCCATGGAGGAGCTCGGAAGCAGTTATCGCCGCGATGGCGACCTCCTCGTCCGGTCCAAGCATTTCCTCGAGCGTGGTAGCGAGGAGGGGACCGAAGGCGATCCTTGCTCCCCGGGCTCGTCGCTCGAGGTTGACGAGCACCGAGGTGTCTAGGAGCGCGCCCATGGGTCTTGCGGGACGCGCCCTACCGAGCGGAGGACGTCGGCCATGTCGCTAGCGAACGCAGGGTCAGGCTCGGGTGCGGACCTCAGCGCTTCCGCGACAACGCGCACCGGTCGGCCGTGCGGCGTCGACGGGTGGCCGATGTCGTCGGGGTGCACTAAGGCAAGGACCGCCCGTTCGCGGTTGAACACGACGACCGTCTCGTGCCGGGCTACGGCCTCACGAGCGTGGCGAGGAATGCGTACCTCATCGCTGCTGAGACCAGGCATATCGGGCAGTGTAGCACCAATCCGGTACGATATCGTACGAAAGCGTTCGTCAATATGCCTGGGCCGGTGGCGTTCCCGTCGGCCCGCAACGTCGAGACCACCACCAGGCCGCGTTCCCTGCGGGCCACAGCGGCGGCACCTTCCAACGTTGTCACGGCGCCGACGTCCCTCGGTGCCGCTTATCCGGGTCCCGGGGAGCCGCAGCATCCTGAAAACCGGCATATAATAACGGCTTTCGCAGTGACCAAAACACTGCCGGTCGGACCGGGCACTCGTGGAAGATGTTCTGGGCCCCGAGCTTCTCGTTCCGGCCCGAGGTCAACGCGTTCTGGGACTATGGGATCTGGTTGGGTGTAAGTAATGGAACGTCAGTCGAACGAGCTGAACACAACCGGTATTGGTCGCGACAATGCCGAGGCCCCGCAATGGAATGACCGGCAAACTTCAACTTCATAATGTAGCCAGGTCGGTCACCCGCCGCAACGGGAGCTGGCCGGGCTGTGGTCGGCGCGTCGTGGCCCGTACCGCGTGGTCTGCGAGATCGACGACGACAGAAAAACTGTGATCGTCCTACGGATCGACCATCGAGCGGACGTCTATCGCCTCCGCTGAGGTCGTGCTCCAACCGGCTGCTTGCACCGGCATGCCGCGCCTGTGAAAATGTCCTGGACCGGGCCGCCCAAGCCCTGGTCGAGGTCTCTCGTGCTTTTTGGAGGTTTGTTTGTGGGCGAGAAGTTGGTGGCCAGCAGAGCAGTGACAGTAGACCGTCGGCAACTGGACGTCTTGATCTCCCGGCACTCGGACGAAGAGTTCTGGCGGGTCGATGTACGCCATCCGGTCGGGCCCACTTCGACCCGTACCGCCCTCGACGGCGACGACAACTATCTCTGCCATCTCATAACGTCGGCCGTGGCCGGGGAAGGCTCGGCCTGGGAAAGCCTGGCCCGCGTGGGTCATCGCCACTTCAGCCCTCCAACTTGGTAGTGCGCCCCTCCCCCCGGGTCCTGGTCGCGCCGGGCCGTCCCGAGTACGCTCTCGATGCCGTTGTCCAGGGCGGCGGCACTCTGACCACCGACGGTCCGCTCGATGGCCTGGTGTGGACCACGTTCGACCCGCAAGCGCTGCTCGAGACGGTCGCCGCCCACCCAGAACTGCGCTGGGCCCAGCTGCCCATGGCGGGCATCGACCGGGTGCTCGACGCGGGCGTCTTTGAGCGGCCCCATCCGAGCGGGCTCGTATGGACGTCGGCCAAGGGCAGTTACGCCCGGCCCGTGGCCGAGCACGCCCTGTGCCTGGCTCTGGCCGGCCTGCGCAAATTGCCCGAGAGGGCACGGGCGCGGTCGTGGGGTGAGCGGGCCGCGACCACGCTTTTCGACGCGCCTGTCACCGTCCTCGGGGGCGGGGGGATCACCCAGGAGCTGTTGGCCCTGCTGGCCCCCTTCAACGTTCAGGCCTCCGTGGTCCGCCGGACCGCCTCGCCGCTGGCCGGTGCCGTACGCACGGTCACGACAGATGAGCTCCACTCCACCCTGCCCGGCGCCCTGGTCGTGTTCGTGGCCCTCGCCCTCACGCCCGAGACCGTCCACATCATCTCTGACGAAGAGCTGGGCCTCATGGGCACTGACAGCTGGCTCGTCAATGTGGCCCGTGGTCGCCACGTCAACACCGATGCCCTGGTGAAAGCCTTGTCCGAGTCGCGCCTAGGTGGCGCCGCGCTGGACGTGACCGACCCGGAGCCTCTTCCCGACGGGCACCCGCTGTGGTCCTTGCCCAACTGTCTCGTGACCCCGCACACAGCCGACACCGAGGAAATGATCCAAGCTCTCCTGGCCGTCCGCATCCGGGAAAACGTGGAGCGTCTGGCTTCGGGCCTACCCCTCGTAGGCGTGGTGGACACCGCGGCGGGGTATTGAACCAGGTACTCGTCACCGACCTCCGGCTGGGGGAAATGCTGGCGGAGGGGGGCGAGGGCCGGGTTTTCGAGGTGGTACGGACGGGCAGCAGGGCTCCCGAAGACCCTGCGGCCCTGGTCTACAAGCAGCTGCGGCACCCTCGCCCGTTGACCGAGCTCAACCTCCTGTGCGCTGTGCCGACGTTGATGGCCGAGCGGGACGAGGGGGCGTGCCGAAGGGCCATCAGTTCTTCGGCCTGGCCGTCAGCGGCCGTTGTCGGGCCCGACGACACCACCGTCGCCCTGGGCGCGTTGATGCCGCGGGCCCCGGCGCAGTTCTGGTTGCGCCACCGTGATGGGCCTAAGCGCCTCGCCACTCTCAGCTACCTGGCCGGCGACCCGGACCGCATGACCGTGGCGTACGGCGTGACGGTGCCCCCGCCCGGCGCCCCGGAGCGGGTCGCCCTGGTGTACGCGCTCGCCCGCTTGCTGGACGCGTGGCAGGGCGGGGCTGGGCCCCTGGTCGTGCACGGTGACCTCTCGGCGAAGAACGTCCTGTGGTCCTTGCAGCCGGCGCCTGCGGTCTATGTGCTCGACTGCGACGGCGCCGTTATCGGGGGTGAGCCCCTTGCGCCCCACTTTCCGCGGGCGACCACCCCAAACTGGGAGGACCCGGCCCTGCCGCCCGGACAGCCGCCCGGGGAACCGGTCGATCGCTATGTACTGGGCCTGGCTTTTTTACGGCTGGTGGGAGCGGCCCACTTTCCCCTGCAGGGGCGCCAACGGGCGCACCCCCGCGTGAGCGTCGACCTCGAACTGCCCAGATCTTGGCGCAAGTTCCCGGATATGCCCGGCCTCTGGGAGCTGTGCGAGCGTTCGCTGTCGCTGGTCAACGCGGCTGAGCGGCCGGCGCCGGCCGAATGGGCGGCCGCGCTGGAGGATCTTCTCGATGTCCTCGGCGCGGCGGGGACAGCCGCCCGGGCCCGGGCGGCCCAGGGCGATGAACGGCCCGCCCGGTCATGGTCGCCTGGCCTGCCAGGCGTCGTCCCCCGCTCGCTGGCGCCGACGGCGGCGACGGTGCACGACGTCGTGGTGCGACCAGTGCTGCGGCACCGGGCCGTGGCCACATGGCAGTTGATAAGGCCTGCTCCGAGCCTGTCTGGTGCCGGCCGCGAAGGTGGCTCCGGCCTCTCAGCCGGGCTGACCCCCCGCCAGCTGGTCCGCCGGACGCTCGCAGCCTGGGCGGCCGCCCATGGGCTGGCCGTTCGCCTGGTCCGACTGCCCGGCCGGCGCTTGAACGGCCTGCGGCGGCTGGTTGGTATCGCGGTACTCGACCTTGCCGCCGCCTGCCTGGCTCTTTTCCTGGTGGGCATGGTCGTGAGCCCGTGGATCGGCCTATGAGGCCTGGTCGTGGCGCCGTCCGGGTGGGCCCCGACGTTGTCTTTTGAGCGGGCCTCCGGTAGCCTCGGTCAGACGATGGCGAGCCAGTACCTCGGTACCGAAGAACGCTATGCCGTCTTCCCGTTCTACCTCTGCCTGGACGTCTCCCAGTCCATGGCCGGCAAGCCCATAGACGAGGTCAACGCCGAGCTCCCGCAACTGCGCGCCAATGTGGGCCAGGACCCGGCCGTGGCGGAGGTGATCCGGTTTGGCATCGTCACCTTCAGCGACGTGGCCCGTACCGTCCTCGACCTGGCCGACCTGGCCCTCGTCGAAGCCATGCCCAGGGTGGAGGTGGAGGGCCGGACCTCGTACGCGGCGGCGTTCGAGCACCTGCGCCGGGTCATCGAGGCCGATTATCACGCCGGGCGGGCGGCAGGGGAGCGCTGGTACCGCCCGGCTGTACTGTTCGTTTCCGACGGCCGCCCGACCGACCCCGAGGAACGTTGGTTGGAAGCCCACCGCCGGCTGGTCGAACCTAACTGGCGCCGCCACCCCAATATCCTGGCCTTCGGTTTCGGCGAGGCCGTCCCCGAGATCCTGGCCACGGTGGCGGAGAACAAGCCCAACCGGGCATACGTGGCGGCCAGTGGTGCCGCCCCTTCAGCCGTTGTGCCAGAGCTCATGGCCGGGCTGGTGCAGTCGATCGTGAGCTCGTCCGCCAGCGCATATACCGGCGCGCCGCAGCTCGTCCCCCCTCAGCTCCCCAATATGCAAGCCATCCCGGTGGACGAACTGGAATGACCCCGGGGTGGGGGGGCCCGGTTTGGGGCGAGCCCTCCCCGGCGATGGGCGCACCCGTGCCCGTCCGGGCCATTGCCGGTGCGGCGGCCGCCAACTACCGGGCCGATGGCGGCCGGTCGGCCGACTTCGTCGTGTTGGCCTCCTCCGTCGCCGGCACCGCTCACCGCCTGGGAGGTGGTCGCTGCGAAGACGCCTACGCCTGGGTCAAGCCGCGCCCTGGCCGCCTGGGCCTGATAATCGCCGACGGCGTGAGCACGGCCGGCCGGGGAGGTGACGGCGCCGACTTGGCTGTGGCGGCGGCGGCGCGGTACCTCTCGGAGCCCGAGGACTGGGGCGTGGCCGAGTGCCGGGGAGCGGTGGAGCGGGCCAGTGACCACCTGAGGGCGGCCGTTCGCGCCTCGGGCCCGGCTGCGGCGGCAGAACTTTCCACGACGCTTGTGGTCGCCCTAGTCACGACGCGAGCAGACGGAGCGGCCGCCGTCATGGCCCGGGTCGGGGACAGCACCGGCTTCGTACTGGACGACGGAGTTTGGCGTGAGATCTTCGTGCCCCCCGGGGGCGACGACCTGCATCACGTCGTCACCGACGTCCTGCCGTTGCCGGGCCCGGGCGAGCGCGGGCTCAGTACCGTTGAGACCGCTTCCGTCGAGCTGCCCCACGGAGCTGCCCTGGTACTCGTGACCGACGGGATCGCCAATCCCCTGCGCGACGGGCCGACCACCGTGGCGCCGGCGCTGGCCGAGATCCTGCGAGGCGGTCCCACCGGAGACCTCTCACCCCTGGGCCTGATGGCGGTGGCCGACTTCAGCCGACGTGGCTGCCATGACGACCGCACCATCGTGGTCGCCTGGCCCCTGCGGCCCGGCTAGAGCCGATCGGCGCCAGGTTCCTCGACGGCCGCCTCCCCATCGTCCGCAGTCGGCGCGTCGTCGGGCCCCGGCGCGGTAGCCTCCGGTCCCGGTCCGAGCTCCAGCACCGCCGGCTCCGAGGCGGCCCCCGGCAGTGCCACCACGCCTGTCGCCTCCGGCTCGGCCTGTGCTACCGGCCCCGGACTTGCCAGATGCCTGGGCCCGCCCGCCGGCGTTGCGCCGGCGCGGGCAAGTGCCCGCGCTTTCTCCATTTCGACCAGGCGTGCAGGTAGGGGGTCGCCTACGAGATCGTCTCCGGGCTGCGGACGTCCTTTCACCAACAGGAGCAACGCAGCCACGGCGAAGACCGCGATGGCCGTCCAGTCGTTGAGGCGCAGGCCGAAGTAGCGGTGAGCAGGGTCAATGCGCAGGTACTCGGTGAAGAAGCGACCGAAGGTGTACAGGGCGGCGTAGGCCGCGAACAGGTAGCCCCGCCTCAGCCTCACGCGGCGTTCGATCAGCAGAAGGAGACCGAAAGTGGCCAGGTCCCAGATCGACTCGTACAGGAACGTGGGCTGGTACGTCGCCGGCAGCAGCGTCCCCGTCGCGCTCAGGTGCTGGTACTTCACCGGGATGTCGTTCAGCTCGGACAGGTCGGTGATGCGCACGGCCCACGGGAGCTTGGACGGCAGACCGAAAAGCTCCTGGTTGAAGTAGTTGCCCCAACGGCCTATGGCCTGAGCGAGGGCCAGAGTGGGTGCCACCACGTCGAAGAGGGGCGGGAGGGGGACGTGCATGCGCCGGGCCTTCAGCCACCCGCCCAGGACGCCGCCGCCGACGCCGCCCCAAATGCCCAGGCCACCGTTCCAGATCTCGAAGATCTGGATGAAATGACCCTGGGTGTCCTGCTGCCAGCTGGTGACCACGGAGTACAGCCGGGCGCCGATCAAGCCCGCGGCCACAGCCCAGAAGGCGATGGGCACGATCGTCCCTGGGTAGCCACCAAGCCGGGCCCAGCGCCTCTGGGCCGACCAGGCCGCCACCAGTACCGCGATGGCGATCAGCAGCCCGTAGAAGTGCAGCTGAAGGGGCCCTACACTGATGCCGTCAGCCGGAGGGCTGGGGATGTAGGCGGTCACGTCGTTCGACAGGCTAGTGGGGCGCATAAGCGGGTAGGAACGACGCGGCCCGGTCGTTCGAGGTAAGCCCGGGCCCCGAGGGCAGGAAGGCCACTGTTATGGAGCACAAGGCTGGCGCGGGCATGGAGCACAAGGCTGGCGCGGGCAAGGAGCACAAGGGGACGGGGCGAGCCAGGGCGGGTGCCTACGGCCAAAGGGCTCCCCGGCGTGCCACTTACCGGTTGCAGTTGCACGCGGGTTTCGGCTTTTCGGACGCCGCCGCCATAACTAGCTACCTGGCCGACCTCGGCATCAGCCACGTTTACCTGTCGCCGGTGCTGCAGGCCGCCAAAGGCAGCACGCACGGTTACGACGTGGTCGACCCGGCGGCGGTCAACGAGGAGCTGGGTGGGGACCGGGGCTACCTCGAACTGCAAAGGGCGCTCGGGGAGGCGGCCCTCGGCCAGATCCTCGACGTGGTCCCCAACCACATGGCCGTCGCCACCCGGGACAACCGCTGGTGGTGGGACGTCCTGGAGAACGGGCCGTCCAGTATCTACGCCGGTTATTTCGATGTTGACTGGGGCGAGCCGGGAACGAACCATCCCCACAGCAACAGCGTGGTACTGCTGCCTATTTTGGGGGACCATTACGGCCGTGAGCTCGAGGCCGGGCGCTTCCAGTTGGAGCACTCCAAAGGCACGTTCACCGTTCGCTATTACGAACAGCAGGTGCCCATAGCGCCCCGCAGCCTCGACCAGTTGGTGGCCAAGGCTGCCCGGCGCCTGCCGCGCGGTTTTGACCCCGGTGTGAGGGCTGAAGTGGAGAGCATCGGGACGGCGCTGGGGCGGCTCCCGCCTTCGTGGGCCACCGACCGGGCCAGCGTGAGGGAACGTCACCGCGACAAAGAGGTCCTGCGCGCTCGCCTGATGGTCCTGTGCACCCAGCACCCTGAGGTCGACGCCGCCCTTAACGCCGAGACCGAAGCTGTCGGTTCCCAGCCCGATCCACTCGACGCGTTGTTGCAGCGTCAGAACTACCGTCTCGCTTTCTGGCGGACGGCATCAGAGGAGGGCCAGTACCGGCGGTTCTTCGACATAAACGACCTCGTGGGTATCCGGGTGGAGGACGACGCCGTATTTGCCGACAGCCACCGGCTCATCCTGCGCTGGTTGCACGAGGGGGTGATCGACGGCCTGCGGGTGGACCACATTGACGGCCTGCGCGATCCCCGGAGTTACCTGGACCGGCTCGAAGAGGCCGGGTCAGGGGTGTGGGCGTTGGTCGAGAAGATACTGGAGCGGGGTGAGCAGCTCCCGGCGGACTGGCCCGTGGCCGGCACGACCGGCTACGACTGGCTCAACTTGGCGGGCGGGCTCTTGATAAAGAAAGAGGGGGCCGTTGCTCTCGACACCGCGTTCAGGTCGTTCAGCGGCTTTGAGCAGTCGTTTGAAGACCTGGTCCACGACTGCAAGCTGCAGGTGCTGGGCACCTCGCTGGCCACCGACCTCACTCATCTTGTCGACCGCATGGCCAAGGTGTGCGAGGGCCATCGGCGCCACTCGGACCATACGCTCCGGGAGTTACGCGAATGCCTGGCCGAGGTGATCGCGTGTTTCAGTGTCTACCGCACGTACCTCGTCCCCGGGGAAAAGGCTTCTCAACAGGACGTGGCTACCGTGGCTCGGGCCGTGGTGACAGCCGGTCTCCGGCGTCCCGAGATCGACGGAGAGCTTCTGGCCTTCCTGCGCCAGGTCCTGCTGCTGCAAATAGACGGCCCGGCCGAGACGGAAATGGTCCAACGGTTCCAACAGGTGACGGGACCGGTGATGGCCAAGGCTGTTGAGGACACCGCCTTTTACCGCTACACGCCCCTCCTGGCCCTGAACGAGGTGGGAGGGGACCCGGGGTCACCGGGGACCGATCTCGAGGATTTTCACGGGCGGTCCGCCAACGCCGCGGCTCGGTACCCGTACGGGCTTCTCGCTACCTCGACTCATGACACCAAGCGCTCCGAGGATGTTCGAGCACGCATATCGGTCCTGTCGGAGATCCCGGGCCAGTGGGCGGAAGCGGTTGAGCGTTGGCACAAGCTGACCCGGCGTTACCGTGTCGCCGACTTGCCCGACCCGGGGACGGAATGGATGTTTTACCAGACGCTGGTGGGGGCGTGGCCCATCACGGCCGATCGGGCCCTGGCGTTCCTCGAAAAGGCGGTCAGGGAAGCCAATCTGCACACCAGTTGGGACGATCCCAACCAGATCTACGAGAGCGCCGTCAACCATTTCGCTTCCTCCATCATGCGCTCGCGGAGGTTCATGGCCGAGGTGGGCGAGTTCGCCGAGCGGGTGCGCCGGCCGGGCTGGTCAAATTCCTTGGCCCTCAAACTGCTGACGCTTACCGCTCCAGGTGTGCCCGACCTCTACCAGGGGAGCGAGCTGTGGGACCTGTCATTGGTCGACCCCGACAACCGGAGGCTGGTCGACTACGAGGCACGCGCCGCCATGTTGAAAGACGTAGAAGCTGCTGATATCGGCCAGTTATGGGCCGAAGGGGATGAGCGCGGCCTTGTCAAACTGGCCTTGGTCCACCGGGCACTGGAGCTGCGTCGCCGCAAGCGGGCGTCTTTCGGTGAAGGCAAGCGCGGCGCCTACGGGCCACTGTCGTTGAGCGGTCCCGCCGCCGACCACGGCGTGGCCTTCAGCCGGGGGACCGACGTGGTCACGGTGGTGACCCGTTGGCCTCTCGCCCTGGAAGAAGAGGGGGGATGGCGCAGTACCTCGTTGAGCCTGCCCCCTGGGCAGTGGGCCGACGTCTTTTCGGGCCGGCACTACCGGGGAGACGTGCCGGTCAGGGAGCTTCTCGCCACCGTTCCCGTGGCCCTGTTGGAAAAAATCAGGGAACCAACGGGCCGAAGGGGGTAGGTGTACCGGCATGGTCATGTTCGAAGTCTGGGCTCCGGGCCACCAACGGGTCGAGCTGGTGCTCGACGGTCACCGCCGGTTGGTGATGGCGGCGGGGGAGCGAGGTTGGTGGCGTCTGGACGTCCCGGCCGCCCCCGGAGACCGTTATCAGTTTTCGTTGGACGGCGGGCCGGCCCGTCCCGACCCCCGTTCGGCCTGGCAGCCCGACGGGGTTGACGGGCCCTCCGTCCTGGTCGAGCACGGTTCGTTCGATTGGACTGACCAGGATTGGCACGGAACGGCTCTGTCCGGAGCCGTGATCTATGAGCTTCACGTCGGGACTTTCAGCCCGGAAGGGACGTTCGACGGGGCCATCTCCGGGCTCGCGCACTTGGCCGAACTGGGCGTCAACGCCATCGAACTGTTACCCGTGGCCGAGGCCAGCGGCAGCCGGGGCTGGGGTTATGACGGCGCCGACTTGTGGGCGCCGCATCACGTCTATGGGGGACCGGACGGCTTGAAGCGGTTGGTCGATGCCTGTCATGCCCGAGGCGTCGCCGTCATGCTCGACGTCGTGTACAACCACCTCGGGCCGGCCGGCAACTACCTGAGCGAGTTCGGGCCGTACTTCACCGACGATTACCGGACACCGTGGGGCTCAGCGGTCAACATGGACGGCAAGGGAAGCTACGGGGTGCGGGACTTCGTGATCTCCAATGCCCTCATGTGGCTGCGGGACTACCATTTCGACGGTTTGCGCCTCGACGCCGTACACGCCATCTACGACGAAAGCGCCCTCCATCTCCTAGAGGAGCTTTCCGGCGCCGTCACTGGGCTGGCCGAGGAGGTCGGGCGCGAGCTATGGGTCATCGCCGAGAGCGACCGCAACGACCCTAGGTTGTGCCGGCCGCGTGAGAGCCATGGCTACGGCGTCAGCGCGTCCTGGGACGATGACTTCCATCACGCCCTGCACACTGTCCTAACCGGCGAGAACAGCGGTTATTACGTCGATTTCGGTCGGGTCGCCCAATTGGCCAAAGCTTTTACGGACGCCTATGTGTACGACGGGGAGTTCTCCGGGTTCCGCCAGCGGCGCCACGGCCGACCGGCAGAGGATCTGTCGGGCGCCTGCTTCGTCTGCTGCTTGCAAAACCACGACCAGGTTGGCAACCGCGCTTTCGGCGAGCGCACCGCCGCCTTAGTCGGCCCGGACCTATTGAAGGTCGGGGCGGCATTGGTGTTGCTCTCGCCCTTCCTGCCCATGTTGTTCCAGGGAGAGGAGTGGGGGGCGTCGACGCCGTTCCTCTACTTCACCGACCATCAGGACACCGAGCTCGGGGCCGCCGTACGGGAGGGCCGCCGCCGGGAACACCCCATGCCTGCGGGAGCCGAGGTCCCAGACCCGCAGGCCCTCGAGACGTTCCTGCGCTCCAAGCTCGACTGGTCGGAGCGGGGCCGGGAGCCGCACCGCTCGTTGCTCGAGTGGCACCGTCGGTTGATCGCGCTTCGCCGGAGCGAGCCCGACCTCTCGAGCCACGACCGCAAACTGGTGGGCACCGCCTTCGACGAACAAGCCCGGTGGCTCGTAGTCAACCGCGGTCGGTTCAGCATCGCCGCCAACCTGGCGGACGAGCGCCGGGCCCTCCCCCTCGACAGCGGTGCCTCGGTGGTAATGGCCTCAGAGGAGGGGGTGGGAGTGGAGACGAGCGGCGGGGAAGCCAGGGCCTGGCTGCCACCGCGTTCGGTCGCCGTACTGGCGCACTGACCCCGGGACGCTGAAGGGTGCGTCGGGCGCGGGCCGGCTGATAACCTATGCAGCCTCGGGCGTATAGCTCAGCTGGTTAGAGCGCATGCATGACGCGCATGAGGTCGTGGGTTCGACTCCCTCTACGCCCACCCGTTCTGAGCAGGGAGTTTGTGGCTGGCGGAGGGTTTCCGAAGTCGTTTGGAGGCTCGGCGTGCGCGCTACGTGCGCGAAGCTCCGGGCAGGATGCTCGACAGCAGGCCTTCCATGCGGTCGGCTGCCTTGGACACCGGCCGCACCTTGTGGCGGTAATGGCGATAAAGCGTGCGCGGGTCGTCTCCCAGTAGGTCGGCCACTTCTTCGATGCTGGCGCCGCCGTCCAGAAGGAGGGAGACGGCACTGTGGCGCAGGAGGTACGGGTAGTTGGCGTCGGCGATACCAGCCCGCTTACCGATCCTGGCGAACGTGCGGCGCACGTCGGAGGGATCGAGGGGCGTCCCGACGCTGGACGTGAAAACAAGCTCGCTGTCCCGCCAAAGCGGTCCGGCGCCGAGGCGTTCTTCGATTTGGCGCCGGCGGTGAGCGCGCAATGCGTTTACGACCGACGGCGGTAGCGACAGCGTCCTAAGGCCGTCCTTCGAACGTTTCACGGCACCGCGGGAGACTCGGCCATCCGGTCCACGCTTCATGGCTCCTGAGACCCGAAGCGTCGGGGGGACCGCGTGGAGGGCAAGATCCGGCCACAGCAAGCCCGTGAGCTCTCCGGGCCGCAGCCCGGTGGCAAGGCCGAGCGCCACCATCGCTTCCAGCCGTTCACCCTGAGCGGCTCTGAGGACGGCCTTGGCCTCGTCCGGGGTGAACGAGCGGCGCGCAGTCGGTGGTTTGGTCCTCGGCATCACCGCTAGAGCCGCGACGTTACGGATCACGAGACCGCGTCTTTCGGCATGACGGAGGGCGTCGGCCAAGATCGTGCGCATCCGCGAGACGTGCGTCTTTGCTAACCCCTCGGCAGCCTTTGCCGCCAGGAACTTGTCCACCATTTCTGCCGTGAGCTCGCTGAGGGTCACCATGCCAAGTGCTGGTGCGATGTGGACGCGGATGATCTGGGCGTAGTTGGCGCGGGTGTTGTCGGATCCGACACGGCCGTCGACAACGGTTTCGAGCCAGTGCTGGAGCCACGAGGCCAAGGTGACCTTCGCGCCCTCAGGGTCGAGCCAGGTACCCCGTTTGATGTCAGTCTCGACACCGGACAGCCACGCTTGGGCGTCGGCCTTGGTTGGCAACGTGTGAGGTGCTACGTGCCGCGCCCACTCGTCTCTCGGCGACCAAACGTCGCACATGGCGGTGGGTCACCCCAAGCCTCTCAGCGAGCTCGTCCATGGTCAACAGCTTGGGCACTACGACAGGATCTGGCATCAGTCTTCTCCTCGGGTTGGTCTTCTAACCCGTAGGGGCCAAGGTGGCGAAATCTTGCTCACCCACGAACGCGCGCACCTCGGGGCCACCATGCACCTCTTCGCGAGCCGCCACCTCGATCTCACTCACAAGCCGCGTGTTCGCCGACACCACCCGTCAAGGACACCGATCTCAACTCGCACCACCCGCCAAGGGACACCCATCTCAAAATGCTCGCCCCGGTACTCCTAAAGTTTCTTCTGCCCCTTCGTTACCGTTATTGACCACTACTGCCCGAACACAAAAGAGCCTCTTCACAAGGCTTTCCCACCCTGGTAAACCACCAAGCGAAGAGAACACGATTGCAAGCCGGTGGCTTGCCAAAGAAATCGGGCCGGGTTTGGTTGAGACGAGGTGGGCGGGTGGGCTGGATGCGGATGATGGGAGCGGAGTCGGTCGAGTACCACCGCGCCACCGTGCTCGGGCGGGTAGACGACCACCCCGGCCGGGCCATGGAGTACTACGCCTCCCGGGGGCGAGACCCCGCTGGTCTGGGGTGGCTCGGGGGCAACCTCCCTCGGCTTGGCCGGGGCGGTGATATCGGAGACTTACGAGGCGCTCTTCGGTCCGGGCGGGGCCAGAGACCCCCACACCGGTGCTCGCCTCGTGCAGACGCGCCGGCCGGGAATGGAGATCGTCATCGCCGCCCACAAGAGCGTGGCCGAGCTCGGCGTGATCGGCCGGGCCGAGGACATGCACGCCATCATGGACGCCGAGCGAGACGCCACGCTCGCCTACCTGGACAGCGTCACCTGTCAAATGGGGGGCCGGCGGGGCGAAGCGGCAAAGGCGACAGCTACGGCCGGGCTCATCTACGCCCATACCCGCCATGCCACCTCCCGTTTGGGCGACCCCTCCCCCCACGACCACGTGCTGCTGGCCAATGTCGTCGAGATGAAAGACGAGCAGGGCGGGTGGAAGGCGGCGGACACGGCTCTGTGGCGGGAGCACCTGCACGCCGCCACCATGGCCGGGCGCGCCGCTTCGGCTCGGGTGGCCGTCGAGCTCGGCTACGGCATCG
>CAYZVQ010000091.1:0-14118 GCA_964481925.1 uncultured Acidimicrobiaceae bacterium
ACTACAGGTTCTGGCCCTGTCGTTGGGGGTTCGAGTCCTCCCCCCCGAGCCACCTTTACGAGACAAAGCCCCAGGTCATCGGCCTGGGGCTTCTGTTTTAAAGCCGTCCGAGCAGGCCGATTGATCACAGCGTGATCACAAGCCCGAGGGGCGTCGGGAGGCCCGGCACATACGCCTTCTGTCGGGCGTCGTGTAGGTGTTCTGCGCGTCGTAGGGCCCTTGCGGGCAATGTGTGTTGGCCCGCTCCTTCCCACCGACGAGTTCGAGGCCGGAGCTGCGCTACGGTCGGGCTGGCGGCGGGACGGAGAAGGACGCCTTTACGTGGTCGACGCCTGCGCTCCCCCGGCTCGCCGCTCTTGGGTCGCCTTCAAGCCAGTAGCGGCGGGCGGGCAACCCGCGGGGCACGGTCACGCGTTCGGGAGACCAGCGGACTGAGGTCGACCTCGGCGAGCCGGGGCGCATCCACGTCCTGGCGCCGGGCGACGACCCGGTAGCTGAACGGCACCGACGCCTTGCCCCCTTGCAGCTCTCGCACCGTGAAGCCCTGCTGGCCCTTCTCGGCGACGTAGAGGCCACGACAGTCCCCTTCGGGCACCACGAACACGTTGTAGCTGTCGGTGCGCACAGCCGCGGCGAAGGCCGGGTCCAGTGGCACCTCGGCGGCACCGTCCACTAGGTCGGCTGAGCCGAAGTCCTCTATCCAGCACTCGGGGCTCGCCATGGAGTAGAGCGTCCGCGTCGTGCCCAAAAGGAGGAAACCGGAAACGATGGTGCTAGTGGCGGCGAGCCTCCCCTTGCATAGCACGCCGAAGCCGGTGTCGGTGTTGCCCGTCTCTCCGTACACTCCGACCGAGCGCCCGCTCTTGGCGTTGTTGACCCCTGCCACCGCATAGCCATCAGGAGAGGCGCTCAAGCCCTGCACGCCGAGGGCGGCGCCGCTGGTAGCGGTATTGGCCCCGCTCACTCCGTACCCGCCGGGGGCCGGGGACTCGCCGTACACACCGGACGGGGTGCCGCTCGTCGCGGTCGTGAACCCTTCCACCCCGGCCCCATTCGGGGACGCGCTCTGGCCGTACACTCCGATGGCCTTGGAGCCACTGGTGGCGAAGTTGAGCCCTGTCACTGCGGACCCTTGGCTGGAGGCGGTCTGGCCGGCCACACCAATCGCGAGGCCGCTGGTGGCGGAGTTGACCCCGGCCACGGCATAGGCGTCGGGGGACACGCACATGCCGAACACACCCGACCCGAAGCTCCGAGATCGGCTCGAACCCCGCACAGCCGGGCCCGTGCCTGTGCTCACCGCGGACACTGCAGGGGTATTCGTGTTAGAGCTGAATGTCCCGGTCTTGATGGCGGTGCCGCTAGCCCCGGCAGGTACAGGCTCCCCTACGAGCACCATCCCCGCACCGACAGTTGCCGCCCCACCGATGGTCTTGAGCAGCCTGCGCCGAGAGACTGCCTGCTGGTCGGCCCTGGTCTTATTGCTTTCCGTCTCGTTCTCTTGCTCAGCCATGATGACCTCCGTGGACGCTGGCAGCCCGTGCGCCTGCCGAAGTCCTCAAGGGTAGTTCGGCCCGGCCGCCCCGCCTTCGTCGAGCGCTCCATCTGATAGAGCGCCCCACCTTACAAACTCCCTGCTCACAGCCCTGTCCTACTCCGTTGTCTATCGGTCCTGACCCGCCGCCTCCCCAGCGAGGCAGGTGACCATGAACGACTAGGAGACGCCTACGACCGCGTGGCGATCGTCCGTCTGATAGAGGTGTCCGAGAGAGAGCGGCATGGCACTCGGTCAGCACCTCAGCGAGCATGGCAGGGTCAGGGGCGTCTGGGGGATCCCTGTGCCGGAGCCGCTTACTCAGGGCTCGTGCTTGTGACCTATTGAGCCGAGGCGACACGCGGGCCCATCGTCGTCGACGGCAAACGGCTCGGCGGGGCTGGGACACGTCCTGGCGTGCCCAACTACTTGAAGGACACGTTTCCGACGCCGGTGATGATGAGGTCCTGTGCGACAACAGGAGCATTGTTAGCTTCGTTGCACTTGCCGTTCTTCAACAGCGAACCCTCGCCTGCCTCGGTAATCGTAGCCACCAGGCTGCCGGTGATCCCCGTGTAGGCTCCGGTGCCGCTGACGATTGGGACCTCGCCTTTGGCTACCCCGTAAAAAGAGCAGCTCGCGTCGTTGGAAGTCCCGAAGTTTGAAGAGCTCACGACGGCGTTGATCGAGGACGTGTTGAAGGTGATGGTGCCCTTCGAGAGGTGCCAGGTGCCCTTCTTGCCGGTGCCGTGATCGGAGAAAGCCCCTGCGATCAGGACACTGTTAGGAGTGCTCGGGTTGGTACTGGAGTTCAGCAGGTAGATGTGAATGGTGCCGGCCGCCGGCCGCGCGGCCGCCCCCACGCCCGAGGCTGCCGAGACCGCTAAGGGGACAGCAGTCGCAGTGACGACGAAACCGATGAGCACGGCCTTGGCTCGACGGACGGGTTTGGCAATTCGCATTGGACCTCCTCGATCAGGACCGTCGGGCACTTGACCAGCGGTCATTGGTACAGCTTCTTGGTCGCGACCTCCGGATCAGAGGCAATCTCGGCGCTCCGTCGTAGAAGTCTGGCCCCGCCCCCTAGCCACGGCCAAGGATGCCAGCAAGTGGGCGTGGTCCCCTGCCAGCACCAAGCCTCGTAGGTGCCGGTGTTCTGCGTGGCATTTCTGGGCGTCTCTAAACGGCAAATCAACCTCGCGCCTCGACCGGCGCCCCCGTTTACTGGCCGCCCTCGGCTGCCTTGCGGTAAGGCAGCCCGGCGGGTATGAGCAGCTTGCAGATCTGTCGACGGCTGAGGCCGGAGCGCGTTACTTCGCTCCGCTCGGTCGACGCGATCGTGGATCAGGCATACGAGAAAGATCGGCAGGTCGCCAGGACCCACGGTTTGTCAAAGGTAAACTAAAAATTGAGACAGGAGGTCGCTGTGACAGTTCAAGCAGTCGGTGCGATTGCCGGTGCCACCAACGCCTTGGCTCAGGACGTCACTCAACAGCAAACACTCAGCAGAGAAGCCCAAGAACTGCGCGCGTGGTTAGACCGTACCGCCGGTGAAACGAGCATCACGACTTCGAATACGGCCACTCCCAGTGTTACTACTCGCGGTCAGGCGACCGGCGCGCCCACAGAAATGCAGACACTCCTGACCCCTAACACACCACCCAGCACCAACGGCAGGATGGACATGCTCATGTAGCCGACGAGCGGCGCCAGGGTACAGAGGAGCGCTCTTCGTTTATAGGCCGGACAACGGCCCCGAGGCACATTGACCGGCTGATCACCAGATCTCGGGTGAGGGATCGTCGACCATGTCTTTCAACATGTGGGGAGCCTGTACGACGACGCGGTCGCGCGCAAGGACCCGGCTGAACCGGGCCGTATCGGGGGGGGCCTACGTTCGGCCTGAAAAGGTGCCGACGTGGCCCGAAGCGATGTCGTTGGCGGAGGGCAGGTGCATCCAGACGTAGCTGATGTTACGGTCCTGGCTCTGTGCCGGGGCCTGGCCGAGCAGCCAACCCACCCAGGCCACAAGCTGGGCTTGTTCCTGGGGGGTACCCTGGGGGACAGCGGGGCCCTCCGGGTCGACGACTATCTCCTTGATGTCGAGCGAGCGGATTTCTTGTGCTGCCTGTGCCCTCACGGCCGCCGTCATGGGCGGCATGGGCAGTGCCGGGTTGCCCACCGTGAACAGCACCCCCTGGCTCTTTACGTCGCCGCCATTGGTGCCCGTCATGCCCGTGTCGCTCGGTATGGCGAAACAGAACTTGGACTCCGCCTGCCAGCGCAGGTCCAGCTCGTTCACCACGGGGAGGACGAGGGCCACCGGGGGGTGCGAACTTCCCGGGGCCTTCAGGGGGCACGAGAAGCCGGTGTAGAACGCTTTGTAGAGGGCGCTGTCCGAACTCGGGTAATGAACGGTGGGGACGATGGCCACCAAACCCACCCCGGCTAAGGCCAAGCCGCCGGCGATAGCCGGGGGCCGCAGGCGCTTTAGCTCGTCCAGGCCCAGGGCCACGAGCAGGCCCACACCCAGTGTCATCGTCGACGCGAACCGGTCCGGTAGGAGGTTGTGGAAGAACGGCAGCTTCTGGAGCACGTAATCGGGCAGGTCGAGGTGGCTGACATGGCCGAGCACGTGCACGGTGGGGCCCATGGACAGCAAGGCGGCGCCAGCCGCCACCGCCAGCGCCACCCAGGTAATAGTGCGGCGGCGGGCCAGAAAAAGGGCCAGGACCCGCTCGGGGTGGTCGAGGGCGATATAGCGGCTGACGTGGCTGCCGATGTCGCCGCCCGCGGCGCCGAAGTGCGCGTAGCCAAGGGCGCTCATGAGCTTGGCCCACAGGCCGGCGACAGCGATGGAGTCGAGGGCCGGGCCGATGGGGCGGTCGGAGTACCCGTACCCTGGCATGTCAGGCACGACCACATCGAAGGCGTCGGCGGGGTCGGCACCGTGGGCGCCGGGATCGGTGAGGAGCGGGACGACCTTGGCGTAACGCCAGAACGAGTCCGGCCATCCGTGGCTGAGGACCAACGGTAGGACGGGCCCGGCCGGAGCGGCGGCCCGGACGTGGACGAAGTGGATCCCGAGGCCACCGAGGCGGACGCGGAAATGGGGCAACTGGGCGAGCGCCTTCGTTGCGTCGAATGGCCCACTGGCGCCTGCACACGTCCCGAACGCAACCTCCCACGAGCCTGATATGGAATTGCCGGAGGCGGCGAGCGTGATGCTCAGAGTGACCAAGGTGTGGTCGGTCTGTTCCACTGCTACCACGGCGTCATCTCCGGTTGGGTCAGTGACCACTAAGGGCGGCGCCCGAGAAGGAGTAATCGCCCGAGCCGATCTCGAAAACAGCCTCGCGCTGTCCTGTCTGGCCGGGATAATCCTCCACCCTGGTCGGCCCACGGCCGTCGCCGTCAACGACATCTGATGGCTCCGCGGAGGGGATGCACACCCTTGCCTGGACATTGGGAGGGATCCGGGCAGAGAAAGTAATCCGGCCACCCTCCAGGGCCCATGACGTCGCGATCTCACCTCGGACCGAGTAGAACGACCCACGGGCAAAGGTCAGCGAACCGCCCGGGTAGGGGCGCAGGACCAAACGGCTGAAGCCGGCGGCGCCCGGGGCCAGCTCGATACCTAGCACGAACCGGTACAGCCACTCGCCTACCGAGCCAAGTGAGTAGTGGTTGAACGAGTTCATGCGCGGTGACTGGAAACCACGCTCTTCTGTCCAGCCGTCCCAGCGCTCCCAAATGGTCGTCGCCCCCCGGTCAACGGTGTACAGCCACGAGGGAAAGCTCCTTTGCTCCAAGAGGCGGTAAGCGACATCATTATGGCCCGTGGAACTGAGCACGGGCAGGAGATAACCCACGCCGACAAAGCCCGTTGACAGGTGCCATTCCTCCCGGGCGATCGCCTCGACCAGGTGAGCGGCAAGGACGGGCCGGAGATCCTCGCCGACCAGGTCCATGTGCAGGGCGAGCACATAACCTGTCTGCGTGTCGCCCGTCAGGCGGCCAGTACCGTCGACGTATTGCCGGACGAATGCGTCGCGCACCTGCTGAGCGAGCTCGTCGTACCGGGCGGCCTGTCCCGGACGGCCGAGCACCCTGGCAGCCTCAGCCATGAGGGTCGCGTCATAGGCCCAGTAGGCAGTGGCAAGAAGCGTGCGGGGAGTGAGGTCACCCTTCGGGGCGAGCCAGTCGCCGTAGTTGTTGCCCAAACCCCGGGTTCGCAACCGGTCGGGGTTGGCTGCGTCCAAGAAGTCCATCCACGCCGTCATGGCTTGGAACTTCCGCTCCAATACGCCCTTGTCGCCGTACATCTTGTAGATGGTCCAGGGAACGACGACGCCGGCGTCCCCCCACGCTGGGGCGCCTGGTCGATTGTGGCCCAGGAGCGGGGCAAAGTCGGGGAAGGCCCCCGACGGCAGTTGGGCGTCGGTCACGTCGTCAAGCCATTTGGAAAAAAAAGACGCAACATCGCGGTTATAGGCCGCGGTGCGGACGAAGATCTGGGCGTCGCCCAACCACCCGAGGCGCTCGTTGCGTTGCGGGCAATCGGTAGGGATGCTGAGGAAATTGTCGCGTTGGCTCCAGTCGATATTGGCAAAGAGCCTATTGACATCAGCCTCCGAGCACTCGAAGTACCCGGTGCGAGGAATGTCCGAGCCAACTACACAAGCGGTTATGGCGCCTTGTCCCAACTCGCCCGAAAGCCCCGTGATCTCTGCATACCGGAAGCCGTGGAAAGTGAACCGAGGCTCGAGGACCTGCGGGCCGCCCGCGGTGGTGTACGAATCGGCTTGGCGGGCTGTGCCCAAATTGTCCACGTACAAGCTACCGTCGGTCTCCAATACTTCGCCGTGACGGACGTGGACGTCCGTCCCAGGGGGTTGGTCCACGGCGAGCCGGCACCAGCCAGTCAGGTTCTGGCCGAAATCGACCACGAGCTCGCCCGACGGGCCCCGGGTTATGCGTCGCGGGGGTAAGTCCTCGGTGACTCGGATAGGCGGGCCGGGGTCGGCCACAAGGAGAGCATGCCCCGGCACGCAGCAGGACACTCCCCGCCAGCCGGACGCGTCATAGCCTGGCCGGTCCCAGCCCTCCGGCTCCCGATCGTGCTCCGTGCGCTCGCCCATGAGGAGGTCGGCATAGACGACCGCGCCCGTCGAGCTCCTCCACTCGTCGTTGGTCGCCAGCCGCCGCCGGGAACCGTCGGCAAAGGTCACCTCCAGCTGCAGGAGGAGCTGAGGGTCGTGGGCATAGTGAGCCGCGGGGTGTTTGGTGTCTTCGCCGTAGAAGCTGCAGGCCCAGCCGTCTGCCACTATCGCCGCCACCACGTTCTCGCCTCGGGCGAGCAAGCCGGTCACGTCGTAGGTCTGGTAAAGCATGCGCTCTTCGTAGTCGGTCCAGCCCGGCGCCAGTACTGGGTCACCGACCCTGTGGCCGTTGATGGAGACCTTATAGGTACCCAGGGCCGTGGCATAAAGGCGCGCCATCTGGACAGCTTTGTCGAGGACGAACTCGCACCTAAAGTACGGCGCTGGTTCCATCGCCAGGATGACGTGGTCGACTGGCCCATGACCGGATGGCGGTTCGTAGGGCTTGTCGTTGGGGCCCAACCCGATCAGGACAGCCTCCCAGTCGTCGGTGCCCAGTGCGGTCTCGAAGACGGCGGCGGCGCTATAAGACGACGGCCGCATCGCCTCGTCCCAGACACGGACCTTCCACCAGTACCTGTGGGCGGTTTCCAATGGCGCACCCGCGTAGGCCACGTCGCTCGGGTCATCAGACTCGACGCGCCGGCTGTCCCAGACCAGTTCGGCACTTCCCGAGTGCGCCTCGTCGGCGTGGCCAACGAGCACCTGGTAAGCGCTCTGGCGACGCTCGGCCCCCGGGCCGGCAACCCGCCAGCTGAACCGGGCCCGATCTATCTCAACCGACAGCGGCCCCTCCTTGTGGGCGCACCGTAGATCGACGGGCACCAAATCCCCCGGCGTCTCAACTTCAGAGCGTCCCATACTTTGCCTCAACCGGCCAACATAGCAGCGGTGCTGTTCCAGCGACTACTGCTAGCCTGCTCATGATCGAGGCGAGGTCTTCCGGTACGTCAGATATGGGAAAGGCGCACCGGCACGCTGGAGGTGCCATTCGCCAGTGCTGATACTCATCTCATAGATCCGGCACACACCGCGCTCGTCGCTGTAGAGCTGGAAATAACTGCCATTGGCCCCATCGCACCCGATAATCGAAGTACTGTCCGGAGCGCCGGGCACGTCGATCATCGTGCGTTGCACGAGATGTGCCTTCGATTTGTACCACTCGAAAGTCGCCCTTCCCTCACCGGGCCAAGCCTGCCCGTCGGGCCCTTTCGCCTCCACCGCCCACTCGCCGGCGAGGGGCTCCAAGGCCAGGAGCGCCTGTTCTGCAATAGGTTGTCCCATGGTGTCGTCCTCCCCAGGACCGGGTCATGCACCAGTGCTCTTCATCCATGTAAGACGACGGAGAGGGCCCGATCTCATCGGCGCCGGGCGGGGCCCCGGCGTTGGCCAGCAACTGCTTCGCCGTGACCGCACGCCACATGCCGTTCGACAAGGTGGCCAGCACAGCGTCGCTGGGTACGAACGACGTGCCTGTCCCGGCTGGCACCGCGTTGGTGGTGCTGACAGCATTGGTTAGCGGTACGGCTGCGCTGGTCCTCTCAGCTCGGCCTCTTTCTCGCCTCCAGTGCAGGCCCCTATCATTACCTGGACCAGGGCCCATCCCAAGGAGCACCACGTGGAATACCGCACGCTTGGACGTACCGGGGTTTTAGTCAGCAAGCTGTGCCTGGGGGCCATGATGTTCGGGCCCTGGGGCAACCCGGACCATGACGAAGCCCTCCGCACCATCCACCGCGCGCTCGACGCCGGGATCAATTTCATAGACACCGCCGATACCTACTCCCGGGGCGAGTCCGAGGAGATCGTGGGCAAGGCGCTCGCCGGCGCTCGGCGCGACAGTGTCGTCCTGGCCACCAAGTTCCACAACCCGATGGGCCAGGACCCCAACGAACGCGGCAACTCGCGCCGGTGGACCGTGCGCGCCGTCGAAGCCTCCCTGCGCCGCCTGGGCACCGATCGGATCGACCTTTACCAAGTCCATCGCCCCAGTGCGAACACCGACATCGAAGAGACCCTCGGCGCGCTAACCGACCTCGTGCGCCAGGGCAAGGTGCTCTACATCGGCTCGTCGACGTTCCCCGGCAGTCAGATCGTCGAGGCCCAGTGGGTCGCACGGGACCAAAACCTGCAACGTTTCGTCTGCGAACAGGCGCCCTACTCGCTGCTCGCCCGCGCCGTCGAAAACGACGTCCTGCCCACGGCGGCCCGCCACGGTATGGGCGTCATCACCTACAGCCCCCTGACCGGTGGCTGGCTCTCGGGCCGCTGGCGCCAGGGGGCCGAGCTCCCGACGCCGTCGCCGTCACGTCAGCGGCTCGTCGACCGCTTCGACATGTCGTTGCCCGCCAACCAGCGCAAGCTCGAGGCGGCCGAGGCACTCGGTCGGCTGGCCGAGGAGGCCGGCATGTCGCTCATCGAGATGGCCATCGCCTTCGTACTGCGCCACCCGGCGGTCACGGCCGCCATCATCGGCCCGCGAACGGCGGAGCACCTCGAGTCACAGCTCCCGGCGGCAGACGTGACCCTGGGCACGGCCCTCCTCGATCGCATCGACGGCATCGTGACGCCCGGCGTCAACATCAACCCGGCCGACGGCAGCTTCGCCAACCCCGACCTGGAGCCGGCGGCCCGACGGCGCTAACCGGCTGGCCCGACGGCGCTAACCGGCTGGCCCGACGGCGCAAGGCAGCTTGACTGGTCACGCCGTGTTCGGGGAGGTGGACCAGGGCTTATAGCCCTATCCCTATACTTGCCGAATAAAGTTAGAGTGCGCTACTGACCCCGGGGGTCGTGCTCACAGTCCCCGCCGGGGTCGATGCGCCTACGGCCTGGGCGGGCTCCTGCTGGAGACCTCGCTGGAGGCCGAACAGGGCGATCACGGCGGCCACGGCCATGATCCCGGCCATGGCGTAGAAGACGGTGCTCGTGGCGTGGGCGAAGTCCAGGCGGAGGAAATGCGGGATGGAAGCCGTGCTGCCCGAGCCGCTCTGGGACTGCGAGAAACGGGACGCCTCCACGGACGCCTTGGCCTTTGGCACGCCCTGGGCGACGAGGGAGGTCACGACGCGCGAGCGCATCTGGGACACGAGCACCGTGCCCAGGATGGCCAGGCCCAGGCTGGCGGCGTAGTTGCGGACCGTCTGGGTGATGCCCGTGGCCTCTCCGTAGGAGAACCGTGAGGCCCGGTTGACGGCGTCGGTGCTGGCCGGCCCCAGCATCAAGCCCATCCCCGCCCCGGCCATGATGATGTAGTCGACCTCCGAGGACAGCTTGAGCTGGGTCAGGGCCCCAGCCCACAGGTAAAAGCCCACGGCGGCCAGGCCACAACCAAAAGTCACAGTCGGTTTGGCCCCCCGCCGGTCGAGGATGCGCCCGCCGATCTGCGCGGCGACGGCGAAACCGACAAAGAAGTAGAGAAGGATCACCCCCGTCTGCTGGGCCGATTCCCCCAATGAGATCTGGGCGAACTCGCTCGAAAAAAAGAACACGGGGATGAACACGAGCATGGCCACGCCGAGGACGACGTTTTCGACCAGGAAGGCGCGGATGCGGAAAATGCTCAATTGGATGAGCGGCGAGCGGGTGGAGACCTCGGTATAACCGAAGATGACGAGGAGCACCACCCCGGCGGCGATGGACAGCCCGATGCCGGGGTTGTGCCAGCCCCACACGGTCGACTGCTGGAACCCGAACACGCTCAAGCCCACCCCGCCCGCGACCAGGACCAGGCCCCGGTAGTCGATGGGCGCCGGCCGGGTGACGTTCGCCGTCTTGGACAGGGCCGTGAGCACCACGGCGACGATGGCCACGGGGATGTTGACCCAGAAGATGGCCCGCCACGTCCACTCGGTCAGGAAACCGCCGAGCACGGGACCGATGGCGGTGAGGCCCCCGGCAATACCGAAGAAAAGAGCCAGCGCCCGGCCCCGCTGCTGCAGCGGGAAGGTCTGCACCACGGCGGCCAAGGCGGCCGGGAACATGATGGCCCCGCCGGCGCCCTGGACGGCGCGGAAGGCGACGATCCAGGCTTCGGCCGCGCTCCCGGTCGGGGTGAGCCCGCACGCCGCCGAGGACCCGGCGAAAATGACGACGCCGAGCATCACCATCCGGCGGTGCCCCATCGTGTCGGCCAGCCGGCCACCGAAGGCGAAGAGGGCGGCCAGCGCCAGCAGGTAGGCGTTTATGGCCCACTGCATGCCCGTGTTCGTCAAGCCGAGTTCCCTCTGGATGTGGGGAGCGGCGATCGACACGATCGTTTGGTCGATGAAGGTCATCGACACGGCAAAGATCATGGCGGCGAGGACGAGGCTCCTCGAGCGGGCTGTCATTTCGCCGTTCATCCCTGAGCCCCTTTCGTCCGCGGTCCGCACAGTATAAAGGGAGCTGCCGCCGGTGAAAAGGGCGCGCCGCTATATGGGAGAGCTAAACGGGACGGGCGGAGAGCGGCGCGACTAGGGGAAAGGCCAGTAGACGGCCGACGGCTCGGACAGCGTGCCCCACGGCCCATCGCCGTTGTTGGCGTCGTCTACCCGGCCCGAGGGGGCAAATAACGACGGCCACTCGTTGACCAGCTCGGGGGGCTCGGACCAGGCCGGCGCCATGGCTTGGCGGTCGTGCGTGGCCTCATAGTTATGCATGGCCTCGTAGTTATGCATGGCCTGGTGGTCGTGCATGGCCTTCTCGTGGCGGGCCAGCCAGTCCGGCACCGGCTGGCGGTTGAGGGACCTCAGGAGCTCCTGCTCCCGGTCGCACAGGGCGCGGTAGGACTCCTCGCCTTTGGGGCCCAGCGGTCTCAACTCCCGCAGCCTCACCAAGGAGTCGAGTTTTCTCCGTACGACGTTGAGGTGTTCGGTCGGAGTCACAGCTGAGCGGGCCCCTTAGGCGGCGCTGAAGGAATGGCGCGTCACAACATTGAAATTACATGTCTGTTCTTCGCAACTGGTGGATGCGGGGGCCCGGCCCGGCGGTGGCAGGTACGCTACCGAAGAATGGACCGCGACCCCGGCTCGACGGGGGACCGGGTGGCGGCGGCGGTCCATGGGGCGACACTGGTGGGGGCGTTCGCTTTTTGGGCCTGGCTGGACCGGGGGCTGTGGTTCTTCGGCGACGAGTGGGACTTCCTCGTCCGCCGGGGCCTCTCCTACGCCCCCGGGAGCCACCGCAGCATCTGGTCCCCCCACAACGAGCACTGGTCGACGCTGCCCATACTTCTGTGGCGGGCCCTGTACAGCGTGTTCCACCTGAGCAGTTACTGGCCCTACCTCGTGCCCCTCCTACTGGCCCAGGTGGCCATCATGCACCTGGCCTGGCGCCTGTGCCGGCGCGCCGATGTCGATGTGTGGGTGGCCACCGCCGCCGTCGGTGTGCTCGGGTTCCTGGGGGCCGGCGTCGAGGACCTGAGCTCGGCCTTCCAGATCACCTTTGTCGCCTCCGTGCTCTTCGGGCTCGTCGCCTTCGACCTGCTCGAACGCCCGGCCCCGCCGCCGCCCGGCCGCCGGCGGGACGTCCTCGCCTCGTTTGCCCTGCTGGCCAGCCTCATGTGCTCGACGGTGGGCGACGCCATGGTCGTCGGCGCGGCCGTGCTGCTGTTCGCCCGCCGGCCCCCCGGGGACGCCGTCCGCCTGCTGGCCCTGCCGGTGGCGACCTACGTGGTGTGGTTCGCCTTCCTCGGCCGTCCCGGCGTCAGCGCGCCGGGGGACACCTTCGCCTTGACCACGTTCACGACCCTGCCCGGCTACGTCTGGACCGGGCTGTACTCGTCGCTCGACCAGACGTTCAACCTCGCCGGCGCCGGAGCGGCCCTGCTGGTGGGCCTGGCGGCCTGGGTGCTCTGGCACATGCGCACCTTGTGGCGCCAATGCCCCTCGTTGCTCGGGCTGGGGGCGGCAGGGGTGGTGTTCTTCGTGCTGGCCGGCCTGGGCCGGGACACCACCGCCGGCGCCGGCACCGTCGTAACCCGCTACGTCTATGTGGCGATCGCCGTCCTTCTCCCCTTGATAGCCAAGGTGCTCGGCTCGGCCACCACCTGGACGGCGGGGCGCGGGGCCGTAGTCGGCCTCCTGGCCGTGACCGCCCTGGGCAACGTCGGCCAAGCCGAGGCGTACGTCCCCGGCCACGTCGCCGTGACCACGGGCCTGAAGGACGAGCTCGTGGCCACGGCCCACCTGCTGGCCGCGGGCGTAGCCGACGTGTCCGGGCCGGGCGCCTCGCCCATAGGCCTCTACCCCGACCTGTCGGTGGCGAGCATCGAGGGCCTGCACCGCGCCGGCTTCCTGCCCGCCACCGCGCCCAGCGCCGCCGACCTCGCCAATGCCCGTGCCCTGCTGGCCCTCGGTACGTGGACCAGCTCCAAAACGGCGTTATCTCCCGGGCCACTCTTCCCCGGCCGCTTCGCCTTCGTGAGGTCCGTCGACGCCGCCACTTCGGTAGAGGGAAACGGTTGCCTCGACTTCGGGCCCGAGACCATCAGCCCCCCGATGCAGGTGTGGCTCCGGGTGCCGCCCGGGCTGAAGGCGGCTTCGGTGAGGTTGAGCGCGGCGCCGGCGGCGCCCGGCGGAGCGAACTACGTGGCGGCGTTGTTGTTACCTCCCGACGCCCCGGCATCGACAAGCCCCGTCCAGCTGCTCGTGCCCGATGGCGGCTCCGGCTACCTGAGCGACAACGCGCCCGGCACCGAGGTGATCGTCCTGTGGGACGTGGGCGAGCCCTTGCAGGTGTGCGGCCTCGCTACCAGTCCCGCCGCTAACTGAGGGGGACCGTCACCGGTCCCGGAGGGACTCGGGGTTACGGTCGGGCCGTGGGGACGGTCTGGCAGACTTTGCCCATGCGCACAGCCAAGTTCCTGGTCCCGGCCGCCCTGGCCGTGCTCGCCGTTCCCATCGCGGCCGGTCCCATCGCGGCCGGTGCCACCGCCGTCCCGGCCGGCGCCACCACCGTCCCTGCTGCAGCCGTGGCGCCGGCACCGAAGCCACCTGTGATCACGGAAAACTTCAACCCTCCCTTCGCCTGCGACCAGAAGTCCAACCTGGGCGTGCAGGGCTGCGCCGAACGCCAGGTCGACAGCGGGGACGCCCGCATCAACGCCGAGGTCAAGCTGCTCTTCCACGTCCTTTACGACAACGCCTCCCGGCGGGCCTTCGTCACCGCCGAGTACGCCTGGCTGGCCTACCGGGGCGCCGACTGCACGAGCCAGTCCGACGAGTACGAGGGCGGGAGCCAGCAACCCATCGCCTACTTGCAGTGCCTGGCGGTGGACGACCGGTCCCGCAGCGCCGACCTGAAAGGCTTCTACCAGGCCCTGACCGCCGGCCGCCACAACGTCCCGGCCTTCCCCTGAACCGCTCCGGCCGGCGTCAGTAGCCCTGTCACCAGGGCGGCGGGGGCGGCGCCGGTTGGCCTAGGGCGCTGTAGGCCGGCGGT
>CAYZVQ010000091.1:14218-15497 GCA_964481925.1 uncultured Acidimicrobiaceae bacterium
CCGGGACCGGTGCTCCGTTGCCGGCGACCATGGCCGGTGCCGGTGCCGGTGCCGGTGCCGGGGCTGGGGCTGGCGCCGGGACGGGCGGTCTCCCTGCCACCCGGCGGCGGGCCTGTCGGCTCTGGACCACGATCTGGTCGAACAGGCGGTCCCCCTCGATCACGTCACGGTCCCGGAGCTCGGCCCGTACCCCCCGGCCGGCGGCGTCGGCGTGCACGGTGACCAGGTGGAGGTGGCGCTGGACCGGGCCCTGTACCCGGCGGACGCTCTGGACCTTCTCGAGGGGCACCCACGTGGTGACCTTTTTAAACCTGCCCGTCGTCGCCGCCAGGACTTTGCCGTCGCAGCCGGCGGCCAGGAAGTGGTAGCTGAACGGCGCCTTCCACCAGGCCCGATGGGGCGGCCGGGTGAGCTCGAACTGGCGCAAGCCCAATAACGAGGAAAAAAGGCGGTCGGCCACCTCGCACCGCCCGACGGGCAAGAGGGACTTTGTCACCCGGCCGGACCTGGTCCCTTGTTCCTGGCCCGGCGAGCCGGCCACGTCGACTTCCAGGCGGCACCATCCCAGCGCCCGCCACAACAGGGGCTCGATCTTCCTCACGGCCTGGACCCGGGCGAACGGGACCGTCTCCGAAACGGTCGACAGAAGGCCACGTTTTACCCGTATCCCGTCTGGGGCCAAGCCCACGGCGAAGCCGTACTGGTCCGCCACCCGGCGCCAGGTGATCCGGACGAAACCGATCATGTACACGACCAGCGTCCCGACGGACGCGGCCGCCGCCGCCGGCGACACCGTCAGGAGGACGGTTATGGCCCCTATCAGGGCCACAGCCACAATGGCGGCCGGCGTGAAGAGGGCGGCGGCCACCAGATGGCTCGTGGCCACGGTGGCCATGGGCTGTTCAGCGGGCTCGGGGGTGGCCAGGTCGAGACCGTGATGGCCGGCCAGCAAGCGGGCCCTCAGGTCTACGGCCACCGGTTCGGCCAGGTAGGCCAGCCGCCCCCCCGAACGCGACGACCCAGCCAGCCGCACCCTCAGCTCGGCCAGTCCCACCAGGCGGGCCAGGAACGGCCGCACGACGTCCACGGCCTGGATCCGGGCCAGCGGCAGTTGGCGGGCGTCGCGCCGCAGAAGGCCGGTCTCGATCCGCAGGCTGGTCCCGTCCAGCGCCCACCGCGTCACCAGCCACCTGACCACGCTCACCACGAGAGCCAGGGCCACGATCCCGAGGGCGACCAGGAACGCCACTCCCCCACCCCCGCCCCCCCGGGCGGAGTC
>CAYZVQ010000092.1:0-1643 GCA_964481925.1 uncultured Acidimicrobiaceae bacterium
CGGCGCGAAGCTGGGCCAGGCGGCGCTCCAGGACCCATTTCTCCAGTTTGAAGTCGGGGATGCCATAGCGCAGCACCCCTCCCGCCCGCCGGGCACGCTCGAACACGGTGACCTGGTGACCGGCCCGGGCCAGCTGTTGGGCGGCGGCCAGACCGGCGGGCCCGGAGCCCACCACGCCGATCTTCTTACCGGTCCGGGTGTGGGCCCGCTGGGGGACGACCCAGCCCTCGGACCAGGCCACCTCGGCGATCTGCTTTTCCACTACGGCGTTGGTGACGGGCTCGTCGTTTATAGACAGGGCGCAGGCGGCCTCGCACAGCTCGGGGCAGAGCCTCCCCGTCAGCTCGGGAAAATTGTTGGTGGCGTGCAGGCGGTCGGCGGCGTCGCGCCACCGGCCCCGGTAGGCAAGGTCGTTCCAGTCCGAGATGAGGTTGCCCAGCGGGCAGGCGGCGTGGCAATAGGGGATGCCGCACGACATGCAGCGGGACGCTTGTTCGGAGGCCTCCGGGCGGGAGAACGGTTCGTACAGTTCCTGCCAGTCGTGGACGCGCGAAGCCACGGGCCGGTGGGCGGGTACCCGCCGCCCCCGGGACAGGAAGGCGTCGGGGTTACCCATGGCCATAGCCGCCACGGCGACAAGGAAGGGGGCGCCCGGGCATGAACCAACCCTCGCGCCGACGCCGCGTCGGCAGGTAGGGGCAATTGTCACATTCGCCTGCGGGGTGTTGTCAGCCAACCGTCAGGTTGGCTTCAGGGAACGCTTCGTCGCCACCGTAAGGATCGGCGCGGCCCGGGCCCCACCGGCCCCGGCACCGTCTTCGGCGAAGGGCACTACGTTTGAGAAGATGCGGAGAGAAGAGCGCTTCTCAGCCATCCTCGGACGGTTGGCCGACGGTGGCTCCGTGGGTGTGGCCGAACTGGCCCAGGACCTCGGGGTCGCCTCCGCCACTATCCGGCGCGACCTGGCCTTGCTGGAGCAGCAGCGGCTCCTGGGGCGGACCCACGGGGGGGCCGTCGTCCATGCTGTTTCCTACGAGCTACCACTGCGCTACAAGGGCGTCCGCCATGCCGAGGAGAAGCGCCGCATCGCTGAGGAGGCGGCTTCGCACGTAGCCGAGGGCATGGCCGTCGGGCTGACGGGGGGGACTACTGCCACCGAGGTGGCCAGGGCCCTAGCCGACCGCCAGGGCCTTACCATCGTCACCAACGCCCTGAACATAGCCTCAGAGCTGGCCGTGCGCCCCAACCTGACCCTGGTGGTCACGGGGGGGACGGTGCGGGGCAACTCCTACGAGCTGTCTGGCCCGTTGGCCGAAGCCAGCCTCGCCTCGCTCAACCTCGACATCGTCTTCGTGGGCGTGGACGGCATCGACGTCCGGGCCGGGTGCACCACGCACCACGCGGTGGAGGCCCACAGCAACGGCGCCATGATCGACCGCGCCCGCCAGGTCGTCGTGGTGGCCGACAGTTCCAAGATCGGCCACGTCGCCTTTGCCACGATCTGCTCGCTCGAGGCCGTCACCCTGGTCATCACCGACACCGACGCCGACCCCCGGGCGGTCAAGGCCCTCGAAGAGCTCGGCCCCGAAGTACACCTGGTATAAGGCAGCCCGAGGTGCGGATGGCCTCAGTGCGGATGGCCT
>CAYZVQ010000092.1:1743-15340 GCA_964481925.1 uncultured Acidimicrobiaceae bacterium
GTGCGGATGGCCTCAGTGCGGATGGCCTGAGGCGCGACCGGCCTATTTGACGCTGCCGGCGGTGATGCCGGTGACGATCCAGCGGTTGAGGAAGAACACGATCACCGCAGGCACGGCCACGGCGACGATGGCGGCGGCGTTGATGATGGTGTAAGGCACGTCACGGCTGTCGATAGCGGCCAGCAAGACGGTCAGAGGCTGGGTGGTACTGCTGCTGCTAAGGACGAGCGGGAAAATGAACTGGCTCCAGCCGAACAGGAAAGTGACGATGGCCGTGGCCGCGATACCCGGGCGTGCCATAGGCAGCACGACCTTACGAAAAGCCTGCATCGTCGACGCCCCGTCCATGAACGCCGCCTCTTCGATGGCGCGGGGCAATGCCATAAAGACGTTGTACATGATCCACATGGCCAGAGGGATGAAACCCGAGGTATAGACGAGGATGATGCCTGTATAGGTGTCCACCAGCCTGAGGTCGGCCATGATGCGGTACAGGGGGATGAGCGTCGCATAAACCGGGAGCATCAACGTGGCGATTACCCCGTAGAAAAGCACCCCTTTCAGGCGGAAGTGGAGACGGGCGAAGGCGTAGGCGCCCAAAACGGACACGATCAAGGTGAGGATGGTGGCCCCCGTCGCCTCTACCGTTATGTTTATGAGGGACCGGGCGATGCCTCCGGCGGCGTCCTGGCTCTCAGGGCCGGCGCCGAAAAGCGCCTGATAGGCGGTGAACTTCAGGTGCCCGGGCCACCATTGGACGGGTGTGCTCTGAGCCGCCACGTTGGTCGACAAGCTGGTTTTGAGCGCCCAGTAGATCGGGAACAGCGACCACACCACGACTACCCCGAGGGCGATAAAGCGGGCCAGCCGGCCTACCCGGCGCCTCACGAGTACTCCACCTTCCGGTATATGACCTTGAGGATGAGCAACGACAGCAGGATGGTCGCCACCGTCGCGAACAACGACAATGCATACCCCTGGCCGAAGTTGAGGTCCTGGAACGTTATGAAATAGGTCTGGCTCATAAGTGACGAGCCGGTGGTGGCGGCGGCGTTGAGCACGTAGACCTGGTCGAAGATGTTGATGGACATGACCAGGGCCTCGGCCGCGGCTATGGCTATGGCGGGACGGGCCAGCGGGAGGGTGATCCGGGTGATGTGCTGGTACCAGGCGGCCCCATCGACCCGGGCGCTCTCGTATAGTTCGTCGGGGATGGCCTGGGTGGCGGCCAGGACGAGCAGCGTGGCCAGCGGGGTTATTTGCCACACCTGGACGAGGGCGATGAGCAGGATCGTCTCGATCTGGTGCGAGCCGATGAAAAGCTGGTACTGGCCGATCAGGTGCGCGCTCTTGAGGGCGGAGTCGAGCACCCCGAAGGTGGGGTTGTAGATCCACGACCAGATCACGCCCTCGACCACGCCCGGCAGCGCCCAGGGCAGTATCACGATGGCTAGAAGGACGCCCCGGCCCCGGAACGGCCGCTGCAGGAGCAGGGCTATCCCGGTACCGAAGGCGACAGTGAGCACCACACCGAACAGCGCGTACCAACCGGTGTTCTCGATGCTGTGCACTACTTGAGGATCTTTAAAAACGGCGGAGAAGTTCCCGAGCCCCACGAAATGGTTGGGCGGGGTGAGAGGGTCGGAATGGAAGAAGGCCTCGGTGACGGTCAGTACCGTCGGGTAAATGGCGAGCGCGCCGATGAAAACGACGAGCGGCGCCACCATGGCGTAGGGGAGGGCGCCGTCCCGCCGCCGCCGCTTCCTCTTGACGCCGGTCGGCGGCGGGGGCGCCAGATCTCCTGCCCGCGCCGGGCTCACCCTGGAGGAGGCCTCAGGGCTCGCAGGCGCGGGCAGGCCGTCACATCAGCCACCAATCTCAGCTTTGGAGGCTCGACACCTGAGAGGCGATGGCACTGATGGCGCTGGCCACGCTTTCCTGGCCGGCGGCCGCGCTGTGGAGGTTCGTGTAAACGGCGTTGCTGAAGGCGGGGTACCAGGGGGGCGCTCCGGCCGGGAAGATGGCCCGCGAGTGGTCCTTGGTCAAAGCGGCGAGCTCGGCGGCGCCGGGGACCTTGCCCGACGAAACGAGCAGGGCCAGCCCGGAGTTGTTGGCCGGCAGAGGGAAGCCGTTGATCGAACTGGCAGGACCGTCGGCACCGGCAAAGGCGGCTTGGTTGGTCGATTCGTCGTACCACTTGATGAACTCGACCGCCGCGCTGACGTGCTTGGCCGTGACCGGTATACCTATGCCGTCGGGGTTGGCCAGGTTGGGGGCGGGCCCGCTGACCCCCGGAGTGGGGATGTAGTCGATGTCGCCGACGACTTTGGAAGAGCTGGGCACGTCATAGACGGTGCCGATGTCACCCGAATAGTCCGAAAAGACGCTGGCCGTCAGGTTTTCGGCCTGGTCGTCGCTGAAGCCTTGATAGTCCTCCAGGGCGAGGTTGCCCTTGGGCACCAGGCCGTCCTTGTAGGCATCCACCATCCAGGTCATCGCCTTGTAGCCGGGGGAGGAGGGCGATGTGAACTCCGGCGTGTAGGAACTGCTGAGCACCCCACCGCCAAAGGCGGCGGTCATCTCGTACCAATAGGTCGACAGCCCTTCGGCGGCTGCGAACGGGATGTCCAGGGGATGGGCTACCACGCCTTTGCTCTGGACCTGCTTGAGGTCGGCCTGGTACTGGGCGAAGGTGGTCGGCATCTTGGTGATCCCCGCCTTGGTGAAATCCTTGGTGTTGACATCGGTCACGAGCAGCGAGGCGTCGCTGGGCATGCCGATGAGCTCACCGTCGCGGATAAACGAGTCGACCTGGGGGTACTGCGCGGGCAACGACGCCACATTGAAGTACTTGTTGAGCGGCATGAACCATTTCGTCTCGTAGTACTCGCCCACCTTGGACCAGTCGACGTCGGTGACGTCGGCAAAGTAGGTGTGCGCCTCGGCCGCGGCGGCGATCTTGGTCTGCAGGTTGTCCCACTGGATGTAGGAATAATTGACGCTGATGCCAGTCGATTTGGTGAAGGCGGCCAGAGCGGCTTTGGACGGTGCCGGGTAGGCGATGGCCACGTTTATCGTCACGTGCTGCATGGTGGCGTTCTGGGCTGGCGACGCGGTCGCGGCGGACGAAGCTCCGGTGAAGCCGGTCACGAGGAGCGCGCCGGCTACGCCGGAGACCGCCGCCGTGCGCAAGAAGATATGCGTTGGTTTTGTCATGTGGTACCTCTCCTTTTAGATGGGCAAGACAGGACGTTCAGCCGCCGCCTCAGCTCGCAAGGCCAGGGCGCCGGCGCCCACCAGGGCGGAATCAGCTCCGAAATGGGCCGGTACGACCTGGGGACAAAACACCGCTGCTCGGGCGAACGCTTGGCGGGCCCGGCTGCACAGGTCCGAGGGTGAGCGGAGGAAACCCCCGCCGATAACGATGCGTTCGGGGTCCACGACGACGGCCACGTTGACGGTCCAGAGGGCCAGCTCGCTCAAGATGTCTTCGAGCAGGGCAGCGGCCTTGTCGTCATGGTCGCTCTGCTGGGTGAGCTGCTCCATGGTGAGCGCTCGTCCGAGCGCCCGGCTGGTGCGGCCCGGTACGGCCCGCCCGCCGACGCGCTCCTCTAGGAGAGCGGGTACGTCCTCGGGCCGTGTGGCCTCGGGGTCGTCTCCACCGAGCGCCTCGCGCCCGGGGAGGATGTAACCGATCTCGCCGGCCGCCCCGTGGGCACCCTGCAGGATCTCGCCACCGGCGACGATGCCGGCGGCTATCCCCGTACCGAGGTTGAAGTAGAGGCCGTCGGCTATCCCACGCAGCGCCCCCCAGGTCATCTCGGCCATGGTGGCGGCCTTTACGTCGTTCATGACCGAGATCGCCATATCTGGGAACCGCTCTCTCAACAGGGCCGGGATCCGCAGGCGCGACCACCCCGGCATGCCTGCGATCAGGACACCGTCCTCACGGGTGATCCCTTTGGTCGACACGCCGAAGGCGGTCAACGGTGGGGACACCTCCTCCTCTTGGCGCACGGTCTCGGCCAGCTCCAGAGCCCGGCCGATGATGCGCTCCGCGCCGTCCACAGGCGTCTCGATGACCCGGCGGCCCTGGACGTTGCCGTCGGCGGAGACCACGCCAGCAGCCAGTTTTGTCCCGCCGATGTCGAGGGCGAGCACCGATCTCATGTCCAGGGCCTCATGTCCACGGCCTCATGTCCACAGGCAGCTCGCCGAGCTGAGCCAACCAGGAGCGGCTGTCATCGCAGGCTTATTTCAGCACGATCGAGCGGGCGAGCCGGCGCGGTTGGCTCGGGTCGATGCCCTTGGCCTGCGCCAGGGCGATCGCCGCACGTTGGGCCCGGACGAGCTCGGCCAAGGGGTCCCCACCGGGAGAGGGCAGCTCGAGGGTGGCCCCACTGGCCTGCACCTCCTGGTCGAGGCCCTCCGGCAGTTCGCTGAGCGACCAGACCAGGCTGTGGGCTTCGAGCAGGCTGATAGGGCCGTGGCGCAGCTCCATCGCCGGGTATGCCTCGGACCAGGACAGTGACGCCTCCCGCAGCTTGAGCGCCGCCTCGTTGGCCAGGCCGACGCCGGCCCCTCGGCCCAGGAACACGAATTGGCGGTAGTTGCTGAGCCGAACGGGCAGAGGGGCGGCCAAGCTGTGCTCGGCCAACTTGGCCAGCTGCTCGACGTCGTGGCCGAAGTGGGCGCGCCACAGCGCGCACACGCTGGTGGCGAAACGGGTCTGGACCACCGCTTGCTCGTCGGAGAAGGGCAGCGAGATGTTGTGGGCCGCCGCCCTGGCCACGGGCGTCGACTCAGAGCCGGTGATGGCCAGCACCGCCGTGCCCGATGGCGTCTCTTCGATGACCCGGAGGATCTCCGTGGTAGTCCCCGAACGAGAGATGACGACGACGAAGTCGTAGGCGCGCCCGTGAGGCATCTCCGAGGCGGCGAAGGCATCGCTCTCGCCCAGCCCGACGCTCTCTCGCCACGCTGCCACCGCCTCGGCGACGTACCGCGAGGTGCCACAGCCCACCAGGGCGACCCGGCTGCCGTGCTCGGGCAAGCCGCCGGCCGCCGCGACCTGGGCGGAGCGGCGCCAACAGTCCGGCTGACTGTTCACCTCGGTGACGAGAATGTTCGTTTCTGCGCGTAAAGCGTCCATATCGAACTATAATAGTCCTAGCGCACGGGGCGATGTCAAGGGCCAACTCCTCGGTCGGTCGAGGTCGCTTGCGGCCCGTCAGCCGGCTTGGTTTATTAGGGCCCGGTCGTCCCGACGCAGACCCTCTCGTGTATGAGCTTGGTCAGCGCATGGATCTCCGAGGTGAGGAGCATGTTCTGTTTCAGGGCGTCCGACAGCTTGGCCTCCACCGAGCTGATCTGCGCGTCCTGGCCAATGATGCGCGCCAGCGTCGCCTCGAGGTTGCGCTCCGACCGGTTGGAGGACGCGCCGACCAGGAAGCCGATGTATAGCTCGGCCACGGTCGTGACCAGGTTGAGAGGGAAGTTGTACCCGGTACTGGTGAACCAGGCAGGAAGGAAAGTGCCGCTGGCATTGACTATGTGAAGAGCGAAGAGCAATGTCCAGCCGACCACTATGACGATCCATATCCCGATGTTCAGTGGCGTGCCCATGGCGTAGGAGACCCTGTCGGCAGCACGCTGGAACAGCGAAAGCCTCTCGGGAGGTGTCGTCGTGGCAACTACCTCAGGCTCGAAAGTGTCCGTGTTGGTCATCGTGCCTCCATCGGTTCGGGGTCTCTTAGGCGGCAAGGCGCCCTCCCTGTCGGAGCGTAGGTCGTGGGCCCGCCACGGACGCGGAGCAGGACGGCCGATTGAATAGCGTCCCGCCGCGGCACTAAAGGCTCAAAGGGAGGTGGGGGCCATGAGGCGTCCCAGGGTCAAGTCGTCCGTGGCCGGCCTGTTGGCGGCCACGTGCCTAGTCGGGCTCGGCTTCGAGGCGCCCGGGCAATTGGCGTCTGGGCAGTTGGCGTCTGGTCGATTGGCGTCTGGTCGATTGGCGTCTGGTCGATTGGGTGGCGCGGCCGGGGCCGGCACCGGCCACCCGGTACGGCTGACGGGGGCGGACCTGGTCTCGTACGCGAGTTGCGCGCAAATGCTCCGGCAGGTGAAGGCCGAGGCGTTGGAAGAAGTAGGGCCGTACGGCCTCCCTGGGACTGCGGGGGATTACCCGACCTTGTTGGGCGTGGACGTGGCCCGGGCGCTCGCTCCGACTGCCCTGCTCCCGGCGGGCAGCGCCGCTCTCCAGGCCGCGCCGGTGTCGACGGTGGCCCAGGACGCCGCGCCGTCGAGCGCCGCCCCTGTCCCGGCGTCGAGCGCGACGGGGCAACCGGGGTATTCGACGACCAACGACCAGGAGGCGGGCGTCGACGAGCCCGACATGGTCAAGACCAACGGTCAGATAATGGTGGTGCTGCGCCAGCAGCCTCTCGGTGCTCAGGTTGTCGACGTGAGCGGGCCGGTGCCGCGGTTGGAGGGCTTCCTGGCCCTCCCGCAGCTGGCCAGCGCCGATGGCTTGTTCCTGGTCGGCCAGGACGTCGTCGTGGTGGGGCAGATGTTCCAGGGCACCCAGACCTCTACCGACATAATTGTGGTGAACGTCGCCGACCCCGATAACCCGATGGTGCAACGGACGTTCTCGTTCCAGGGCGAACTACAGGGGGCCCGGCTCATAGATGGGCAAGTGGTGCTGGCTCTCACCGATCAGCCTCGGCTGCATTGGTTCTACCCCGTGAGCGCCACGGCCGCGGCGCAAAAAGCCGCCACCGCGGCCAACAAAGCTGTCATCGAGTCCTCGAAGGCTTCCGACTGGCTGCCTTCAGAAATCGTCCGTCCGACGGGCTCATCGTCGTCCGCGGTGGCCAGGACGGCTTCGTGCGCCGGCACGTACCACACCGTCATCAGTTCGGGCCTGGGGACGTTGTCAGTCGTTTCCTTCGACCCGGCCACCAATTCCCCGGGCAACGAGGTAACGGTGTTAGGGAACGCCGAAAACGTCTATGCCAGCGCCACTCAGGTCTTCGTCGCCACCACGGCCTGGCCCTACGTGGTGGGCCCGGTGGGCCCCGTCTGCCCGCCCCTTCCCGGGGAGGCGTGCCCGATGCTGCCCGCAGCCACGGCGGGGCCGGGCGGCACTCCCGGCACCAGCACCGCCAGCACCGCCAGCACCGGCAGTGCTAGCACCGACATCTACGGGTTCGACATATCCGACCCGGAGGCGCCTCGGTACCTGGGCTCGGGGAGCGTGCCGGGGACACTGATCGGCCAGTACGCCATGTCCGAGCTCGACGGTTACCTGAGGGTGGCGACGACGGTGGGCGAACCCACGCCGGCGCCGGTGGACGGGGAGGCTGTCCCGGCCCAGCTATCGGACAACATGGTCAGCGTCCTGCAGCCCCAGGACGGTGCCCTGGTGACGGTGGGGTCGCTGCACGGCCTGGGAGAAGGCGAGAAGATCTATGCCGTGCGCTTCATGGGCGACCTTGCCTACGTGGTCACCTTCGACCAGACCGACCCGCTTTACGTGCTGGACCTGGGCAACCCCGAACAACCTGTGCTGGCCGGCCAGGTCTCGCTGTCGGGGTACTCGTCGTTGCTCCAGCCCCTGGGCGCCGGCCTGCTCTTAGGGGTCGGCCAATCTGTGGACCAGCAGTTGCGCACGCAGGGCCTGCAGGTCGAGGTGTTCAACGTGGCCGACGCGTCCCAGCCTTCTCTCGTGTCACGCCAGCAACTGGGCGACGGCGCTGGTTCAGCGGCCGAGTACGACCCGCACGCCCTGTTGTGGTGGCCGCAGGACAATCTGCTGGTAATGCCGGTCGACAACTACTCGGGCTCGGGACCGTCGAGCGTGGCCGACGTCTGGTCGGTGAGCCCGTCGGGCACGTTGGAACAGGTCGGGACTTTGAGCCAGCCGGGGAGCGAACAGGACGGCTACCCTGAGATCGAGCGGGAGGTCGTCGTGGGCGGGGATCTCTACACCCTTTCCGAACAGGGCGTGATGGTAAACGACCTCAGCTCGCTTTCTCAGGTGGCGTGGCTGGGCTACCAGGACGCTTCATCGTGATACCGAGACCGTGATACCGAGACCGTGATACCGAGACCGTGATACCGAGACCGGCCGTCCACCGCGGATGGGCCACGAAGTGGCGACGAGCCGATGGCCCGGGGCCCAGTGGTCACGAGGCTGTGGCCGACGCGCTCGGCGACGAACCTGACGCCGACGGGGCCCGCCGGGCCGGTGTTCGGGAGCAGGAACCCGAATTGCTGGTGGCGGCGGCGGCCGGTGACCATGACGCGCTGCGCTGGTTGCTCGATGAGGTGGCGCCCATCGTCTACGGGTTCGTCTACGCCCGGGTCGGCGGCGACGAGGGCGCCGCCGAGGATCTCCTACAGGAGACCTTGATGGAGGCCGTCAAGGGCGCCTCCAACTTCAGGGGCGACGCCTCCGCCTCCACGTGGATGTGCGCTATCGCCCGGCACCGCTTGGGCCGTTACTACGAGTCGGAGAGAAGGGCCGAAGTGGCCCGGCGGTCCCTGCGGGTCGTGGACGACGCCAGGGAGAGCGACGAAGTTGCCGGGACCGCCGAACTGGTCGAGCGCCAGGACGAGGTGGTGAGGGCGCTGGGCCGCCTGCCCGCCTTGCAGCGCCAGGTCCTGGTCATGAAGTACCTGGAGGACATGCCCGTGCAGGACATCGCCGCCGTGGTCAAGCGCAGCCGTGTCCAGGTCCAGTCCTTGCTCCAGCGAGGGCGCGACGGGCTACGCCGGGAGCTGGGGGGACAAGGTGCCTGAAGATCGCGACCGGGGTGGTCCCGAGGAGCTGCTCGCCGGGTCGGACCGGCCCCGGCCCCTGTCCCCGGTGCTGCGGGCCCGGTTGGAAAGGTCCCTGCTGGACATCTCCGCGAACTCGGCCCCCAGGCCCCTGTCGCCCGAGGTCCGTGACCGGCTCGAGAGCAGCCTCCGGCGTCCTGGCCACGCCCGGCGCACCGGGCGCTGGAAGCGCATCGTGCCCGGTGCCGGAGTGGCGGCCACCATCGCTGTGCTGGCCGCCATCGTGGTCCCCCAGCTTGTCCACAGCCCCGATAGGCCCGGCGCCACCGTCGCGGCCAGGGCGGCGGGCCCGACGGTGGCACGCCTCGGTCTTTCTGTTCCGCCCGCCGCCGTCAGGAACGGACCGTCGGGTGGGAAAGGCGGGGGCGTGCCCGCCGGGGTGGCTCGCCACGCCGGGCCGGACCGCTTTTCTCCCGGCGCCACCAGCGGCGCCCCTCTCGTGCCCCGCCGTGCGTTGCCGAGCCGGACCGTGCCGGGCCCAGTTGTCCCCGGGCCTATGGCGGCGGTGGTGGAGACGCCTGCCGTGAGCGGCGTCAGCCCTGGCCACGGGCCCACCGGCGGAGGCAACTGGGTGGTCGTCACGGGCCAGGGCTTCGTGGGGGTCTCGGCCGTCGACTTCGGGACCACCGCGGCCGTGAGCTTTGCTGTCGGGTCCCCGGTGCGCCTGAAAGTCCTGGCCCCCGCCCACGCCGCCGGGAGCGTCGACGTCGTCGTCATCGCGGCGGCCGGGCGCAGTGGCGTCTCGGCGGGCGACCGCTACCGCTTCGGTCCCTGACGGTGCCCGAGGCGCCCCGACGGCGGGCGAGGACGCTTGCGCTATCGGGCGAACTCGAGGACGACCTTCACGTCCTCGGGCTGGTGCTGGTAGGCCTCTTTCCAGCTCTGGAGGGGGACGCGCCGGGAGATGAGGCGCCCCAGCCAGGCCGCGTCGGCCTGGGCCAGCGCCTGGGCACCGGCCTCGTAATGGGAGCGGTTGGCGTTGACCGAGCCGAAGACCACGTCGTTCTCGAGGACCATGTGGCGGTTAAGTTCACCGGCGTCAATGCCGAGAGAACGACCCTTGGAGGAAACGCCCGTGAGGCACAGGACAGCGTTGGGGGCCATGGCGTCCATAGCGTCGAAAACGAGCTGGCCGACCCCGGTGCACTCGAGCACTATGTCGGGGACGCAGCCGGTGGAGGCGATGTCGCCGTGGTGGTAGGTGGCGCCCAGGGCGGCGACGAGGTCGGGTTTGAGGCCCGTGGTGACCTGGTCGAGCACGTGCACCTCCATGCCTTTCTGTACGCCGAGCAAGGCCGCCAGCAGGCCGATCGGGCCGGCCCCGGTGACCAGCACGGTATGCGGCTCCCATTTGGCCCGGGCGCCGATGCGTTCGATGTGGTCCCAAGCCTTCGCCACCACCGTCGTCGGCTCCAACAAGACCCCGAGGTCGCCCAGGGCGGGTGCCACCTTGACCAGGAAATCGGGCGTAATGCGATATCGTTCCCGGGCATAGCCATGGTGCTGTTTAATGCCCCACTCCGTGTAATTGCCGTTACGGCACATGTCCCACTGTCCGATCGCGCAGTTCAGGCAGGGCTCGGGATCGGGCCGGCGCACGATCCCGACGACGAAGTCCCCGGGGACGAAGCCCGAACCTTCGGGAGCCTCCAGGACTTCGCCAAGGGACTCGTGGCCGAGAGCCAGGCGGTCAGAGCCGGGCGGCGCCCAACCGTAGTCGCCGGCGATTATCTCGATGTCAGTCCCGCATACTCCTATCTCCCTGGTCTTCACGAGCACCGGGCCGTCTTCGAGGGGCGGTTCGGGAAGCTCGGTCAGATCTACGGTGTTGGCCTTCAACGGGACAACAGTGACGGCGCGCATGTTTAGAACGTACCCGAGGAATAGTGAGACCAATGGCTGATCTGCCGGTGGACCTTCAAGGCAAATTGCTGGTGGCCAAGACCGACCTGATCGACCCCAACTTCAACCGCACGGTCGTCCTCGTCCTGGCCCATGGCGACCAGGGTGCTCTGGGCCTCGTGCTCAACCGGCCGACCATCACCCCCCTGGCGGCGCCCCTGCCCGAGTGGGAGGAGCTGGCCTCCGAACCGGCCGTGGTGTTCGTGGGCGGTCCCGTCTCGCAGGGGACCATCTGCCTGGCGCGGGTGCGCTCGGAGGTCTCGGTGCCCAATACCGGTTACCTCCCGCTCCAGGGCACCTTGGGCACGGTCGACTTGGAGGGCGACCCCACGTCCATGGCGCCGTGGCTGGAAGAGCTGCGCATCTTCGCCGGGTACGCCGGGTGGGGGGCCGGCCAGCTGGACGAGGAGCTGGCCGCCGGGGCCTGGTGGGCGCTCGACGCCGAGGACGCCGACGTCTTCAGTGACGAGCCGTCGTTGCTGTGGAAGCGGGTGTTGCGGCGCCAGGGTGGGGCGCTGGCGGTGACTGCGGCCTACCCGCCCGACCCCTCGCTCAACTAGTCGGGTGTAGGTGCCAGCCGGGCAGGTGGCGGAAAAGGCGGTATTAGTCGCCGGCCAGTGAAGCCTCCTGGTCGCGCGCCCGGGCGCGGACGCGGGCACGGTCGGGCTGGGACAGCTGCACTTTGCGCAGTCGCACCGACTGGGGCGTGACCTCGGCGCACTCGTCCTCACGCAGGAACTCGAGTGCCTGTTCCAAGGAAAGGGCGCGGTGAGGTGTCAGGCGCACGAGCTCCTCGGACGTCGAAGAGCGCATGTTGGTGAGCTTGCGCTCCTTGGTCGGGTTGATGTCCATGTCCTCGCGGCGGGCGTTCTCGCCCACCACCATGCCCTCGTACACCTCGGTGCCCGGGCCCACGAACAGGGTGCCGCGTTCTTGCAGGTTGATCAGGGCGTAGGCGGCGACCTTGCCCCGGCGGTCGGCCACCAAGGAGCCGTTTTGGCGGGTCCTGATCTCCCCGCACCACGGTTCCCAGCCGTCAAGGACGTGGTGCAGTTGCGCCGTCCCTTTGGTCTCGGTCAGCAGCTGCGAGCGCAGACCGATGAGAGCGCGCGAGGGGACGAGCCAGTCGGTGCGGGCCCAGCCCGAACCGTGGGCGACGATGTGCTGCATGCGCCCCTTCCGGCCCGCCAGCAACTGGGTGACGGTACCGAGGTGCTCGTCGGGGATGTCCAGGGACACCCGCTCGACGGGCTCGTACACCTTGCCGTCGACAAGCTTGGTGAGGACCTGGGGCTTGCCCACGGTGAGCTCGAAGCCCTCCCGGCGCATCAGCTCGACCAGTACGGCCAGGGCGAGCTCGCCCCGGCCCTGGACCTCCCAGGTGTCGGGCCGGTCCGTGGGCAGCACCCTTATCGACACGTTGCCTACGAGTTCGGTGTCAAGGCGGCCCTTGACCAGTCGGGCCGTGACCTTGGTCCCTTCCGTGCCGGCCAGGGGGGAGGTGTTGATCCCGATGGTCATGGATATGGCGGGCTCGTCCACCGTGACGCCAGGTAGGGGAGTCGGGTCGGTGGCGTCGGCCAAGGTGTCGCCGATCATGATCTCGGGTATCCCGGCCACGGCCATGATGTCGCCCGGCCCGGCCCCCCGGGGACCGGCGTCGACGCGCTGAAGGGCCTCGGTCAGGTAGAGCTCGGCGATGCGCACCCTTTGGACCTCGCCCCCGGGCCCGGACTGGCACCAGGCCACCGTGTCGCCCTTGTGCACCCAGCCCTGGTGGACCCGGCAGATGGCCAGCCGGCCCACGTAGGGAGAGGCGTCGAGGTTGCATACGAGCGCCTGGAACGGGTGGCCCTCTGTGTACTCAGGCGCCGGGATGTACTCCACGAGCAGCTCGAACAGGACCTTGAGGCCGGGGGCGTCCGGCACTTCTTCGGCCGAAAGGGCGGCCTGGCCGGTGCGGGCGTTGCAGTAGACGACGGGGAACTCGATCTGGTGCTCGAGCGCCCCGAGGTCGATGAAGAGGTCGTAGACGGCATCGAGCACCTCGGCCGGGCGGGCATCGGAGCGGTCCACCTTGTTGATGACGACCAGCACCGGCAGGTGGGACTCGAGGGACTTGCGCAACACGAAACGGGTCTGGGGCAGGGGCCCCTCGCTGGCGTCCACCAGGAGCAGGACGCCGTCCACCATGGTGAGGGCCCGCTCCACCTCGCCCCCGAAGTCGGCGTGACCGGGCGTGTCGACGATATTGACGATGAGGTCCCCGTACGGGACGGCCGTGTTCTTGGCCAGGATCGTGATGCCCTTCTCACGTTCGAGGTCGGTCGAGTCCATTACCCGGTCCGCCACCTCTTCATTGGCCCGGAAGGCCCCGGACTGGCGGAGCATGGCATCGACCAGGGTGGTCTTGCCGTGGTCGACATGAGCGATGATCGCCACGTTGCGGATGTCAGCGCGTCGCATTTTCCTCGTGTTCCATAGCGGGTGGGAGCGGGGCGCTCGAGAGGCCGTGCGGGCGGCTCACAAGCGCTCGCCACTATCCAGGGTACCCGTTGACAGCCTCCGGCCGGTTCATCCGCAGGTCCGGGGACCGGTGGCGGCGCGAGCGAGCCTTAGCTGCCCCGGGCCCCGGGCCGGCGCGTCGGGCGCTCGGCCCGGCGCCGGTGCTCCTCCATGCGCCGTCGTATCAGTTCCCTGCGCGCCTGGAGGTCCCGGTAGGTGAGGGCCTCGACGTCTTCGCCGACGCCGACGGCGGCCCGGACCCCGTTCATGTCGACGGGGTGGAGGCGGGGGTCTATCCCGATGTCATGGGCTATGCGCTCGCCGTAACGGCTGGTGAAATAGGCCGCGA
>CAYZVQ010000093.1:0-15313 GCA_964481925.1 uncultured Acidimicrobiaceae bacterium
GTCGACCCTCATGGTTTCGTCGCCCTGTACGAGAGCTGCCGGTCGGGTGACTGGGCCAAGGCCCGGGAGATCCAAGAAAGGCTGGTCGGGCTCTTCGACATCACCAACTGTGCCAACCCGCTCAAGAAGGGCCCAAGCTCTTCGGGTCTCGGCGGTTTTAAGACGGCGCTCATGCTCCGTGGCGTGATCGCTCACAATGCCATGGGCCTCCCGCAAATCCCACTGGACGCCGAAGAGGTCGCTGCCGTCCGCGCCGTGCTGGTGCGGGAAGCTTTGCTATAAACGCGCGGGGTCAGAGCTCGTCGGGGGGCTCTCGATTTGCTTGGAGGACGCGCTGGTAAGTGCCCTCGATATGGGCTTCTACAAGCTTCACGGCCGGGGCCCGCTTACGGCGCGTCAACACCTCGAGGAGATCCTCATGATCTTTCAACCACGACTGTGCGAAGTCGTGACGTAGCGCTCCACGGAACACTAAGTAGAGGAAAATCTGCGAGCGCAGCGAGAGCCACGCACGGTAAAGTCGCTCGTGGTGAGCCGCCTGGAAAATGGCGTCATGGAAAGCAACGTCGAGCCCGGCTACCTTGGACCGCGTTAGAGGTCGCGGCAGCTTGTCGAACTGCTGAAGCACGGCGGCGATGCAGTCGAAGTCGGCGTTCGTGGCCTGACGGCAAATACACTCGGCGGCGAGACGTTCGAGCGCCATGCGCAGGGTGTAAATTTCGTGGACCTCATCGAGACCCAGCTGCGCCACCGTCGCCCCCCGGTGGCGCTCCATATGGACGAGCCCCTCCTGGGAAAGTACCACCAGCGCCTCGCGCACGGGCCCGCGGCTGACGTTCAACATGGATGCCAGCTCTTCCTCGACGAGCCGCTGCCCGAGATCGATCCGGCCGGCAAAAATGGCATTCCGAATTGCGTCCGCCACCTCGTCCGCCAGCACGCGCCGACGCGCCGGACCGACCATGGGCCCCCCAACGACGAGATCGGTCACGTCAGCCTCTCTAAGGATGCATCGCTACCCGTAAGGACCAGCTATTGTACAGCCGCGGCACGCTGCGCAACCGGTTCCCCGCTAGGCGCCCATGTCACGCGGCGCGACAAGGGTTGACGAGGCGGCCGATGCTTTCGACGGAGGACGTAACCGTCTGCCCCTCGTGGAGGAACACGGGGGGCGACATGCCTTGGCCGACCCCGCCCGGGGTACCGGTGAAGATGAGGTCGCCCGGGTCGAGGGTGAGGATACGGCTGAGGTACTCCACCAGCGCCACCGGTTTGAACAGCAAATCGGAGGTCCGCGATTGTTGTCGCACCACTCCATCGACAGCACAGCTGATGGCCAGGTCGGGCTCGACGCCCGTGACGTCGCTGGTCGTCATGCACGGCCCGACCGGCGTGGTCGACTCGCACGTCTTTCCCTGCAACCACTGTGAGGTCCGGCCCTGAAGGTCGCGAGCGGAGATGTCGTTGCCGACAGTGAAACCGCCGATCGCCGCCGCCGCCTCTTCGGTGGTGGCATCGCGTACCTCTCGGCCGATGACGATGACGAGCTCTACTTCCCAATCCACTCGAGTGGAGATCGACGGCAGCATGATGGCGTCACCGTCGCCGATCAGAGCCCGGGCGAACTTAGCGAACACCGTGGGATAGTCGGGCCGTGTCGAGCCGGTCTCCTCGATATGTTTAAGATAGTTCTGCCCGATGCACAGCACCTTGGGCGGACGGGGCACAAGCGTCTGGGTGCGCACGGCATCCTTGGGGACGTGCGCCGTCGCCGTCGCGCCACGCGCTCCCTCCAATCCGCCCGGGGCGGCCAGCAAGGCTCCGACGTCCGCCACCGGCAACAAGTCGACGTGGTCGTCCTCCACCCGGGCGGCGTGAGACCGGCCCTCGTAGCTCACTGTGGCCAAGCGCACGTGATGACCCTCCTCCTTAGGCGCCACCCTGTCGAGCCGGCGCTCTTGTATTCTTGTCTACAATAAACAGCTTACTCCGACACAGACGTGCTCCGTCGATCGGTTCCCGTCCGAGGCAGTCGCGGGTGCCGTGATCGGCGGCCTGGCGTTCAGTGAGGCGAGAGCAGCTCCGCCAGTACGCTCGCCGACGTGCTCTTCACCGTGACCCTATGGCAATTTATGTCGGCTTTGAATGTCTCCGCCAGCGTGGTCGACGAGCCCTGTCATGGCGCTGAGGGATCACGATTGGCTTGGAGGACGCGCTGATAAGGGCCCTCGATATGGTCCTCCACGAGCTTGAGCGCCGGGCCCCGTTTACGACGCACCAGCACCTCGAGGAGATCTTCATGCTCTTTGAGCCACGACTGCCCAAAATCCTGACGCAACGCTCCTCGGTGCACCAAATAAAGGAAGATCTGCGAGCGCAGCGAAAGCCATGCCCGGTAGAGCCGCTCATGGTGAGCCGCTAGGAAAACGGCATCGTGGAAAGCCAGGTCAAGGCCAGCCACACTAGAACGCGTCAACGGGCGAGGCAGCTGGTCGAACCGCTCTAGGACAGCGGCGATGCGCCCGAAGTCCTCCGCGGAGGCACGACAGCAAATGCACTCGGCCGCCAGACGTTCCAGCGACGTGCGCAGACTGTAAATCTCGTGGACACCCCTGAGGTCCAGCTGCGCCACTGTCGCCCCCCGGTGGCGTTCCATGCACACGAGGCCTTCCTGTGCCAGAAGTACCAGTGCCTCACGCACCGGGCCGCGGCTAACGTTCAGACTGGACGCCATTTCTTCCTCGACCAGCCGTTGCCCAAGATCGATCTGACCAGCGAATATTGCATTGCGAATTGCATCGGCGACCTCGTCCGCCAGGACACGTCGGCGCGCTGGACCGATCACGGGGCCGTCAACCTGAAGATCGGTCACGTCAGCCTCTCTAAAACGACAGAGCTAACCCGTCGACACCGACTATAATACGCTCTGGGGCGCGCCGGCTGCTGCTTTTAGGGTCCCCGCCCTGATAGCCGTTCCTTGCCTCAGACCATGGTCACCACTCTCAGCGGTCAACGCGGGAAACTCAGGCTGCCGGCCCCGGTTCTGGTACCAGACCTTGCCGGCAACGCCCTTCCCCGGCCTCCCGGGGCGCGATGACCTCGAGATCATCCAGTGCTGCCTACAATTACTACGCGATGACTCTCGACCCGCGCCTCGTGGCAGTGTTAGAGATAGACGCCGCAAGGCCTCGCCTGGAGTTGCCAGTGAGCGAGGCGCGCGCTCGGTCCACCGAGTTCCAGCAGCGCCTTCGCGACGCCTACTACCGGCCGGGGCCCGAGCCCGCCGCGACCTTGGACTCGCAAGTACCGGTGGAAGGTGCCGAGATCCCGCTCAGGTGCTACCGGCCCGAAGGGAAAGGGCCGTTCCCGGTGCACGTTTACCTGCATGGGGGAGGTTTCTGGCTGGGCAGCATAGAGGGATCCGACATCTCATGCCGGGAGATCTGCGTGGCATCGGGTGCCCTTGTCGTTTCTGTCGGCTACCGGCTCGCCCCCGAGCACCGGTTCCCTATCCCCGCCGAGGACTGCTACGCGGCGCTCTGCTGGGTGGCAGAGCACGCCTCCGAGCTCGGCGGCGAGCCCGCCATGATCTCGATCGGAGGCGAGTCGGCGGGAGCTAACCTGGCTGCTGTTGTCGCACTGATGGCCCGGGACCGGCGAGGGCCCGAGATCTCCCTGCAAGTCCTTTCGGTGGCAGTGACCGACCTCACGGGAAGCCAACCGTCCGTCGAGGAGTTCGCCGAAGGCTATCTGCTGAGCCGGGCGGGGATGCGAACTCAACGCGAGCACTACCTCGGCGGCATGGTCGACCCCCGGCACCCTTACGTATCGCCTCTTTTTTCCCCCGACCTTTGTGGGCTACCGCCCGCGCTCGTGGTGACCATGGAGTTCGACCCCCACCGCGACGAGGCCGAGGCATACGCCCGACGCCTCGTCGAGGCCGGCATAGTCACCGTGCAACGGCGGTTCCTCGGCCATGTGCATGGTTCCGCAATGTTCACTGCCCTTCTGCCCGAGACCGGCTACTACAAGTTCCTCGCCAGAGCAATGCGTGCCGCGTACGCCGCTCGCCGGGGTTATTGCTCAGTGGGTAGTGCCGGGGTGGGCCATTAAACATCCAAGAGCCCTCCTGGACGGAGTAAGCGGGGGGACGCTCGGCAAGACCCGTCCCCCCGTTACCCGCGAAACCAACACCGGCCTGACCGGCAATACAGCTACTACGTAGGTACTACTTGATCCCGAGCACCTTGTTCTCGTAGGCGACCGTCTCCGCCACGAGCTGGGGATGCTGGGCGTTGTAGGCGCTGATGATCGACGCAGCATCGGTGTCGTACTCCGACAAGGCCGTCCCCAACGAGATATAACCGTCTACGTACTCGAGGTAGAGGCCATCGATTGTCTGGAAGGAGGACGACGTCAAGCTGTCGAAGAGGGCCATGGGGTAGTAATACTTCGACTCCGAGTTCAACTGGGTCAGGATCGGCTGCAATTGCGGCGATGCCGTCGCGCCCTGGATGATCGGTAGGTCGTTACCCTCGGCGTTTACGATCAGCGAGTTCCACTTCGGCGACGAGATGAACTGCAGCCACGCCGTGGCGGCCTGGGTTTTCGCTGGGGTCATCGACCTATCGGATTTGGACGACGCAATGCCGTATTGGAAGCTCTGGGTCGGCCCCCCGTTGTCCTGCCATGTCGACAGATCCGTCGCATAGGGCGAGGTCCCCTTCAAGCTCGTGAGCTCAAAATACCCGACCGGGAACTGCTGGGACTTCGGAAGAGAGGCCACTTCCCTCGGGATGGCGTACCCGTTGATGAACACGTACGCCACCTGCTGGCCCAGGAAGAACGTGCTACCGTCCACCGAGGCACCGCTGGTGAAGGGGACGTCTACGTCCTTGGGGGCCCAGGTGTCCATGAGCGCCTTGCCTAATGGGAACCAAGTGGTCAGCGCTGGGTTCTTTGCAGGGTTCAACCAGTCGCCATCATTGGCGTAGAAATACGACTGATAGGCGGCGGCGTAGGGAGCAGGGATCTTGAATATCGTTGACATCTTGCCCAAACCCAGGTAGTTTGCCCCGAGAATATGCGCGAGCCAGTTGTACATGTACGGTGCGATCGCCGCACCGGCGTAAATGTGCTTTGAGGCCAGGCGCACGTCTATCTGTACGGAGTCTTGTTGGAGCTGGTTCCATGTCGTCGGGGGGCCGGTGATGCCCGCCTCACGGAACAGGTTTTTATTGTAATAAAACCCGATGCCACCCCAGTCCCCGTTCACCACGTATATGCCGCTCGTACCCGGCGTGTTCCCGGGCACGGTATCCGCACGCAACGCAACCGCGTTCATCGTGCTGATCCATTTCGTGTTACCGGGGATGAAGGGGTTGGGTTGATTGAACGCCGGCGTCAAGTCCTGGAACAGACCGGTGGGTAAGGTTACGTTGACATAATAACCAGGCACCCAAGTAACATCGGGCAGGTTACCGGCGGCTGCCTCGGAAACATACCAGGTAGGGGTCCCGAACTCGCGGGCTCCCGGCACGAAGTCGATCTTGATCCCGGGGTACATTTTCTCGAACGCGTTCGCGGCGGCCTGCATCTCGGGGTCCGCGATAGTGCCCGGCGCCTGCTTGACCCCAGTGATCGGGGGTGTGTAGGTGGAGGCGAACATCGAGATCGTACCCTTGTAGGTCAGGTTGGGTATGCCCGTGGCGCTCGCCGTGCTGGACAGCGTGGCCGTCACGCCACCAGCCAGGACGGCGGCACTCATAGCGCAACCCCAGGCCTTGGTGGCCCGTTTCGTTCTTTTAGTTGTTGATGAATTTGCTGTCATGATGCTAGCTGTTCCTCCTTTAGTTATTGTTGCATTGATTATGAGCTGGTGAGAGCTCACATCTTCACGGCACCCGTAGCCAATCCAGCGATAAAGTAGCGTATGAAAAAGATAAATAGCAGTATTATGGGTACCGAAACGATCGTGTAGGCAGCGAACTGCAAATTGACGACATTGATGTCAGGGACCGAAGGCGGCGGCTGGAAGTTACCGACCGCCATGGCTGCTGTCTGGCGAGAGACTGGCAGCACGAGGCTCGGGAAGACGTAATCGCCCCATATCGCAGTCACGTTGAGGAGCCCGACGGCGATCATGATCGGCCGCGACAACGGCGCGGCAATGCGGAGCAGCATCCTGAGGTGGGTGGCGCCGTCGATCCGTGCCGCCTCGAAGAACTCCTCGGGGATGCCTTGTATGGACGAGCGGAACACGAAGATGGCAAAGGCCTGCCCTCCGGCTATATAGGGCAAGATCAAAGCCGCCGGGTTATCGATCAGGCCCATGCCTCTGACCTCGAGGAACAGGGGTATGAGAGTGAGGAAGCTGGGTATCAACAAGAGCCCGAAAACTACATAGAACAATACGGTGCTCCCGAGGAACTCCATACGTGCGAACGCGTAGGCGCTCAACATCCCGAGGACCGTTATGCCCACTACGCTGGCGGCCGTTATCAGGACCGTGCGCAGCATGTCACCATCTATGTAGTCCCAGGCCTGGCGGTAAAATGTCCCGAACGGCTGGGCGATGGCCAGACTGAACGGGTTCTGCTCTAACTGGATCCCGTTCTTCAGCCCCGTGACGGCCATGAACCACATAGGGAAAAGCGCAAGTACCCCGATGACGGTCAAGGCGAAATAATGGGGCACCCGGACCGCCCAGTTACCATGGTTATGACCAGTCATGCAACCCTCCTCCTCGTCTCGTTGTCGCTACGGAGGTACCGCATAGTGACGAGAGCCAGGACCAATGAGACCACGAACAGTATAAAGGCGATAGAGAGGGCGTAACCCATCTGAGCGTACTGGAAGGCATTTTCGTACATGTACAGCACTGGTACCCAGGTGGTGTTAGCCGGTCCTCCACCGGTAAGGAGCAGGGGCGGGAGAAGATTTTGTGTTATCCCGATGATGGACAGGATGAGGATCACCTTCAACTGCCCCTTTATGAGGGGCAGTTCCACGTGCCAGACCCGCCTTAGGGATGAGATGCCATCGACGGAAGCGGCGTCAATGATTTCTCCCGGGATGCTCTGCAGGCCGGCGTAGAAAACGAGCATGGCGAAAGCACCCACCCAGGGAAAGCCCATGAAGATGAGCGCGCCCAGAGCGGTGTGGGGATTTGCCAACCACGCAGTATCAAACCGCCCCAGCCCCACGTCGCTGAGAAGAGTGTCGATTACCCCGCCGATCTCGTAGAAGTTCTCCCACGTGAGGATGCCTACTATACCAGGTAAGCAAAGGGTAAGGGCGAAGGCCACTCGGAACCAATACTGCGCCCTTTTACTGTCTAGGCGGTAGATGAGGAGCGCCACCAGCAGGCTCGCTCCCATACCGACCGGGATCCCGATGAGGGACCACCAGAGCAAATGGAGGAAGGAGCCCAAAAAGACGCTGTCATGGAAGAGCTGGTAGAAGTTCTTGAGCCCGATCCATTTCGGAGCTGATACTCCGTCCCACGACGTGAAGGCGCCTTCGAGGGCCCGGATGGCGGGCCAGTAGCAGAAGGTGCCGACAAAGATAAATGTCGGGGCCAGAAAGGCCCATGCTTTGAGCGTCCGCGACATGCGACGCCTCCGGGGACGCGCGCTGCCCGGAGGGGGCGCGGTCCTGAGGGCGACACCCGCGCGCGCGCCGGAAGAGCTGCTAATGATCACCTTGTATTCCGATCCGGGATATTGGTACAGGAACGCAAACGGGTAAGTATGTACGGGCCATAGCGGCACCGGTGCGCCCGGCCCAGCAGAGGCGAGCTCGTTCTTGAGCTGGCGCGGGTGGCGCGTCGCGGGTGGTTTGCGAGCCGGCGTCGGCTGGGCTTGGGCTCATGACGTGGCGTAACGCAGGAGGTTGGCCATCATCTGGTCGGCAACGACAAGAGAGCCGAGATGGGCCAGAAGGTCGAAGGTACTGACGACGACCCGCCCCTGCCCCAGGCGGAAACGGGCGGCGAGCAGGCCCGAAACGTACCCACCTGGACAGGGGAAGCCGATGGCGACGGCGAAGGCGGCGACTTCGTCGGCGTCTCCCTGCAACAGATAACGGGGGAGCACTGCACCGTAGTAGCGCCAGTTCATGAGGCCTGGCTCTGTCAAGCCCTCCACGAGCGCGGGCCCGCGGGCGAAGCATTCCTTGTGATAGAGCCAGTCCCGAAAGCTAGTGCAGGAGATCGCCGTGGCGAACGGCAGCGTGGCGGAGGTCTCCCCGGGCACAATCAGCTCCCAGGGGTTAAGTACTATTGCCGTAGCCCCTCGGTCGACCACGGCCGCCACAGTTCGCCAGTCGCCACCATCGAGCCTGCCCGCGTGCCCGACAATAAGTAGGGCGCTGTCAGTGGGGGCTTCGTCCCGGCGCACGATGTTGAGCCCATGTGCCTCCATCCAGCCCAGCTCCGGCTCAGCGAAGCCAAGAGCGGTGGCAGGGCGGCGGGGCGTGAATGGCGCGGGACGCGCGATCACATCGATAGCGGCACGGCCGGCCGCCGGTGCCGCCACACTGCCAAGGGAGGCGGCGCAGCGGTAGCGGCCCGGAAGGCTGCCAACCGCCACACGCTCGGTTAGTACCGGCACCGCCAGCGGCCCGCGGCCGCCGTCGATGGCAACCTCGACGGACTGCTGCCAGCGCCAGCCCCCCGGCCCGACGACGGCGACGCTCGCCGGGTACCGGCCCGGCGCGAGCACGTCCTCGTTTGCGAGCGAGAGGTCGAGCTCGACGTCTCCGCCCGGGAAGCTCACCGCGGGCGTCAAGTCCAGGCACCAACGCAGCGGCGACCATCCCGCGGCCGTCGTTTCCATCGCGGACGGCTTCCACCGGCGCCAAAAAGTCCACGGTCCCTCGCCCGTGAGAGCGTGATCGAGCATGCCGGTCAGGTTGTAACCGGCGATCTTGCCGTTGGCACGGATCAGGTCGAAGGTGGTAGCCCGGTGCCGAGACTGGTTGAGCTCGCTGTCCGCCAGCGCGTCCTCGGGAAAGCAGTACATCTCGTCCATCCCGAACCGCTCCCAGTCGGAAAGGAAGCGCTCCGCCATAGACCGGATGTACCCGACGTCAGGAGGCTCGCCCATTTGTGACACCGTGGCGCCGGCCGAGGCAAGGTGGTGCGACGCTTCCGCCAACGCGGTCACGGCGTCGAACAGGCTGCCGACACCGTACTCGGAGAGGAAGACCGGTTTCGATCCGGAACCCATCGTTCGCAGCAACTGCTTGGCGGCCGCCGACTCGGGGAGGTAGGGGTACAAGTGCACGTCCCCGGCACCGGGGACATAGGCCGCACGGTCCAAGTCGTGCGCCCATCCCACCTCCGCCGCCGCGGCTCCGTCCGCCTCGGAACCCCACTCGTGGCACCAGGTCGTCTCGTCCGGGTTGCATATCGAGCCGACGGAGAGGTCACCGTCCCAGCGCCCGCTACTAAGCAGGACCAGCCGCGTGCCGTCGAGCTCTCGCAACCTGTGCAGGTACCCCACAGCGTGCCGGAAGACCGGCCCATCGAAGGTCTCGTTGAGCAGGCCCCAGATGACCACGCTCGGGTGGTTGCGGTCGCGCCGGACCATCTCGTCGAACGAGCGGTCGAAGTGCTCGCCCATCCGAGGCGAATCGCCGAGCATCCACGACGCCCGCGTCTCCTCGTACACCATCAGCCCGATCTCGTCGCAGAAGTCGAGCTGGTCCTCTCGGGCGACCCCGGCAATGAAACGGACGGTGTTGAACCCAGCGGCCTTCGCGTACACCAGGTCCTGGCGCACCAGTGCAGGATCCTGCGGCACGACCTGGCCGATCGGGTAATGGTTGCCGGTGTGCGTGGAACGCAGGTAAATCCGCCGGCCGTTCAGCTCGAACCAGCCGTCCCGTAGACGCAACTCCCGAAACCCAGTGCGAAGGGCCCTTTCATCTTGAGAGGGGACGCTGCCCTCCCGCTCGAGCCGAACACGGACCAGGTAAAGGAACGGGTCGTCGATGTCCCAGGGCCTCACCTCGCCCGGCGGGACTCGCAGTTCGACACGGACGACGGTGTGGTCCCCGGGCGAGCTGCCCGGTATAACGGGGCGGCTGGCACGGGCGACGTGGAGCCCGCTGCGGTCTTCGCTCACAAGTACGTTGACGAGCATCTGCCGGCCGGCCGCGCCGGGGACCGACGGGGTGATGGCGTTCGAAACGGTGACGTCCACACTGATCACACCCGTCGCGAGCTGCGAGCGGACTACGGCCTCGACCAGACGCACCTCCGGTTCGACGTGCAGCACAACCTCGCCGGTAATCCCACCGAAGTTGTAGGCCCATCCGGGCCGGAACTCGCCTGGTAGCGTCTTGTTGGCGTGTGGCACCTCTCTAAGGGTCAAACCGTCGATCGGCTCTCCCGTCGGGTTGACGACGCGCACGGCGAGCAAGTTCACCTGTTCGGGCACGAGGTATTCGGTCGCGTCGAGGACGAACGGCACGCCGTCGCCCTCGTGAGAGCCGACCTCGTGGCCGTTCACCCACACCCTCGCCGCGTAGTCGACCGACTCAAAGCCGAGCAGCGCCCGATGAGCGGTCGGGACCGGCACGGGTGCCAGCTCACACCAGTACCAGGCGACCCCGTGGTAGTCAGGAAAAACCTGCTGGATGATCCCGGGCACCGGCGCGGCCACAGCGTGGTCCGGGACTCGAGCCGGCCAGTTGGCGGTCACACCTCCGTCAGCCTGGTCGGGACATAGCCTCCAGTCGCGGGCGCGGTGGACGTGCACCTTTACCTCAGTAACCGACGACGCGGCGCATGACGAATTCCGGCTCACGAGGCACAAACCCGCCCGGACCTTTGGCGGCGAACGGCATCCCAGGCATTACCGCTGGTCAGGGCGAACGGTGGGCTGTGTTTTTATACGTACAGCCCTCGGGATATTCGCCGCTCCATCTCCACTTCCAGTCGGCAAAACCCGAGGCTCTAGCGCGGACCCTGAGCATTTGAAAAGCTCCCCCCTTCTCCTGCCGTTCTTGCTGCACCGCCCGTTATTGGCGGCCCCACCCAACAGCCTTCGAAGTAGACCCCTGCTCAGACTCTCGTCAAGACCGTACTCGCATTGTTAACAATACTAGACTACGACTGTTAACAAGACCATACTCGCCTGCTTCAGAGGACGCAAGGGCCGACAGCGCTGGTGGGGACCGGCACATCCACAAGTGTCGTCCGGTCCCGGAGGTGCCCGGTTGAAGAGCGCGCTTAGTGCACTTTCCCACCGGATGTGGGCCCTACCGCGCTGGGCTCCTCCTACACGGTCAGGCGGCCTAGATGGTCAGGCGGCACCGAGCGATGAAACCCGGACATGAGTGTCCGGACGCGACGCGAGGTCCGGCCTCAGTTCGACACCGAGACCAGGCATCGCCGGTGGCGTGACCCGTCCCCCGCCGATCACCGGCAGGCCCACGACTATCTCGTTGTACCAATCCGTGTAATAAGCGCGGACGGTCTCCTGGATGAGCGCGTTGGCCGTGGCCACGCAGAAATGGGCTCCTACAGCCAGTGCCACCGGGCCGACGCAGTCATGGGGCGCCACCGGGAGCCCATAGGCCTCCGCCAGCGCGCCGACCCGGCGGCTCTCGGAAATGCCGCCTCCCCAGCCGAAGTCGAACATGACGACGTCTACCGCGCCAGTGTCGAACAGGCGCTTGTAAGCGTGCAGGCCGGCCAGAGTTTCGCCGAACGCGAACTGCGTTGTCGTCGCATCGCGCAAACGAGCCAGCGCGTCACCGCTGTCCAACCTTATAGCGTCCTCCACCCAGTAGGGCGAGTACTCGGCCAGGGCTCTGCAGATCTTGATCGCCGGCGCGGCCTCCCACAGGCCGTGTAGCTCGACCATGATCTCCATGCGGTCACCGACGCAGCCGCGTACCTTCTCAAAGGGCTCGAGACAGCTCCGCAGCTCTGCGGCCGAGATGTACTGACCTCCGTTGGCCCGTGCCACCTCGTCGAACGGCCAGATCTTCATAGCCGTGACCCCTTCGTCGAGCAGGCTCGAGGCGAGCTCGTCGGCGCGGTGCAAGAAGGCGTCAAGATCCTCGTACGGCCCTCGTGGCACTGCTCCCCCACCGGCCCCACCGGCACCGCTCGGGCGGCTAGTCCCCCGGTGGCGCGCCTCCGCCTTGCCGTAGTGATAACCGCCGCAGGTGTTGTAGATGGGCGCGCTCTCACGTACCTTGCCACCGAGCAGCTGGTAGAGGGGCTGGTGGCAAACCTTGCCGAGCAGGTCCCACAGGGCGATGTCGACCGCTGAGTGTGCCCGGGTCGAAACCCCCGTCCCTCCGTGGGTCACGTAAAACGACGGCAGGTTTTTGGCATGGCGCTCGATCGTGAGGGGGTCCTGCCCGAGGATCCGGGGGGCGACCGATTCGTGTATGTAGGCCTCCACCGATTCCGGTCCGAAGCACGTCTCCCCGAGGCCGTCCAGGCCACTGTCGGTCCGCAGGACAACGGCGATGAACTCGGCGTACTCCTCGACCCGCACGGTCTTTACCTCGACGATCTTCATTTTCGTCTCCCTCGGCTGTTGTTGTTCGGCTTTTGGACGCCTGCGGGCTACCCGTCGACAGACGGTCGACGGGCCTCTCGAGGACCGCTCGGACTTGGCTCCAGGCCGGAGATCAAGCGGTAGACGAACTCGGCCCGGGGGGCTTCGGTCCCCTGAGCGCGAGCGCGCCGGAGGAGGTCGCCGAAAGTCTCTTCTATCTCGGTCCGCCGACCGGCGGCCAGGTCCTGGACCATGGAAGAAAACCCCGGAGGGGCGTCCCCTGCCGGCAGGGCCCGGCGGGCCATGTCGGTTGCCCAGTCATCAGGAGCGGGATCGAGGTAGCTCCTCATCGGTAGGTCGGGGAAGTCGGCGATCTCGACGCCCTCAGATGCGGCGACGGAAGCGGCCTCCTCGAGCAGGGAGCGGTAAGCCAGAGCGAGGGGACGGCGAGCGAAGATCTCGCCGGACGAAAGGCCTGTCACCGCCGACACCCCGAACACCCCGATCGCATTGCAGAACTTGGCCCAGAGCAGGCCCCGGACGTCCGCCACGACGGCACATGGAAGTCCGGCGCCGACGAAGGCGGCCCTCACCCGCTCCGTGCGCGCCGAAGTGGGGGCGTCGAACTCACCGAAAAAAGTCGTCCCGAGGCCCGAGACGTTGACCGCGCCGCACGAGAGGCGACGGCTGCCGAGGACCGTGGCTGCGCCCACGACAGCGGGGGCGCCGAACGCCTCTGCCAGGAGCTCGTCCTTTACCACCCCGTTCTGGGCGCCGGCAACGAACGTCTGCTCCGTGTGCTGACCACGCCAGTGTCGGGCCACCTCCTCGATCGCGGCCGGGAGGTCCGGCCCCTTGGTGGTGAACAGGACAGCATCGGCGAACGTCAAGTCCCTCGCCCCTTCGGCCACCGCGACCTGCCCCGGGCCGGCAGGGGCGGCGCCCACCGGCACACTGAAGTTGAGCCGGCCGCTGACTTCGATGTGGCCCCGCTCGAGCAAGTCCCCCGCCGACCCGGGACGTCCCATGAGCGTCACGAGATGGCCGGCGCGAGCCAGGGCGGCGGAAAAGGCCAACCCGAGCGAGCCTGTCCCGACGATAGATATGCGCACCGGGGAGGTGCTGACAAGGGGCCTCGGCGAGTCGGGGGCCGTCACGGGAGGAACTTAGCCTCGACCCGGCCGAGGTCCCCAAAGTCGGCCAGGATGGTGTCGCCCGGTAGGGCGAAGAGGTGGCCGGTGCAAGTACCGGTGCTCACGAACTCGCCGGCCTCGGCACTGCGCCCTCGTTCACGCAGCCAGTTCAGCATCCAGGTAAGGCTCGTAAGAGGATGGCCCATCGCCGCCTCTCCCTTTCCTGACTTGACGTAGTAGCCGTTCAGGTAGACGTCCATGGCCGCGTTCGGGAGGTCCATCGAGGCCCAGTCCGAAACCGCTGTCCCTTTCACGAAGGCGGCTCCGCCGCCGTTGTCCATGCACGAACCGAAGTAAGCACTGGCGCCGTACCAATCGAGGAACACCGTATCGCCCAGTTCCAAAGCCGGGTACATGGCCTCGACGCCCGCGGCTGCGTCAGCCTCGGTGTACGGCTTGTCCCGGGCCGGGAAGTCAACGGCCAGCTCGAAGGCGAACTCGCACTCGCAGTTGCGGTAGTTGATGAACAGCTTTGAGGGGAGTTCGGCCGGGCTCTCGAACACCGTATGGCGGTAAATTCGCCCGGGAGAAGGGCTGGGGACGCCCTCGGCCCGACGGATCTCCTCGGCCGCGGCGCCGATCTTCCAGCCGGCCCGTTGCCCGGTGGCGCGCTCCTCCAGCGCTTGGGCAACAGCCAGGACCGACCCCCAGTCCCGGGTCTGTAGCCGCTCAGGCAGGGTCTCGGAGTGCCGCTCCGAGCGTCCTCGGTAGATGATCGCCACCACCTCTCCGGCCTCGTCGGCGCTGAGCGCGCTCGTGCGCGGACAAGGTACGGCCCCTGAGGGTGGTGTCGGGCCGTACACGGACCGCCCGAGAGCCCCCAGCCATGACGGGCGAGGACGGAGCTCGTCCCTGTCGTCAGGTCCTGGCCCTGGCTCCGGGCCCGCTTTGGTGCCTGCGCCTTCGCCCACGGCGATCCCCCTTTTCGAAGCTGACGGCCGCTTGCCAATCCAACCCCGCGTAGGTTAACGCACCACCGGCGAGGTCGGACAACTGCGGCTGGTCCACCTAGGACGCGAGGGCTACCGCGCCAGGGCGACCGGCCAAGGTGTTGCCCACGTTGGCCCCGACGACCAGAGCCAGGGCTACCCACTCTTGAAGCGTGAGTTGCTGGGCGAGGACCAGGAAGCCCGCCGCCGTCGCCAGCGCCGGGTCGAGGCTCATCATCACGCCGAAGGCCCGCGGGGTAACCCGCCGGAGGGCCGCCAGTTCGAGGCTGTACGGGATGACCGACGCCAACACGGCGACCACGGCCCCCAGGCCGAGGACGGCCGGCCGGAACAGTGCCGCCCCGGCGCTGAGCACCCCGACCGGGAGCAGCGCCAGCCCACCTGCGGTCATCGCCCAGGCGAGGCCGTTGAGCGAATCGAAACGTCGACCCGTCTCCTTGTTGAGCAGGATGTAGGCAGCCCAAAACGTGCCGGCCAACATGGCCAGGGCCAGGCCGGCGGGGTCGAGGTGACGTCCGGCGCCCGTAGCCAGCAGGGCGACCCCACCCCCCGCGGCGAGGGCCCACAGCCCGTCCAGCCAGCGGCGCGACCCGATCAGGGCCACGGCCAGCGGGCCGGAGAACTCGATGGTGACTGCAACACCGAG
>CAYZVQ010000094.1:0-1944 GCA_964481925.1 uncultured Acidimicrobiaceae bacterium
CTCGCCCCACGGCGGGGTGTTCCTAGACATCGCCAGCCGCCGCTCGCCCGAGTTCATCCAGCGGCGCCTGCCGTCGATGTACCACCAGTTCAAAGAGCTGGCCGACGTCGACATAACCAAAGAGCCCATGGAGATCGGCCCGACATGCCATTACGCCATGGGCGGCGTCGAAGTCGACCCCGACAGCCAGGCTTCCCTGGTACTCGGGCTGTTCGCCGCCGGTGAAGTGGGGGGCGGCATGCACGGGGCCAACCGCCTGGGCGGCAATTCCCTCTCCGACCTGATCGTGTTCGGCAAGCGGGCGGGCGACTACGCCGCCGCCTACGTGAAGGAGCTCGGAGCGGCCCGTCCCCAGGCCTCACAAGCCGACGTGGCTGACGCCGCCGCAGACGCCCTGAGCCCGTTCCGAGCAGGCCCCGCTCGGGAAAACCCGTACGCCATCCACCAGGAACTGCAGGAGACGATGCAGGACCTGGTGGGGATAATCCGGGTGGAGCACGAGCTGCGCGAAGCCCTGGAGCGGATCGCGGTGCTGAGGCAACGGGCCGCCAACGTGAGCGTCGAGGGCAACCGCCAGTACAACCCGGGCTGGCACCTGGCCCTGGACCTGCGCAACATGCTGCTGGTCTCCCAAGCCGTGGCCATCGCCGCCCTGGAACGCCAGGAGAGCCGGGGCGGCCACACCCGCGACGACTATCCCATGACTGACCCGTACTGGGGGGCTCAAAACGTGGTGATCGAGCTGGCCGCGCCTTCGGGGGCGGACGCCGGCGCCACCTTGTCGCTCCGGCGCCAATCCCTGCCGAAGCCGCCACCCGAGTTGGCCGAGCTGTTGGAGGAAGAGCATTGAGCTACGACCTGACGCTTCGCATATGGCGTGGGGACGCCGACGGAGGCGGGCTGAAAGAGTACGTGGTAGCGGCAGAGGAAGGCCAAGTCGTGCTGGACGCCGTGCACAAGGCTCAGGCGACCCAGGCCAACGACCTGGCCGTGCGCTGGAACTGCAAGGCCGGCAAATGCGGGTCCTGTTCGGCCGAGGTCAACGGGAAACCCCGGCTGATGTGCATGACCCGGCTGTCGATCTTCGCCCCCGGCGAGGCGGTAACGGTTACCCCCCTGCGGACCTTCCCGGTCATTAAGGACCTCGTCACGGATGTCTCCTTCAACTACCAAAAGGCGCGCCAGGTCCCGGCGTTCAGCCCTTCGCCCGACCAGCCGGTGGCCCCTTTCACCATGTACCAGCCAGACGTGGAGCGCTCGCAGGAGTTCCGCAAGTGCATCGAGTGCTGGTTGTGCCAGGACACCTGCCACGTAATACGTGACCACGAGGAAAACAAGCCCCACTTCGCCGGCCCCCGTTTCTTTATCCGTTACGCGGAGCTTGACATGCACCCCAACGACGGGGTCGACCGCAAGCAGGCGCTCCAGGAGTCCCAGGGCCTCGGCTACTGCAACATCACCAAGTGCTGCACCGAGGTCTGCCCGGAGCACATCAAGATCACCGACAACGGCATCATCCCGATGAAGGAGCGCGTGGTCGACGTCAAGTACGACCCGCTCGTCAGGTTCCTCGGCCGCCGGCGGACGACCAAGACCTGATCGGCGCCGTCAGAAGGCCGGCTCGCGATCGGGCCGGCCTTTCGTCGTGGCCACCCTGATCGACTACTCTCGGCGGACGTGCCCCCGCCCCAACCCGCAGCCGCGCCAGGGGCCGTCGCGGACCGGGAAAAGCTCGAAAACACCCGAGCTGAACTGGTACGGCGCATAAGCCAGCGCAGCGACGACTTCGAAGCCACGGCCGCCCTCATGGTCGTGAACAGGGAACTGGCCGGGCTGGGCTGGGTCGACCCGTTCAGCTGGAAGCACCGGCGCAAGCCCTGACCGACTGTCCCTGACCGACTGTCCCTGACCGACTGTCCCTGACCGACTGTCCCTGACCGACTG
>CAYZVQ010000094.1:2044-5208 GCA_964481925.1 uncultured Acidimicrobiaceae bacterium
CCGACTGTCCCTGACCGACTGTCCCTGACCGACTGTCCCTGACCGACTGTCCCTGGGCGATTCCCTGGCCTACCAGGCCGCAGGCGTGGCCCCGCCCTCAAAGGTGAGGATGTTCACACCGCGCTCCGACAGCTCGGCGAGCAGCTCGCCCGGGGAGCTCACCAACGACGCCAAGCCACCCGCGCCGGGCCGGAGCCGGCCCGTGGCCGCCCTCACCGCGGCGCTGGCCGCCACCGTCCCGGCCAGAAGGGCGGCTCGGCCCGCCGCTCCCAGGATGACCACCTCCGCCTCGCCGGCGCGCCGCCCTCGTACCTCGACCCTTACGGCGCCCACCGTCCCCTCGGGATGCGGCGGCCGCAGCATGGGCAGGCGGGAGGTGAAGCGGTCCCGACGGGAGGCCGCAGCCCGGGCGGTGGCCGCTCGCAACGTGGGAAAAGCCCTGGTCAGCAGTAGTGAGTCCGGCCGGTTGACGCGATAGCAATCGGCGCCCGAGTAGCCGGGGAACCAAACCAGCTCTCGGCCCGAACCGGCCACCTTCCGGGCCCAGGCCCCGTCCCGCCACTCGTCGAGCACCTCTCGGAGCGCGGCGTGGCGCCGGCGGGCGCAGGCGGGCCCGCCCGTGCCCAGCGTGGCCACGTGCACCTCGGTTACTTCGTCCAGCTTTGTCACCGCCCACGCCGCCAGCAGGCAGGAGAGCCCCGGGGCCATGCCGGCGCCAGCCGACACGGCGACGCCCCGTCGGCGTGCTTCCCCATCGAGCTCGAGCAGGGTACGGACCTCGGCCGGGTCGTCCGACACCGACACCACCGGTACCGATGCCCTGACGCTGGCGGCCGCCAGCTCGCCGCCCGGGCCGGGCCCGGCCAGCAGTACCACCCCCGCACCGGCCAGGGCCTGAGCGAAGGCGGCCGGCCTCAACTGCTCGAGCCGGACCACGCCCGTAGCACCGAGAGCCGCCACCCTGCCCTCGACCAGGGCCGGCGTGCGGGCCAGCACGACCAGTTCGCTGACCGATTTCGAGGAGAGCAACTGGCGAGCGCTACGGGCACCTACCGCGCCCAGACCGACGAGGACGGCTCGCACTAGGCCTGGTCCATGGGCTCCAGGTCGGTCACGGACAGCTGGCGCCAGCCGCCCCGGTGCGGCGGGGTCCCCCCACTGCCCCTCAGGCGGACGATCACGGCCACGAGGCCGGCCATGACCACAGCCAGAAGGGCACGGCTCAGCAGGGTCACATTGGCTCTCCGGCCGGCGCCGCGCTGCTCAGTTGCCACCCTCGCACCCTAATGGGCCGCCAGGGCTTACCCGAGCGCAGGCCCACTACCATGGCGTGACTATGGTCACGCTCAACAGCCTCGCCGATCTCAGCGCGGCCGTCTCGGGCGTGCTCCCCAGCCAGCTGATATCGGAAGCCGTCGGGGCGGGGTGGGTCGACGCCGGCGAACTGCGGATCCCGCCCGGCAACGTCCAGCCCGCCAGCCTGGACCTACGCCTGGGAGAAAGCGCCTACCGGATCCGCTGCAGTTTTTTGCCGGGCGAGAAGCAGGTGCAGGACAAGGTGAAAAACCTGGTCGTCGACGAGCTCGACCTGCGCCGGGAGGGGGCCGTCCTCGAGACCGGTAGGGCCTACCTGGTGCCCCTGGCGGAGACCCTGGCGCTACCTGGCTTCGTCCGTGGCAAGGCCAACCCGAAGAGCTCGACAGGCAGGCTCGACGTCTTCACCCGGGTCATAACCGACTACAGCTACCGCTTCGACGAGGTCGCCCCCGGGTACCACGGCCAGCTGTACGTCGAGATCGTGCCGCTCTCGTTCGCCGTGCGCGTACGCCAGGGCCTCGCCCTCAACCAGCTCCGCCTGATGGTGGGCCGCAGCGGCCTGGACGACGGGGAACTACGAGACATGCACCGCGGCGGCCCTCTCCTCTTCATCGACGGCCGGCCGGCCCACGACGACGAGCTGGCCACGAGCGGAGGGCTGTTCCTCAGCCTGGACCTGGGCAGCACGGCGGGAAAACGCGTCGGCTACCGCGCCAAGGAGCACACCCTGGCCCTCGACATGGCCAAGCCGGGGTCCCACCGCACCGAGGATTTCTGGGAGGAGGTCCTGGCCGAAGAAGAGGGCCGGGTAGTCCTCGGGCCGGAGCGGTTCTACCTGCTGCTCTCCCGGGAAGCGGTTTGTGTGCCCCCGGGCCTCGCCTGCGAGATGACGGCCTACGACCCCACCAGCGGTGAGCTGAGGACCCATTACGCCGGTTTCTTCGACCCCGGTTTCGGCTACGACCCGGCCAGGGAGCTGAAGGGCTCGCGCGCCGCCCTGGAGGTGCGCGCCCACGACGTCCCCTTCATGATCGAGCACGGCCAGCAGGTGTGCCGCCTGACCTTCGAGCGCATGATCTGCGAGCCGGCCAAGCTCTACGGCCGGGACATCGGCTCGAACTACCAGGGCCAGGTCGACACGCTGGGCAAGCACTTCCGCCGGCCGGAGAGTTAAGGGTTAAACGGGAGTAGCCCGCCCGCTCACCAGAGCCGCCCGGGCCAGCGGGACGTAGAGCACAACCGAGATCCAGCCCAGGACGATGCCGGCGGTCGCCGCCACCCATGCCATCACAAGAGCGGTACGGTGCCAGCCGATCGTCGAATGAGCGGCCAGGAACAACGGGAAAGCACACATCAGCCCGAAGGTCCCGGCCTTGCCGATCAGCGTCACATCTATCCGCCTGGCCCCGGCCAGAGCCAGGCCGATGGCGGCCACGGCCACCAGGCCTTCCCGGGACAGCGCCAGTATGGCGACCGGAGTGGGCAGGGCTCCCACGGCGAGGATGCCGATCACGGACGTGGCGAGAAGGGCCCGGTCGGCGGTCGGGTCGAGGATTTTCCCGAGGTTGGTCACCTGGTCGAGCCGGCGGGCCAGCTGTCCGTCCACCCAGTCCGTAGAACCGAGGGCGGCGAGCAGGACCGCCGCCGCGAACCAGTCCCGGTGGTGGGGCTGGACCAAAAGCCATACGAACATCGGCACCAGTACCAGTCGCGCGCTGGTTACGACGTTGGGCAGCGACAGGATCCGGTCCTCGCCTGTCCGGCGAGCACGAGGGGGGCGGGCTGAGGGCGGGGCCACGCCCTCAAACCTACGACTGGTCGACAGAGACCGTTGTCATGGGGACAGG
>CAYZVQ010000094.1:5308-15287 GCA_964481925.1 uncultured Acidimicrobiaceae bacterium
GGCCACGCCCTCAAACCTACGACTGGTCGACAGAGACCGTTGTCATGGGGACAGGCGTCATGGGGACAGGCGTCATGGGGACAGGCGTCATGGGGACAGGCGCCATGGGGACAGGGCGCGGCGCACGTCGTGGCGGCCACGTCGGCCACCTCCCGCCCGCCACCTCGACGACGAGCATCGCCACGACGACCAGTCCGCCACCTACGAGCACCGACCAGCCCAGTTTCTCACCGACGCCCCAGGCCACCAGGGCGGCGAACACCGGCTCCATCGTCAGCACCACCGCCGCGCCGGCGGTCGACAGTTGCGACTGGGCCCAGCTCTGAACGACAAAGGCGATCGCCGTCGCCACCACGGCTGTGACCACTATCGCCACCCAGTCGGAGATCCGAGCCGGGGCGCGCGGGCCTTGGGGCAGGGTGGCTAGCCAGCAGCAGGCCGCCACCGTGAGCAGCTGCACAGTGGCCAAGCCGTAGGCGTCCTGGGCCGAGGACCAGAAACCCAGCCCCACGATCTGGCCGGCGAACAGGAGGGCGGCGGCTACGGTCAGCAGCTCGCCGAGGCCCAACGTCATCCCGTGCAGCGACATAACAGCCAAGCCCCCGATGGCGAGCATCGTGGCCACCAGCGCCCGAGCCGCCGGGCGGTGGCGGAAGAGCAACCATGCCAACAGGGGGGTGAACACAACCTGCAGGCCGGTCAGAAAGCCGGAAATAGCGGCCGACGTATAACGCAGCCCGTACGTCTGGAGCACATATCCCCCGGCTAGAGCCAGGCCGAGGACAACGCCCTGGGCCCAGCCCTTTCGCCCGAGCCGCTGCAGCGAACGCGGCCTGGCCACGGTCAGGAGCCCGCCCGCCACGAGGAAGCGCCAGGCCAGGAAGCCGAGGACCGAATTGTGGGCGGTGGCCCCCTTCACAACTACGAAGGTCGCGCCCCACGCCGCCGTCGCGGCCAGGAGCAGTACCAACGCCAGCGCCTTGGGATCGCTCCGGAGCCTGTTCACCAACCCTTCCTCACCGTCCCTACGGCCCGCCGCTTCACTTAGTGCAGTATATTGCACTAGACGCCACCGGCGCCCGTCCGGGGGGAGAATGTGCACGTGCAACCCGATCGGGCCCCTTCACCACGTGACAGTGGGCGCCGGGCGCCGTCGTCGCTCTTTCAAGCCGTCGGCGCCCGGGTTCGAGGGCTTCGTCTCGAACATCAGCTCACCCTGGACGAGCTCAGCACCCGTTCGGGTGTGAGCCGACGCATGATCGCACTGTTGGAAGCGGGCGAAGTGAACCCCAGCCTGGGGACGCTGGACAAACTGGCCCATGCGCTCGGGACTGATTTCGTCTCCCTGGTGGCGGCCCGGCCGGTGGCGGCGCTGGTACCCAAGCCGTCTGAGGAGGTGGCACCCGTCTGGGAGGACGGGCTGGGCAGCACGGCCCGGTTGCTGGCGTCGAGGCCCGGCACCGGGACCACCGAACTGTGGCAATGGGAGCTCGTCGCCGGCTCCCGGTACGAGGCCGAACCGGACCCCCCCGGCAGCGAAGAGATGGTCCTGGTCTCGAGCGGGCGGCTCGTGATCGAGGTGGGCGACGACAGGTTCTCCCTGGCTCCGGGCGGTTACCTCCGGCTACCCACGGACCGGCCCTATGCCTACGCGAACACGGGGAGGACCAGCGTCCGCTTCATCAGGGTCATAGTGTCGACCTGAGGGCCCCCTACGGGACCTGTTCCTCGGGTGCCGGGGCCACGGACGCGCCTTGCTCGCGGGCTGCCACTAACCCATCGTCTTAGCCCCGTCCAGGGACTCCCGGATGATGTCGGCGTGGCCGGCGTGCTGGGCCGTCTCGGCCAGCAGGTGCAGCAGCGCCCGGCGGGCAGACCAGCGCGCACCGGGCTCGAACCAGGGAGCCGGAGGTAGGGGCTGGGAAGCATCGAGGGAAGGTAGAGAAGCTACGAGCTCGTCCGTGTGGCGGGCGGCCTCCTGGTAAGCGGCCAGCAGCCCCGCCAACGTTTCCCCTTCGACCATGCGGAAGCCGGCGGTGTGCTTCTCCGTGGAGGCCTGGTCCCCCCGGCCCAGGGCGCCCGGCCCGCTGACGATGAAGTTGGACCAGTTCCGCTCAACCACCGTCAAGTGCTTGACCAAGCCGCCCAGGCACAGCTCGCTGACCGTGGTCCGCTGGCGGGCCTGCTCGTCAGTTAGCCCCCTGACCGTGTGGCGCAGGAAGGAGCGGTGGAGGGTCAGGGTCTCCAGGAGATCGGCTCTCTCCTGGGCGTCGGTACTCGTCCCGGTGGTCATAGGCATAGGCTGGTGGTCATAGGCATAGGGTAGCCACGCCGCGAGCGTCCGTCTCGGGTCTGGGCAGGCCCTATCGAGACGGCGCTGGTAAAAGCCGCGGGCGGCTGGCGACTGGTCCTCGCCGACGGCGCTTGTGAGGTGGACCTGCGCTCTCCCGGATGATCAGCTTCGCCTCCGGGCACGGGGGCCATTGGTCGGTCGAGCTGGGATCGAGAAGTGACACCAGGCGGGCGAAGCAGAGCCGCCCTAGAGCCACGAAGTCCTGACGGACGGTCGTCAAAGATGGGCTGCAGTAGAGAGCGAAGGGAATGTCGTCAAACCCGACGATGCTGACGTCGGCGGGGACAGAGCGCCCGGCGTGGTGCATGGCCCGCAGGGCGCCGATGGCTATGTCGTCGTTCCCGCATAACACCGCGGTCACGTCCGGGTCCGAAGTCAGTACCTGGCCCGCTTCAAAACCGGACCGTGGTTCCCAACTACAACACAAGGGCTCTGGGACAGGGGCGCCGGCGTCTACTAGGGCGCTCCGCCATCCCGTTAGGCGCGGGTTGGTATCAGCCCAGGCCGGGACCGAAAGGTAGTGAACGGTCCGGTGGCCTAGGCCCAGAAGGTAATTCGTGGCCTCGGTGGCTGCCTTTCGGTCGTCGATCCACACCCACGGCTTACCAACGGCCTCGTCGACCGTCGGGGTAACGACTATGGCGGCTGAGGGGAAATCTGACGGCACCGCGTGCAGTGCGGCTATGGACTTTTGTTCCAACGCAATAACGATCAGTGCCCCCCCAAGCTCGACGGCCTGGGAGACGGCATCGTCGGCCGCTTGGGCGCCGGGCTCGACCACTCGCACGCCGACGGTGAACCCGGCGACCCGAGCCGCCGCTTCGATGCCCTCCAGGGCCCCGGCAAAGCCGTAAAGACGCGTGTTCGCAGTTAGCACTGTCACAGACTGCACCGGCGCGCCGGCCAAGGCCCGAGCGGCCCGGTTGGGGTGGAAATCAAGGCTGGCAACGCTGCGAAGAACCACTTGGCGCGTCGATTCCTTCACCCGCGGGCTCCCGTTTATTACGCGAGAGACGGTCTGGTGAGACACACCGGATGCAGCGGCCACATCCCGGATGCTCACCGTAGGCAAGCGCTCGCCCCCCAACGCCATCTCGTCCCCCCCTGCCATCCGGTCCTATGTGACCGGTAACATCCCTGAGAAGATTCTTGCCGGTCGCATGAGCCCTGTCAAGTCACCTGCTGGGTTACGCCCCTTGGCCGCTTGCTCCTGAGGTCCAGGTGCCTCCGAAGCTCTGCCCGCGCTCGGCCCGGCGCAGACCGAACTGCGCGGTGAGACGCATCATCCAGAAGAGAGCGACCGGGAGCCCGATAAGCAGTAATGGCGGGTCGAGCAGGGCGAGCAGCGCAGCGACCACGATCTCGACGAGGAAGAGGGGCCCGGTGACGAACAGGTTGCGCACTGCCAGGCGGATGCCGAGCGACCAGATCTCGCTAGCCTGGCCCTGAAAGCGACGCGCCACGAGAAGCAAGATATAACCGAGCGAAGTGAGCGCGATAACGAAAGCGGCGAGCCCAAGACCGAAGCAGATCCGGTCTCCGATGCTGTCGCCGCGGATGAAGTAATGGACTTCTTCCACGGTCAGCGCCGTCACCGCCAACGGTACTCCCACCAGGAGCGTCGTACGCAGGACCGGGCTCGACCTGATCGCGATGAGGAACTCCCGCGCTACGCGATCTTCGCCGCCGGCCCGCCACCGGTCGAGCGCGGTCCACGCCCCGTTCACAGCGATCGGGACCGTCACGACCGGCAAGGACACAACCAGAAAGACGAGGTTGAGCACCAAGAGGTTGAACAGCGAACTGAGGGCGGCCATGACCCGTGACCGGAAAATACCCAGTAGCGGCGGGCTTTCTGCTGCTTTCGTCATCCCTTGGTCCCGGTCCCCTGTATGGCGATCCCACCCATAAAGGTCCGCTGGGCAAAGAAGAAAAGTACGACGATCGGCGCTGTCGCCGCCGCCGCCGCCGCCATCACCCACGGCCAGTTGGTCGAGTACGTCCCCAGGATCAAGCCCAGCCCCAGCGACAGGGGGTACCACACCTGGTTGTTGATGTAGATCAGGGGGCCGATGTAGTCGTTCCAGCAGTATATGAACTGGAACAGGACCACGGTCGCCATAGCTGGCTTCGCCAGGGGGAGGATGATCCGGCTGTATATGTAAAACTCGTTGGCCCCGTCAACGCGGGCCGCGTCAGACAGCGCTTCGGGGATCGTCATGAAGAACTGGCGCAGTAGGAACGTGCTGAACACCGAACTTCCAAAGAAGGTCGGTATTTCGAGGGGCAGGTACCAGCCCACCATGTGGAATTTCTTGTACAGCACGAACAGCGGGATCAAAGTGGCAAAAAAAGGTATGAGCAACGTGCTCAGCATCACATAGAAGAGGGTGTCCCGCCCGCGCCAGCGCAACCGCGAAAACCCGTAGGCCACCAAGCTGCTAGAAATGCCCACGCCCACGATCGTTATTGCCGCGTACAGGAGCGTGTTCAGGAAGAACCTGTAAAATGGCACCGCAGAAAGTACATCCGGGTAGTTGCTCCACAGGAACGGGTGCGGCCACCAGACGACAGGGCTTTGCAACGCCTGCGGGTTGGACTTGAGCGATGACAGGAACATCCACACCAGGGGGAACCCGAACACCACGGTAAAGATGAGGAGCACAAGATGCTTGGTGGCGCTGGACCCGAGCCTCTTAGGCGTCCAGCGCCGTCGCGAGGGGGGGACAGACGGTAAAACCCGTTGTTCCTCTGGCGCCTTTAGAGTTGCCGTCACTGTCGAACTCCAGTTCCGAATCCTAGAAGACCGCCATCTGCCCGTCGCCTAGCGGTCGTCGCCCGCATAATAAACCCACCTCGATGACGACTTGAAAAGTACCACGGTAATAAGGCCGGTAATGATGAACAAGAAGAAACCCATGGCCGAGGAATAGCCGAACTTCAAGAACTGGAACGCCTGGGTGTACAGGTACTGGACGTAGAACCATGTCGAGCTGCCGGGACCGCCGACGTCTTGGCTCTCGATGACCTGGGCCTGAGTGAAGTACGAGACACACAGGACCAGCTGCAGTACGCCGTTGAACAGGATGATCGGGCTGATCATGGGCAGGGTGACGTAGCGGAAGCGTTGCCACGCGTTTGCACCTTCCAGGGCGCACACTTCGTACATGTCCTTGGGGACACCCTGGAGGGCCGCCAGGTAGATCACCATCGGCTGGCCTAGGCCCCAGAGGCCCAGGAGGATGAAGGAGGGCTTTGACCAGGCAATCGAGAAGAACCAGTCCGGCGAGGGGAGGTGGACGTCGGAAAGCAACGCGTTCATTATCCCGTTGGTCGGGTTGAATATCCAGACAAAGATCATGCACGACGCGACGAGGGGCACGATAGACGGGATATAAAACACCGTGCGGTAGAACTGCTGTCCCCGGACGTTCATGTTCAGCAGCAACGCTAACCCGAGAGCGACGCTCGTGGACAGGGGCAGTTCCACCGCGGTGTAATAAAGCGTGTTGAACAGTGACGTCCGGAACAGGCTGTCGTGGAACAGGGCCCAGTAGTTGGCAAACCCGACCAGGTGGGCGTGGCCAATGCCCGTGTAGTTCGTGAAACTATAGAAAAGGGTGGCGAAGAACGGGTAGAGGAAGAACGCCAGGAACCCAAGGATCCACGGGCTTACGAAAAGCAGCCCGATCCTTATCCGGCGGCGTTGGAGCGCCCGGGAGATCTCTGATGCCGACCTCGGCACCTTGACCTCCGGTGACTTCAGCGCCGTGCTCACGTCTTCCTCCACCCCGTCCTTCGCTGGCCTAGTAGACCAGGTTACGTGTTGCTGTTGGCCTGAGTGTCGATGTAGGTCAACGCCTGGGCCGGCGTGTACGTCCCGTTCTCGACGTCATTGCTGGCCGTGACCATGGCCGCCTCTGCCTGCGATTCGTGCGTCGTCAGGGCGGGCGCCTGGGAGTACTTGCTCGACATCTGCTCCAGGTACGTCGACATCCACGGGAACTTCTTCACGTAGGCCTGGTAGGCGGGGGCGGCGGCGATCGTCGGGCTGGCCGGCACCCAGCCACCCTGGGGGTCAATGTTGGCCGTGAACTTCACGTTGTTGAACCCGGCGAGCCAGGTAATGAACTCGAACGCTGCCGCGGGGTCAGCAGCACCCTTGGGGATGATGTTGAAGTTGCCCTGCCCGAGGGTGCTGGGCCCGGCGACCGTGCCGGGGAAAGGCACGACACCGAAGTTGCCTGCCATTGCCGGGTTGGCGTCGGGGATGTTTTGTGCGCCCTCCCACGGCCCGTCCATGTTGAAGCCTTCCTTGCCGGCCACGAACGGGTCGTCATCGCCTCCGGCCACAGCGCCGTAGGTCGCGTTCATCGAGTTGACCTGCGCGTACGGGTAAGGCTTGAAACTCGCAAGCCAGTCCATCAACTTCGTCGCGCCGGGGCAGGTCGTCGTATTGGCATAGTCGTACTGGCCGGCGGAGTTGAAGCAGTTGAGCGCACCGAAGAAGGTGGCAAAGAACTCGAAGCCGTTGGAACCGGGGTACATCCCGATCTGCTCCAGTTTGCCGCCCTTGACGATCCACTCCTTGGCCTGGTCGGCGGTGAGCTGTGCCAGGGTCGTGGGTGGGGAGGCGATGCCGGCGGCCTTCAAGATGCTCTTGTTGTAATAAAGCGCCCACGAGTTGAGCGACATGGGGACGCCTACCAGCTGGCCCTTGAAAGTGCCGGTGGCCGCCGCGAGCGGGTACTCCCAGCTCCTGAAGCTCTTCAAGGCGCCCGTCAGGTACGGGTTCATTGAGATTATCGACCCGTCGGCGGCGTACTCGCCGATCACCGGGTTCCACTCGGTGAAAATGCTGGGCGGGTCGCCGGCCGCGATCTGCGACTGGAGCTTGGCGTCCCCGGTGGCGCTAGGGATGTTGGTCTCGCTGACGACAATTCCCGGGTGGCTGGCATTGAACGCCGTGGTCATCTGCTTGAGCAGCAACAGGGTGGGACCTGACCACATCGTCTCCCACGTGAGGTTTACGGTGCTGGCCTCGGAGCGCAAGTTCGTCGCGCCGGCGGTCCCAGGGATGACGAGGACCAGGACGGCACAACCGGCGGCCAATGCCTGCGCCCCGCGGCTCCTCGTCTTGGACTTGCCGGCGGCCCGGCGGTCGTCCTTCATTATTGCGATCATGCTATACCTTCTCTTTCTGTGGAGATGCGCCTGCTGAATATCGGATTGCAAACTGCCTGGCCCTCGTCGTAAAGCTGGTCCTTCGCCAACTGCAGGCACAGGGCAAGCTCGTTAGGGGGACGGTAGACCGATGTGGTTGCTCAAACACCTCCTCTCGGGTCTGGTGGGGTCCGCATTTTGCGAGCCGGAGGATGGGAAAGGTTGGGTCGAGAGGGAGGCGGCGGGGGCGGGGCGGCGCTCTCCCGGACGACCAGCTCGGTGCGGAGCAGCGACGGGCCTCCCCAGCTCGTGCCGTCCAAGACTGACATGAGCCGGGCGAAGCACATCTGGCCCAGGACCTTGAAGTCCTGGCGAACAGTCGTGAGCGGTGGGCTGAAAAACGGGGCGAGAGGTATGTCGTCGATGCCCACGACGCTGAGGCTGGCGGGGACCGGGCGGCCTACCTCGTTCATCGCCCGGATGAGGCCCATGGCGAGGTCGTCGTTCCCGCACAGCACGGCCGTAACGTCCGGGTCCCGCGCCAGCTTCTGGCCCAGCTCATAGCCGGACTCCGGGCCCCAGCCGCCTTCCAGCGGTTCGGGCACGGCGGCACCGGCCTCCTCCAGGGCCGAGCGCCACCCTGACATCCGCTGGCTGCTGTTATCTGTCCAGAGCGGTATCGACACGAAATGGACGGTTTGGTGCCCCAGGCCCAATAGGTATTGCGTGGCGTCCCGGGCCGATCTGCCGTCGTCGATCCACACCCAGGGCTTGCCCACCCCCTCGTCACCCGAGGGGGTCTCGACGATCGCCGCCATGGGGACACCCGGCGGGACGGCGTTCAGCGCGGCGATGGCCGGCCGGTCGTAGGCGACGACCAGCAGGGAGCCGGCGGGCTCGATGGCCCGCTCCACCATGTCGCGCACCCTCTCGGGGGTACCGGGCTCGATCACGCGCACGCCCATGGCCAGACCGGCCGCTCGGGACGACTCCTCGATACCTTCCAGGGCGGCCGCCGGGCCGTACAGGCGGGTGTTGGACACCAGGACCGTGACCGATTGGACGGGACCACCGGCCAGTGCCCGGGCGGCGCGGTTCGGACGAAAGCCGAGCCGGGCTATGGCCTCGAGGACCTCGTGGCGGGTTGTCGCTTTGACCTTCGGGCTCCCGTTGATCACCCGGGACACCGTTTGGTAGGAGACGCCGGCGGAGCGGGCGACGTCTCGGATGCTCACTGACGACCTCCGCCTCATCTCGCCCGCCGTGGGCGAGCCTGGCGTCGAGGTGGTGTGACCGATCACAGTGCACTATTGTGATCGGTCACACCAGGGCTGTCAAGCCGACCCCTAAGGAGACATGAAGATGGCTTTTCGTTCCCTTATCGACTGTGGTGACCTCGTTCTCGGCTTCCGGCGCGAGGCCAGCACGGGCGGGATAACGCTCGCCATGGTGCCCGCTTCGCACCGCGAGGCCCTGGACCGAGCGGTTGACGCTCCGGAGCAGTCGGTCAAGGGCGAACCATTAGTACAAATAGCGCTGTTAGGCGAGAGGGGCCCAGGGGACCGCACCCAGGGCCGCAGCATGCTCAACGGCTCGACCACGGCGGCCTTGCACTTTGTCGACCAACGCGTACAGGGATCAGCTGAGGGCGTGTGGGTCGAGACTGACCTGCAAGCCGATGGGCTACTGGCCGTGACCCAGCGCACTGACTGGACCGCAGGCGACCGCGCCGTCCGGGCCCATACCGTTGTGAAGAACGTTTCGAGCATGCCCTTGGATCTCACCATGGTGACAAGCTTTTGCCTGTCGGGTCTGTCGCCGTTCCCCGGCCGTGGCCGTGCCGGGAACCTGGTGGTACACCGGCTCCGCAGCGCTTGGAGCTTAGAAGCGAAACTTGTCAGCGAGACGTTGGAGGACATGCACCTTGAACCCGCCTGGGTCGACAACGTAGCCACTATCGAACGCTTCGGGCAGGTGGGGACCATGCCGGTGCGCGGGTTCGCCCCCTTCGTGGCCGTCGAGGACGTGGCCGCCGGGGTGACCTGGGCAGCCCAGGTCGCATGGAGCGGGTCGTGGCAGATCGAGCTGTGCCGACGTGGCGACGCTCTCGCTATCTCCGGGGGCCTCGCCGATCTCGAGCTAGGGCACTGGCGCAAGACGCTGGCCCCGGGCGAGGTCTTTGTCACTCCTGCGGCGCTGCTTACCGTGGTCGCCGGCGGTGCCGACGAATGTTCACAACGCCTTGTCGAGCGGCAGCGCCGGACCTTGCACGCCAAACCCCGCAATGAAGCCGACGTCCCGGTGATGTTCAACGAATGGTGTACGAACTGGGGCGCGGTGACCCACGACTCGGTGGTGGCCATTGCCGACCGTCTTCAGGGCACGGGCGTGCGCTACCTCATCATCGACGCCGGGTGGTACGGGAAGAACTGGTTTTTGGAGCACGGAGATTGGGTCGCGGAC
>CAYZVQ010000095.1:0-13939 GCA_964481925.1 uncultured Acidimicrobiaceae bacterium
AACCGGGACGGGCCCGGCCACGTCGGTAATCTCTGCGGAGGAGATGGCTCGCTCATGAGCATCGAGACGGACGGGCCCACCGGCGCAGGCCGGACATCTTGGGGCCAAGCCCGCGAGACCCCCCTCAGACGTTTCCTGCGCACCGAGACCGGCGGCGCCGCCGTGGTCCTGGTCGCCGCGCTCGCCGCGCTGGCCTGGGCGAACATGGACGCCCCTTCGTACGCCCACGTGTGGCAGACGACCCTTTCGGTGCGGATCGGTGGCGCAGGACCGGCCGACGACCTGCGTTACTGGGTGAACAGCGGGTTGATGACGCTGTTCTTCTTCATCGCCGGCCTGGAGGTGCGCCGCGAGTTCGACATGGGCGAACTGAGGGACCGGCGCCGGGTGGCCCTTCCTCTCGTGGCCGGGATCGGTGGGACCGTTGTCCCCATCGCCGGCTTTCTTATCTTCAACGCCGGGCGCGCCTCGGCCCACGGCTGGGCCATCACCATGTCCACGGACACTGCCTTTGCGCTCGGCATGCTCGCCCTCGTCGCCCGGGGCGCCCCCGACCGCCTGCGGGTGTTCCTGCTCACGGTCTCGATCGTCGACGACGTGCTGGCCCTGGTGGTGATCGCCACGGTCTATTCCAACGGTGTCAAGGGATGGCCGCTCCTGGCCGCCGCTGCCGTGTTCGCGGGGATCGTGGCGGCCGTGGCGATAGGGGTGCACCGCGGTCTGCTCTATGGCGCCCTCGGCTTGGCGGCGTGGCTGGCGCTGTCCCGGTCGGGGGTCGACCCCATCGTGGTCGGCCTGGCCATGGGCCTGCTCACCCCGGCCACCCCGGCGGCCCGCGGCGACCTGGAACGGGCCAGCGACCTGTTCCGCCGGTTCCGAGAACAGCCGACCCCCGAGCTGGCCCGGACAGCGCGGGCGGGGATCGAGTCTGCCATCTCGCCCAATGAGCGCCTGCAAAGGCAGTTCCACCCGTGGACCAGCTACCTCGTGGTGCCGTTGTTCGCCCTGGCCAATGCCGGCATCGAGGTGCGGGGCGGCTTTTTGGGCCACGCATTGACCTCCCCTGTCACCCTCGGGGTCGTGGTCGGCTCGGTGCTAGGCAAGCCCCTCGGTGTGATCGGGGCGACCTGGTTGGTCTCCAGGTTGGGTGGCGGCCGGGCCGGGCCACCCGTTGGTTGGGGGGCGCTGAGCGGTGGGGGCACTATCGCCGGGATCGGCTTCACCGTTTCTTTGCTGATCGCCAGCGTGGCGTTCAAGGGGGAACAGTTGCAGGACGCCAAGCTGGGCGTGCTCATTGCAGCCGTGTGTGCGTCCCTTTTCACCTGGCTGATCTTCCGCGCCACCTCCATGTTGCCGAAGAGCCGACGGGCCATCGCCCTGCTCGGCACCTCGGCGTCCATCATCGACCTCCAGGTCCCCGTCGAGCCTGGACGTGACCACATCCGGGGGCCAGAGCAGGCCTTGGTGACCGTCATCGAGTACGGCGACTTCGAATGCCCCTACTGCGGCCGGGCCGAACCAGTGGTGCGCGAACTGCTCCGAGACTTCGGCGACGTCAGCTACGTCTGGCGGCACCTGCCCCTCCACGACGTCCACCTCCACGCTCAACAGGCGGCCGAAGCGGCGGAGGCGGCGGCCGCACAGGGGGCCTTTTGGGCGATGCACGACCGCCTGCTCGAGCACCAACAGGCGCTCGGGCCGGCCGAGCTCATGGGCCACGCCGCGGCAGTGGGGATCGACGTCGGGGTTTTCGCCGGCGCCCTAAAGAACCACTCCGGCGCCGCCCACATCGCCGAGGACGTCGACGGCGCCGACCTCAGCGGGGTGACTGGCACTCCAACCTTTTTCGTGAACGGTCGCCGCCACTATGGGAGCTTCGATATCGACGCCCTAGCCGCGGCAGTGCAAGTTGCCCGGGCCCTCGCCGTCGTCGCCCGACAACACTGACCCGCGGGGCTCAACGGAGCAAGTGCCGGCGTCGATTGTCGAAGCTCTCCTGACGCGGAGCGGGTCAGCGGGTCGGGCGGTAGGTGCCGATCAGGGCAAGAGCGCCGTCGAGGGCCCGGCGGAGCGCTCGGGGATCACGGCGAGCCTGGGTGAGGACGAGGCCGCCTTGGAGGCTGGCCAGGGTGGAGGCGGCGAGCCAGTCGATATCGGTGCCGGCTCGGAGCTCGCCGGAAGCGACCATGGCGGCGAGACCGTCCCGGATGTGCGCCTCCCAGCGGTCGAAGCCGGAGGCGAGCACGATGCGGGTACCGTCATCGCGCTCGCCGAGCTGGCCGACGAGGTTGGCGATGGGGCAACCTCCCCGCCCGCCCCGCGCATGTTGCACCTCGACGAGGGTGTCGGCCCATCGCTGCAGGCCGTCCCAGCTGCCGAGGCCGGCGAACAGGGCGCTTTGGCCGTCGAGGACGGTTTGGTTGGTGGCCTCCGCCACGGCGCGAAGCAAGTCGGCCTTGTTGTCGAAGTAGTGGTAGAGCTGGCTGCGCGACGCGGCGGCGCGCCGCCCGACATCGTCCAGGCTAGCCCCGGTGGCGCCTTTTTCGGCCACGACGTCGGCCGCGGTCGCCACGATCCGCTGTCGGGCCCGCCGTCCCCTCTCGGTGCTCGGCTGGGATGCCATGCCCCAGTATCCCCCCTGTGGACTTGACAGTCCAGTAAGCACCTGCTGGGATACCAGAGTGGACTGTATGGTCCACTACACGGGTTGCCGTCACGAACTTGGAGGTCTGATGTCTGTCACTATTCGCGAACAGTCCGAGCAGTTGAAAGCCGCCGCCGCCCAACGTCTGCCGGCCGAGGTGGTCGAGGTGTTCGACCGCAGCATCCGGGACTTGCTCGGCCAGGGAGTCCCAGCGGCCACGATCAAGGTGGGCGACAAGATGGGACCGTTCGCCTTGAGCGACGCGACCGACGTGGCGGTCACGCTCGACCAGCTGGTGGAGGCGGGCCCAGCGGTCATCGTGTTCTACCGGGGCGGGTGGTGCCCGTACTGCAACCTGGCGTTGCGCACCTACCAACAGGAGCTGCTGCCCGAGCTGGCCGCGTTCGGGGCTCGGTTGGTGGCCATCAGCCCCCAGTCGCCCGACCAGTCGCTGTCGACGGCCGAGAAGATCGGTCTCGGCTTTACGGTGCTGTCCGACCCGGCCAGCCGCCTGGCGCGGCAGGTGGGCGTCTCGTTCGAGCAGGCCGACGAGGTCCTCGAAGCCCAACGAAAGCTGGGGCTCGACCTGGCCCTGGTCAACGCCGAGGGCTCCACCGAGCTGCCCAGGCCCACCGTCCTCATCGTCGAAAAGGACCGCACTGTCCGCTTCGTTGACGTGCAGCCCGACTACACGGCTCGAACCGAGGTCGCCGACATCCTGGCTGCGCTGGCCGGCCTCGGGACCCACCCAGCCTGAGCCAGACGGCCTGGGGCAAGAGCCGAGCCAGGAGACGTCAACCGTTCTCGCGGCCACCTCGCGCTGGCGGACAGTTCCCCGCACGCCGGGCCCAGCGGGGTGGGTGTGCCCCCCGAGGTCGAGGGTGAAGGAGCCGGGGACGACGTAGCCCGGCTGCCACCGCGCCCGCCGTGGTCAGCGCCCACCTGCCCCGTACAACCAGGGCCTCGTGCGCCACTTTTCCCCCGCACGTCGTTGGTCCCCTCTCGAACCAGCGAGTGCATAACATTGCATAGTGCAACAATCGCAATATACAATTGCTGCCTACGCCAAAGACCGAAGCCGCCGAGGAAGCAAGTACAGACGAAGAGCTGGTTGACGCCGTGCTCGGGGCAAGCCGGGCGCTGGTCGCCGTGGCCGCCCGTTCGCTCATGCACGTGGCCGAGGACGTGACCCTCGCCCAGTACCGGGTGCTGGTAGAGCTGGCCGCCCGCGGCCCAACCCTTCGGACCGCCAGACGGGCTACCTGCCCGCAGACGACACCGGCAAGACCGAAGCGTGCACCTGGACCGAGAGCAGCCCCCGGGCGTCGAGGAACTTCAACAGCAATGGGAACCGGCGGGGCCACGGGACCAGCGCTCCCATCATGTGCTGGGGGAACTGGTCCAGCAGTTGGCCGAGACCCTGGCCTTTGAGCGGTCCATCGGCGACACGGCTCTGGTGGTCTTGGCGGTCGCTCAGCACCCAGGCCTCGCCGATCGGGCCGTCGCCGGGCAGCGGCTTGGTGAGCAGGCCGGCCAGCTGCCGTCCACCCCAAGGCCGGTACTCATAGATAGGTTCGAAACGCAGAGGGTACAGAGCTACCTGGGCCCCGGCTACCTGGCTCATGGCGCGCCCCACTTCCAGTCCCGGACTTCCGCCATGTCCTGGCCGTACTGGTCGATGTAGACCTTGTGCTCGACCAGCTTGTCCTGCACCATCTGCTTGAGGTAGCTGCCCTTTGACCCCAGGTCTGGGAGCCGGTCGACCACGTCTTGGACCAGGTGGAAACGGTCCAAGCCGTTCTGCACCCGCATGTCGAACGGGGTCGTGATGGTGCCCTCTTCTTTGTAACCGCGCACGTGCAGGTTGTGGTTGGTGCGGCGGTAGGCGAGGCGGTGGTGGCAGCCAGGACCTCCAGCGTGGGAGTGTCCCCGCAGCAGGCCATGACGATATCCGGCTCGGCTCCTTGGTCGTTGCTGGCCCAGTCCCAGATGCCGATCCCCTCGGTGCAGTGCACGACCGCTTCGTCCATGCTCAACCACTGCGGCAGTGCGTGCTTGCCCGCCACCACGACGTTGACGTAGTCCCGGCTGCGCAGGCAGTGGTCGACGACCGACAACAAGCAGTTGGCGTCCGGGGGGAGGTCCCACAGCAGAGTGCCCCCGTTGGTGTGAGGGTTGGCCCCCATCCGCCGGTCGCCGGGAAGTCCGGCATCCGCAGGTACCAGCTCGTCGTGGTCGATGCGGGCCAGGACGGTCGGGTTGCTGATCTTGTAGCCGTTGAGGTGCAGCACCGGCAGCACGGCGCCGTCGGTGGCGGGGCTCAAGAACTTGGTGGACTGCCATGCCGTGGCCAAAGGACCGGTCTCGGCTTCCCCGTCGCCGACCACGCAGGCAACCACCAGGCCCGGGTTGTCGAACGCGGCACCGAAGGCATGGCTAAGCGAGTAACCCAGTTCGCCACCTTCATGGATCGACCCCGGCGTCGTCGGCGCAACATGGCTGGAGATGCCGCCAGGGAACGAAAACTTTCTTGTGGAGCAGTTCTGGGGAAAGTGGTCCCGTGTTCATAGCTTCAACCTCCGGTCGTCTGACAGCCGCGAAATGGCAAGTGCCTCGGTGAGAGGCGTCGGTGGTCGAGGCAGCAGGCCGTCACTCGGCGCGGGGCCAGGACCACGCATGACGGCTCGGCGGGACCGGGCAGTCACCACAGAACCACCTCGGCCAAGACCCGAGCCAGCTCCCCGGTCGCAAAAAGAAAGTTGCCAGACCTGGTGTCTGTGCCCCGCGTCACGGCGGGCTCGCCGTGACCGGCTTGGGCCCGGCGGTGGCCGCACCGCGCCTGGGTCAAGCGGCGCGATCAGACCTGCTGGCATCTTCGTCGCTCCTTCCTCCTGGGCCTGTCCCGAACACGACACTCAGTGTTCGCGTCGCCAGGGTCTGGAGCAACGATGTCGTGACCAGGGGCCTTCACGGCCACAGTCACATCTGACGAGCGTCATGCTACCGCCAATGGCACCCCCCACCGCACGTGCAGACCGATGACGGCCGCTTCGAAAATCTCCTGTTCCGCAACGACGTCGCCCTAGATCAGGCGGAAGTAGGCGACGCCTGCATGACGGACACGCGCCGTCACCCGGTGCAGGCTCCGTCGCCTCTTTCCAGCCGAGAAGAGAGGCTCCAAATGCCTGTACCCAGTCACATCTCACGGGGCCGCCCGGCCGACAGTCGGCGCATACCGGCAGTGGCACAGCATCTACCCAGGTTTCGTGCGGGTCGAAGGAGCAGACCTCTTTCCTTAGGTCGGGTCCCGGTGTGGCTTCGGCGGGTGGCGTGCCGGAGCGAGCAGGACCACCCGCTCGCCCACCCGTAGCTCGATGTCCGGCCGGGGGGAGATGACATCGCGTCCTTCGGTCACGGCCACGACAATGCACCCCGGCGGCCAGGCGACCTGACCGAGGCGAGCCCCGAGCGCGGGCGAGCTAGCCCCGATGGTGACCTCAACCACGTCGTAACCCTCCAGTGGGCTGGTGGGCAGGTGCACGCGGGCACTGTTGGCACTGAGCTCGGTCGCCAGCGTGCCCGCTTCCGCCTCCCCAGGCTCTGAGCTCACCCGCTCGGCCAAAGCGCTCAGTACGTCCCGGCGGGTGACCCAGCCCCGCAGGTGACGGCCGTCGGCGTCGAGCACGGGCAGGCCGTCCCTGCCGTAGAGGGCGAGCTGGCGCAGAGCCTGGGACAGGACCTCGTCGGCTAAGAGGCCTTGGGGCGGGCCGATCTCGGTGACCGTGCCCGGGGCGTTCTCCCACAGGTTGGCCTCGCCTTGGCCGTCCGATGTGGCCTCGGAGCGATGGTCGAGCAGCACGGGACGCCCGTCCGCCCCGACCACGGGCCTCATCACATCGGCCACGGTGAGCAGGCTGAGGACGCTGGCCGGCTTGGGCCGCTCGATGTCGATGCCCCGGCGCAGCAGCTTGGTGGTGTAGATGCTGCCGTAGCTGAGCTGCTTGGAGAGCGCGGCGGCAATGGCGGTAGCCAGCATCACGGGCAGGACGAGGGTGAAATTGCCGGTCATCTCCACCACACTGGCGATGGCGGTCAGGGGCGCCTGGGCGGCGGCGCCAAAGACCGCCCCCATGGCCACCACGCCGAAGATGGCGGGCGAGCTCACCCCGGGGCCGAAGAGGTGCTCCACCACCGAGCCGAAGGCCATCCCGGCCATGGCCCCGGTGAACAGCGAGGGGGCGAAGACCCCTCCCGAGCCCCCGATGGAGAGCGTCAGGCTGGCGGCCAGCACCTTGCCCACCACGAGCACCAACAACAGCCACAGCACGATGTGGCCGGCGATGGCCTTGTCCATGACCGGGTAGCCCACCCCGTACATCTCCGGCAGGGCCAGCAGCAAGGCGCCCAGGGCGATCCCGCCGACGGCCGGCCGCGCCCACTCCGGGCGCCCCTTCCAAAGCTGGTCAGCGACGTCTTCGAGCTTGTACAGGAAGGTCTTGAAGCCGTAACCGACCAGGCCCGAGGCCAACCCGAGCAGGGCCACGAGCAGGTAGGTGTAGTCATGGGCGACGACCAGGTCGTGCGGGATGCCGCTGAAGAAGGGGGCGGAGCCGAAAAAACCCCGGCTCACCAGGTCGGCGCTGACCGCGGCCAGGCTGGTGGCCACCAAGGCGTCTAAGGAGAACTCCCGCAGGATGATCTCGAAGCCGAAGAACAGGCCCGTGAGAGGGGCATTGAAAGTGGCGGCGATCCCCCCGGCCGCCCCGCAGGCCACAATGATGCGCAACCGGGTCTCGGAGACCCGCACGGCCTGGCCCAGGCTGGACGCAAGGGCCGAGCCGATCTGGACGATGGGCCCCTCCCGCCCCACCGAGCCGCCGGAGCCGATGCACAACGCCGAGGCCAGGGCCTTGACCAGGGCCACAGGCGGGCGGATGCGCCCGCCGTTCTCGGCCACGGCCACCATGACCTCGGGCACCCCGTGGCCCCGCGCCTCCGGGGCGAAGCGTTGGAGGAGCGGGCCGTACAGCAGGCCACCGACGACGGGCACGACGAGCACGAAATAAGGCCCGAGCCAAGCCAGGTGCAGGCTCGCCACCCGGCCTTGCTGGCCGAACTGGTCGTGCCCGGTGGCCAGCCAGGTAAAGGCGAAGATGAGCCAGCGGAACCCGGCCGCCCCCAGGCCGGCACCAGCGCCGACCACCAGGGCTATGACCGCCAGCCCGAGGCGCGAGCCCCGCAGCCACGCCCCCGAGGCCGACAGCGCTGAGCGTGCCCGGCCCCTCCAGGCAGCAGATGTCGTCCGCGGGGTGGGGGGGGAGGCGGGAGCTGCCGGGCCGGTCGGCACAGGAGCCCTGGCCGGGACGCCCTCCAGCTCCTCAGGGTTAGGCATCCCCGATCTCGTTGAAGTAGATGCGAAAGCCCATCAGGCGCCCATAGGCACCGTCCTCGATCTCGGTGAACCAACCCATGTCGTAGGCCTCGGTGGTACAAAACCTCACCACGGCGTAGGGCCCGTAGCCGTCCTCGTCGTTGTCCCCGTACTCAACGGCGTGGGCCCCGAAGGCCCCGATGATGACATCGGGGCGTTCGCCGGCTTTGAACCGCGCGGCCAGGTCTTTGAGCCACACCGTCAAAGCCCCAAGAGGATCCCTCTGACCATTTCCGTACAAGCGTTCCGGGTGCCTACGGCCGCTGTGCTGGAGGCTCAACCCGATACCCCCCCGGCGTAATCCCGGACGGCCTCAGGAAGGCCTAGGTCCCTCTCCATTTCCAGTGCGCCCGGTGTCTTGGCCGCCTTCCCGTCCCCCTGCCATTTCCGGCCCGGGATAGGCACGGCTAGCTCCTGAGCGGACGCCGCCCGACCTACGAGGTCCTCAGTCATCGGCCTGCGCGGCGCCGACCAACCGCATGTCCAGGCGCCACCCGAGGGACCACTCGTGCTCGCGTAGCTCACCGGCGGCGTCGGCGAAAGCCCGCAGGGCAGCCAGCACCGGGCGGCGGTCCTGGTCGGGGAGCCGGGACAGGATGGCGGCCAGCTCGGCCCGGCGCTTGCGGGTGACCTCCAGGACGAGCTGGCGCCCGGGCGAGGCCAGCGAGACCTTCACCGTGCGCCGGTCGGTGCTGGCCCGCCGGCGGGACACCAGGCCTTTACGTACCAGGCGGTCGGCCATCCGGGTCATAGTCGAGGGGTCGACGTTGACCGCGTCGGCCAGGTCGGCCAGGCGCTGGGGGCCCCGGGCGGCCAGCTCGACGAGCACCCGGTACTGGGCCAGGGTCACGTCCTCGGCCACGTTGACCAGCGAGCGGGCGGCCACCGCCACCAGGGCCCGGCTCGCCCCGAGCACGGCGTCCACCAGCTCGTCGCCTGCTGCCGTCGCTTCTCCGGCCTTCATTTTTGGTAGGGACATCGACTGCACCGTACGATAATTGTAGTATGCACTTAAGAAAGACCGGATGAGCCAGTTCATGGTCGGGCGCCAGCCCATCTTCGACGCCAAGCTGGACGTGCGAGGTTACGAGCTGTTGTTCCGGGACCCGACGTCCCCAGGTCTGGACGGGGACGCGATGACGGCCGACGTGCTGGTGCGTGCCGGCCTGGACGTCGGGCTGAGCAGCCTCGTCGGGGACAAACTGGCCTTCGTCAACGCCACCAGGGCTTTCCTCGTCGGAGAGCGCGAGCTCCCTTTCCCGGCCGGCCAGACGGTGGTCGAGGTCCTCGAAGGGGTGGGCCGGGGCCCCGAGGTGGTCGCCGGGTGCCAACGGTTGGCCGACAGCGGCTACACGCTGGCCCTGGACGACTACGTCTGGGAGGACGACGACGACCCACTGCTGGAGCTGGTCTCGATCGTCAAGCTCGACGTCCTGGCCCTGACGCCGGCGCAGTTGGCGCACGCCGTCCAGCGCCGGTGCGCCTTTGGCGTGGAACTGGTGGCCGAAAAGGTCGAGACCCGCCACCAACTAAAGGTGTGCCAAGAGCTCGGCTTTGACCTCTACCAGGGCTACCTGCTCAGCCGCCCTGAGGTCGTGGAGGGCCAGGCTCTCAGCCCGAGGAAGCTCACGTGCCTGCGCATCATCGAGAGACTGTGCGACCCGGACACCTCCGCCGGAGAGATCGAAAGGACCGTCCAGGGCGACGCGGCCCTCAGCTACCGCTTCTTACGTGTGGCGGGCGCCGGTGCCTCGGAGGGGTTGTTCCGTCGCCTGAGCTCGGTGCGCGACGCCGTCGTGCTGCTCGGCCAACGCCGACTGCGCGCCTGGGTGACCCTGATGCTGCTTGACGGCGCCGAGGAAGGCTCCAACGAACGGCTCCGTATCGCCATGACCAGGGCCCGGATGGCCGAGCTGATGGCCGAACCGCTGGGGACGCGCAGGGCCGACTCGGCCTACACCGTCGGCCTGGTATCGGCGCTCGACCTGCTGCTCCAGGCCCCGCTCCCCGAGATTGTCCAGGGCCTGTCCCTGAGCGCGGAACTGGAGGACGCTCTCTTGGGGCACAGGGGCCTCCTCGGCCATGTCCTGGCCGACGTGCTGGCCTGGGAGGTCGGGGCAGAGAGCTTCCAACGGCGTTCGGGGACGGCACCGGCCGAGATCGAGAGGGCCTACCTGCAGGGGCTCGCCTGGGCTGGCGAGGTGTGCGGGACGCTGAGCCTCACCCGCTGACGCTGGCCTACGCCAAATCAACCCGGGACATGGTTGTCCAAGAACAACGAGGAGCGGAACAGTGCTGGTGGAGACAGAAGCTCGTACCTTCTCGGCTCTCTCGCCCCCGCCATTGCGTGGGTACGTCCAGCCAAGTCCGCCTGTCTGTTCTCGGTCGGCCGGTCGGGTCGGCCACGGCCAGCTGGCCGGTGGCCTGTCTGTGAGCCCAATAGGTGGGCTCGTGCTCGTCGGGTTGGCCCTTTTCGCTGGCTCGCTCTGGGCATTTAGCGGTATTGACATCCACTGACCACGTCAACTGACGCGCCTCGGTTCCGTCACCGGCCGTCTCGCCGTAGTGGGCACGCACGTCGGCTACCTTTCGTCGGTGCCGGTAATTGGGCTTCGTGCCAATTTTGACACACGAGGCTGAGAACCACCGCGAGAAGGCCCAGGAACTTTGCTAACCAGTCACTCCCCTGACCCCACCATCCCTGCCTGGGGGAACTGGCAGGCGTACCGTAGGGAGTTCCGGAGCGCGACCATTGCCCGCTCGATGAACGACCCTCGTACGAGGAGCTGTACGAGCGCTTCGTCGCTGCCCACTGGGCTACGGCGGCCAGCCCGGGAGCCACGCTGGCCGCACAGTTCTCATAGCCGCCAGCGCCCAGGACTCAATGTCCACTGACAGTCAGAGCGAGCGAGAGAGCCGGGCCCGCGGCAGAGGGACCGATAGGCCGACGGGGGTGAGGCGAGGTCCCAGGAGCCCTGGAGCGCGGCAACGCACTGGCAAAGCGTGGGTCTGGGGCTCGGGACGGGCAAGGGCACCGTGCAAGAAGGTCGCAGGGCCCTGAGTAGGGCGTTTGCCGGTTGAGCTCAGGGGGTCGCCCCGGCCCGTCCCGCGCGTGACCAGCCTCTTCACCGAGCCTGGGGTCGTCATACCAACCTTCTCGACGGTTGGCCCCTGGTGAAGGTGGCGCTCAGAGGCTCGGTCTCCTGCCGAACAAGTAGCTCGCGGCCACAAACCCAACAACCAGGGTCGGTCGCTCCGAACCAGCCAATCGCAAGGCGGAATATGGGACCGCCCACCGATCACAGGGCAAGAGCGGCGAGGCGTGCCGGCCGCAGGCGTCAACGGCGTAGCACGGGCCCGGTGCCTGGCGGAGCGTGCGGCTCGCCACGGAAAAAAGGCCCCGGCGGGGCCGAAGCCAAACCGGGACCTCCCTCAGCAGAAGAGGTTTTTCCTGTGACCCGAGCCTACGAAGTACGTCCGGGCCGCTTCCTTTATAACCTTTGGGTGAGAGGTATTCAGGTCCACGAAGGCCGACGGCGCTGTTTGTTCAGGTGCTTCTTAGGAGAACAGAGCCATGCGCATCGCTGGCGTCACCCGGCGCGTCGGTCCGACCTCGAACAGCGAAATGCCCAATGAGGTCGCCGGCAACCTCTCCAGCACCAAGCCCGGGAAGGACCTCCGTCGATGTCCAGACAAAAGCATCGCCGAGGTGGTCGAGCAGCTCGCCGAGGAACGCCCCGGAGGGCTGGTCGTTCTACCTCGATTAGCGGGGCTCGGAGCCTCGAGTCGAACTCATCTCCCGGGTTGGCTTCCCCTGGGGTAACAGAGCCGCCCTCGAGTTCTTACCGGCACCGCCTCGAGGGCGGAACTGAGCCAGGGCTACTTGCCCCGCCTCGGTGTGCCCCCTTGGCAACAGACCATGCAGCGGGGGAATCCTTGAGCTCCGTCAACGCGTCACCGGCGTGGCCCAGGTCGCTTGAGCCGCCGACGGTCTGCGGCACTTCGCTTCCTGGACGGTACCTTGTAATCTGTCGGCACAAAAGAACCACCCAACTGTTCTCAATAAAGTTTGTCGCTGGCTCGACTTATCGAACTCTTAGCCTGTTTCGCGCTTGGCGTCACAGTGGGGGCGCACGATAGCTCTGGGACCTGGCTGAAAGGTCCGACCGAGGGGGGGACAGTCGTGCTCGTAAGGTGCGAAGAAGTGGGCCCCGCCTTGGTGTGTCACCTGGAGGGCAACCTCGAACAGGTCAGTGCGCCACAGTTCCGTGACGCTGTCGCTGGCTTGTTGCCCACCAAGAAGCTCGTGGTTTTCGAGCTCTCAGCCGTACCTTTTGTCGATTCTGCTGGGATCGGCGCCCTGATCGGCGCTGCGAGGCGCATCCGTGAGCTGGGGGGCACCGTCGTCGTCTGCTCACCCAGGCCGTCCATCAGCCGGGTGTTCCAGCTGGTCGGCCTGGGCCGGGTCGTGACCGTGGCGGGCAGTATCACCGAGGCCACCGAGCACTCGTCCGGTGCAGTGGTGGCTTGACCGTCCCGGCACGGCCTGGCCGAACGGGCACCATCGGCAGGCGGGACCGAGTTGTCCAAGCGGCCCCTTCACGGGGAACCCATGTCGGGGCAGTGGCGGTCCAGGGTCGACCACCTGTCCCGCCCAATCAGGCGCGGCGGGAGAGGTGACGATCCTGCGGCGGGAGCGGTGACAGGCCCGCCGACCGAAAAGGCTGTCCGCCCGGCCCTCCCCGAATATCAGCTACTTGAGCGAAGCCGATAACGCTGGGGGCGGGCGGGTTCGCGTGGTGCCCAACGCGCAAACGCGGCAGTGGGCGCTCGCGGTGGGACGGCTCGTCGGTCACCTAGCGATCGCCACATTGGCTTCGGCGATCGATGAGGAGGAGCTCGAGCTCGTGGTCTCGGTCCACCCCCCAACGAGGAAGACCAAAAGATGCCCTCGTGGCCGTCGCCGCCCTGGTCGTCGTGGTAGTGGCCAGCATCGAGATGGAGCGGGGGGCGTCGACGCTCGGCCAGCACTACGCGGTGGCCAATGTCGTGGTCGGTGGGCTCGTCCTGGCCGCGGTGACGAGCTTGCCCAACGCCGTGGCCGCCGTCTACCTGGCCAGCAAGGGCAGAGGAGCGGCCGCTCTCAGCACCGCCCTCAACAGCAACACGTTGAACGTGCTGGCCGGCCTCCTGGTCCCCGCTGCTCTCATCGGGCTGGCCAAACCCTCGGGCGAAGGCTTCCTCATTGCCGCCTGGTACCTGGCGCTAACGGCCTTGACCTTGGTGCTCGCCTATGTCGAAGGCTAAACCGGCGTTGGTTATCAGTCGACGGACGAGGCACCCCGTATGTAGGTACGCCATGGTGCCTTTCTGGTCCAGGTGGCGAATAGGAGCATCGGTCCGAGGGCGCGTCGACTTGAGGGCTCTGCTCGTTGTTCGTCGGGTGACGCGTCAGCTTTGCGACTGGCGAGGCGCTACCCGTGCCCAGCGGAGGCCGCCGGAGAACGGGACGGCTGACGGCCCGGCCGGGCTAGGGCCACGCCGGCAAGGTCGGCCAAGACGACCGCCGCGGCAAGCGCCTGGCTTGAAACGGGTACCCTTGGGAAGGGTCCCTCCAACCGGAACTGCCCGACAAGGCGGTCCTGGGAACGGACGGGGAGCGCGACAAGGCCCACCGGCAGTCCCTTGGTAGTTGCGTCCCACTGGTAGGCGGTGTAGCTCACGGATCCCGGACGAGCGATATACGGCGCCGCGACTGTCGTAGCACCGGCCTCGAACCGGCACGACGCGAGGTGCAGGAGCGGCAGCAGGGCGTCGCAGATAGCTTCCAAGACCTCGTCGGTCACGCTGCCCTCGGCCACCAG
>CAYZVQ010000095.1:14039-15285 GCA_964481925.1 uncultured Acidimicrobiaceae bacterium
GCGCGAGCTGGCACGAGCACCGCGGCGGCCGCCGCCGGCGCGCCGATGGCCAGGGCGAAGGACATCTGACCGGCGCGAGACGAGCTCAGGCGAGGGTGCCAATTTCCCCTCGTGGATGCGGGATGAGAGCTCATGTCAACTTTCCTTGTCTGCCGTGTAGGTTGGCGCTCCGCCATCCATATCTGCCCTAACCAGCAAGAAGAGGGTTGGGCGGCACGAGCAGAACACCCGCTTATGTTGGGCCGCCCACATTAGCCGCGTCCTAGTCGGCCCGTGGTGTGCTCAGTGGTGCTCGAGGTTAGCCAGCCCTTCGTTCAGCTGCAGCACGCCGATGTACTTGCCCCCCAGGAAGCCAAGCTCCTCTCCGTTGGTCTCTTTGGCTATCAACCGGAGAAGCGCCGAGGGCGACACGCCAGTGGCCTTGGAGACCATGGGGATCTGGACGGTGGCGTCGGCCGGGGTGATGTCGGGGTCCAGGCCACTGCCCGAGGTGGTCACCAGGTCGGTGGTCGGGTCATCGACCCCCAAGCGCTTCCAGTAGGCGATGAGCGCCTTAGTGTCGGTCATGAGCACCTTGGAGCGAGGACCGAAGTTGGTGGCGCCCGACTCGCCGTTGACGCCGTTGGCCACCAGCGGGTTATCGCCGCCCGAGACCTTCTCCTTCGGGTCGGCGGCGTAGGGGCCGGTGTCGTCGGGGCGGCCGTGGAACACGCAGCTGCCCAGCGGGTGGCCGGGGCACTTGGCCGCCGCCCAGTTCTGGCCGATGAGCGTCGAGCCACCGGCGGTTATGGACCCGTCGGCCTGGTGCGGGAACAAGACCTGAGCTACCCCGGTGCCAGCCAGGGCGTAGACGAAGCCGAAGAAGGCTGTGAAAACGAGGATCGAGATGAACGTGCGGCGCAGGTTGGTGAGCATCAGCAGGTCTCCATTAGTAGGCGTGTAGCGCCGTAAGGATCAGGTCGATGAGCTTTATGAAGGCAAAGGGGGCGATGATCCCGCCGACGCCGTAGATGAAAACGTTGCGGCGCAGGATGGCAGCCGAGCCGGTGGCCCGGAACCTGACACCCCGCAGCGCTAGGGGGATGAGGGCGACGATGACCAGGGCGTTGAAGATGACGGCGGAGAGCACGGCGCTGGTCGGGCTGTGCAGCTTCATGACGTTGAGCGTGTTGAGCTGGGGGTAAGTCGCAGCGAAGAGCGCCGGGATGATGGCGAAGTACTTGGCCACGTCGTTGGCGATCGAGAA
>CAYZVQ010000096.1:0-15219 GCA_964481925.1 uncultured Acidimicrobiaceae bacterium
GCTTGAGGTGCTAGTGGGAGCAATCCCGTGGGGGTTCAAGTCCCCCCTCCGACACGGCACAGACGGCAAGCGCCGGCAAAAGCGGATCAGCGGTTTCGCCACCGAACGTGAAGCTCGCCGGGCCCTGGCACAGTCCAAGGTGGACATCGACACTGGAAAGCTGCGTTACGGGGCTCGGCGCACAGTGGCGGAGCTGGCGGCCGAGTGGCTGGAGGCGGTGCGCCCCAATCGCAAGGCCTCGACCTTCAGCAACTACGGCTGGCTGATGCGGGCCTATGTCGTGCCCCGGATCGGTCCTGCCCGGCTGGACCGCCTCACTCCGGCTGATATCCAGAAGTTGTACTCCGAGCTGCGCAGCTCCGGCGGTCAGGGCGGCAAGCCGTTGTCCGGGACCCAAGTACACAACATCCATGGCGTCCTCCACAACGCCCTCAGCTACGCCGTGCGGATGGGTTACATGGCACGTAACCCGGCCGAGGCCATCGACAAGCCCCGCCAGGACACCGAGGAGCGACCGGTCTACACGCCCGACCAGGTGGCGGCACTTCTTGTCGGTCGCCGAGGGTGACTGCCTCCGGGCCATGTGGCACCTCGAGTTGGCGACCGGGCTGCGGAGGGCAGAGCTGGCTGGGCTGAGATGGCGAGACGTGACGCTCGACCGGGACCCCCCGGTGCTGGCGGTGCGGAGCACGTGGACGACCGCCGGCCACCTAGTGGTGGAGTACGACCCCAAGACCCGGTCGGGCAAGAGGGTCCTTCACCTCGACAGCGGGACCCGAGATATCCTCCGCGGGCATCGGGCGGCCATGGCGGCGGAAGCCGAGAAGCGTGGTGAGCCGACCGTCCCCGAGTACGTTTTTGTCGATGAGCTAGGTGACCCGTACCACGCGGCTCAGTTGACGCGTGACCTCCACTCGCTGCAGGACCGCGCGGGATTGCCGCAAATCACCCTCCATGACCTCAGGCATACGGCGGCGACGGTCGCCCTGCTCGCCGGCGTGCACCCGAAAGTGGTGAGCGAACGCCACGGCCATGCCTCCACCCAGATCACGCTGGACCGCTACAGCCATGTGATCGAGTCGATGCAAACGGCGGCGGCGGACGCCATCGGGCGGTTCCTGATCCCCGAATGAACTTTGTCGGCGCCGCGCCCCTCAAATTTGTGCCGGGGACTTCTTGGTCCTGCGGTGCGGTTCAGGGAGCCCGACATAGTCCGAGTCATCGAGCTGTTCGGCGACAAGGCCTCTGACGCCGACCTGGCGGAGGTGGTCGAAAAAAGCGCCGATCTCCTCAGCGGCGTTGTCTACGCCATCGGCGTACCGGTCGAGGAGGGCCAGGAGCATCTGCTTGCGCCGTTCGCTGTAACTGGCCTGGCGGGCGGGGCTCGGACTCCCGGTGATGGCCTCAACGGTGCGGGCCGCCTCGGTGGGCTCGTCGACGCCGAGCTGGCGGAGCCGGTCGTAGACGGGCCCGAGCTGGCGGTCTTGTCCCAAGAGGAGGCCGTACAGCTCGCTCACCGTGTTGGTCGTGTGGTGGAGCGTGCGGTGGTCCTTCGGTGGCGGGAGGAAGAACCAGACGAGCGGTAGGTCGAAGGCCAGCGCGAAGGCCAGGATCTCGTGCGCGTCGAACTCGCGGCGGTGCTCGCCTTCGTAGGCGCGCTCGATGGCCGAGATGCTGGCCTGGGGGAGCCGCTGGCCGACGAGCCGCTCGAGTGCCTGGGCTGTCTCCTCCTGCGTCCAGCCTCGAAGCTCTCGGGCGGCGCGGAAATTGTAGGCGACGACCTCGTTCAGGTCGGCTTGGCCCGGGCCGCCTCCAGCGGGGGGCTGGGGCACCTTGCCCGTTGGTGCCCGTTTGCGACTGACCACGACCATAGCTTACATCACGCCGAGATTGTGAGCACACATCGCACAGCTACTTCTCCGGGTATAATGGTTTCGTTGTGAGTGCACGTCCTGGAGGTGTTGCTGTGAGAACTGGGAAGCCGGCCTTTATCCGCGTGAGGGAGGCGGCGATGATCTTGGGTATTTCCGCCTCGGCCGCCTACGAGCTGGCCAACGCGTGGCTCGCCACTGACGGGCAGGCGGGCCTGCCGGCGGTGAGACTGGGCCGGTCCATCCTGGTACCGCGCGCTGCGATCGACCGTCTCGCCGCCGTCGGGAGGGAGGATCGTGCCGAGCCCGGGCTGGCGGGCTGAACAAGCCTATGCCCGTGCCGAGCCCCCGATAGGCCCGACGACATCGCGGTCGTCGTGTCGGCCGCGAACCGCGCCCTGCGGCGCCAACTGCGGCCACTGGTGTGGGTGACCTTGGAGGAGGTTGCCCTCGACGCGGTCGCTGAGGACGGCCGCCTCGTCGCCCGCACCTCGGCGCGATTGGTGGCCGGACGGCTTGGTGTAGATCCCGGTACCGCGGCCGGAGCGCTGCGGGCCCTTCGCCAGCGAGGCATTCTCGCCCTGGAACGTGAGCAAGGGCCAGCTGGCCGTTTCGGTTTGTCGGTCTACGTCCTCGGGCCTGTCGCCGGCTTCACGGTCCTCACGCCAGGTGGGAAAGTGTCACGTACGTTGTTGCCATCATTGGTGAATTCCCATGCAGAGGAACCAGCTTTTGGGGCACCGCTCGTCTTGGGTACGCCGCGGAGCGATCACCCAGGCGTGGACGGACCACATGCGGCCTTGCCACACAAGGCTGGGGGACCGAGGGCCATGTACCCGACAGACACGCTGAGCGGGGCGCCTGACCATGCGCAAGGACGCGCTCGGCCCCTCCCTCCGCCTCCGCCCTGCCCCGGCCAAATGCCGCTCGATATTGGGATGGAGCGCTCGTGAGCGCCGCCAGGGTCGCCTCCCCGGAGGGGTGGCAAGTGTCTGTGGCCGTTTGCCTTGGTGGGAGAGCGACGGTTGGGGCGGCCGGTGTGGTGGGCGAGGCCTGCGTGTTGATCGGGGGGTTGGCGTGCGGCGTGGGGCTCGGGGAAAGTGGCGGAGGTGGCTGCGCGTGTTGACGGTGACTGGGTTGACCGACGCCGAGTACGTGATCTCTTCGGTGGCGCTGAGCATCGACGAGTACTACGCAGGGGTGGGGGAGTCGCCAGGGGTTTGGTCCGGGAAATGGGCCGAAAAGCTGGGCCTTGTGGGCATGGTCGAAGCAGACCAGTTGCGAGCCTTGGTCGAGGGGCGGGGCCCGACAACCGGTGAGGAACTGCTGGGAGGGTCCAGGCCGCGATCGGTGAAGGCGTTCGACTTGACGTTCTCTTGCCCGAAAAGCGTGTCGCTGCTTTGGGCATTTGGCGACGACGCCGTGGCGGGGGTGGTGGCAGAAGCCCATCGCGAGGCCGTCGAGGTGGCGCTCGGCTTCTTGGAAGACCGTGCTGCCGCGGCAAGAGCGCAATCCCACGGGCTACGTCGGCGGGTGGGGACAGAGGGTTGGGCGGTGGCGGGTTTCGTGCACCGCACGAGCCGCGAAGGCGACCCCCAGTTGCACACGCACTGTGTCGTCCCCAACCTTGTGCAGCGGAAAACTGACGGTCGGTACGTCGCTTTTGACGCTGGCCCGCTGTTCGACTGGTGCCGGGCGGCGGGGTCTATTTACCAGGCCGAGCTGCAACGCTGCTTGTCCTTGCGCCTCGGCGTCGATTGGGGGCCGGACCGCAACAACACCCGGGAACTGCTCGGTCTCAGCCGTGACCAGCTGCGGGCGTTCTCCAAGCGCAGCGTCCAGATCGAAGCCGAACTGGAGGCCAAGGGTGCACGCTACGAGCCCGCCGCGCTCCGTATGCAGGCCGACGACGAGGCTTCGCTGGCTACTCGGACGGCCAAGGACCACAAGCTGACCCCCGCTCTCCTCGAGGGCCGCTGGCGGGAGGAGGCCGCCGCGGTCGGCTTGGCGACAGGTACGGGGCTCGAAAATGCGCTCTGTTGGAGGGGACCAGCGCTGGAGCTGCCTGGCTGGGAGGAAGTTGCCGCTGCCCTGGTCGACCCGGAGACGGGGTTGTGCTCCCGCTCAGCCCGCTTCACTCAAGCCGACGTGGTCGAGCACATCTGCGCCATCTCCGGAGGCCGGCTCAGCGTGGATGAGGCCGGTCCAGGTTGCAAAGCGCCAGCCGGCGCCGGTGGGGCCACCGCGGTCGTGCGGCGGTCGCCTCCGCCGGAGAGCAGCTCGTCCTTGCCGAGGAGCGCCTGGAGCAGGGGGTAGCAGCCGAGCGCGACCTTCGAGATCGCCTCGCTGCCATCGCCCGGCATCAACAAGCGCGTCGGGAAGCGATCGCCGCCATGGCCCCAAAGGGCAAGGAGCTAGAGACGGCGCTCGCACAGCTACACGCGGCGCTTGATTGCACCCGCCCCGACCGGGTCCTCGCGCTCGCCGATGAGCTGCCTCCGCACCTGGTCGAACGTCTCGGCAAGCCACCGGGATCACCGGCGGGCCGTGCCGTGTGGTGCCATTACGCGCGCGGGATCGAGGCCACCCTCGACCGCAACGACGGTAAGAGCCCGCCTTGGACGGGCTGGAGCCAGCAGATGCAAGCGGCGAAGGAGGAGATCGCCGTCGCTGACCGGTTGCTCGAGACCAGCGTTGCACCTGAGCCGACGGAATGGGCCAACCTTGCCCGTGAGGCAGCCAGCCTGCGCGAACACCTGCACCGCCGTGCTGGGGCCCGCCACGTGGCCCAGCAGCTGTTGACAGCTCGCGCCGGACATTCGCAGTGGAGCCCCGGCACCGACGGGAGGGCGCTTGAACATGGGCGGGAGCCAACCCTGTAGACCGCTCGGGGGGCGCCGACCAGCCCGTCGACGTCCTCGATGCGGTTGAGGCCGGACACTCTTACCCGGTTAGTTTGAATGGTTCGCCACGCGGCAAATTGCGCCGAATGGAGGTCTCTGGTCAGCTGCGACCGATATTATGGGCGCTCGTTCAGGACGCTCAACAACCCTTGTAACTCAACGCATAACGCCGAATAGGGCGCGGTCGACCAACGATCCCAGGGACGTTGTCGAAAGCGCAATAAACCCAATTACGGACGGGGTCAGGAAGTGCGATGGGTCGCAGCCACGGCACTTTCCCGGGTTGCCTGCCGGTGCTCGACGGTTGTCGGTGGCCTGAAATGCCCAATGGCGGCCACCAGGCGCGGCCGCCAAACGACCACGTAACGTGGTGGACTTTCATTGACATCGCCGAGCGTCAGCGGCACCGGACGATTCGGTCTCTCGGTCCGCAAACGGGGCCAGAACCGTGTGCTCGATCGTTATGCGTCGCGAGCTAGCGCAGCTTCCGAGATTTCAAGACCTCTAGTTCCTGTGGCGAGGGCCACCCGACCGTCAGTACGCGGGGCGGGTCGAAATCTGGCATCACCGTCCAATACTGGTCCGCGCATATCTGAGCGGTTACGTCCCAACGCAACCAGGTCATGGCCGGTTTTGCGTTGGCTTCGACGGGCTGCTCCACGAGCAGAACCACATCTGCAGCCGGCAAGAGGGTCTTGATACCCTCGGCCCACGTCGTGTAGGTGTGTGCTCCGCCTTCTGGCCGTTGAACCGCTAATGTCTTCGCCACGAACAGGTCATCCGAGCGCCCCTGCGCTTCGAGCTTCGCCTGCAGACGCTCACGCTGTTGCTCGTAGTGCTGGGCATGCGCCGCGGCGGCCGACGGATCACGGTCGGGATACTGGTCAAAGTCTCCTGGCACAGCGTCGGAGGAAGTCGCGTAGCTCCGAGATATTCTTTCGTTCCCTGTCCGACGGCGCCTAAGCACGAGCCAACTTTAGAAGCTCACGGCGGCCCCTTCGGACCAACCCAGCATGTCCGATCTCCGAGGCCGCTGCCTCCGTGGCAACCTCGACCGGGCCGATCCGATCGACGGCTCGGGAGCGGCCCTCCCTGGGCGTCCGGAGCGACAGAATGCTCACGGCGGCCAGTCCGCTGGTCCGTTCAGGGCAGACGGGAGCGGCTCGGGTGAGAGGTCCAGTAACTTCACCGTCGTGGTGATCGGGCGCGACCATTGTCGAGTGCCACTGCCGCCGCGCGACGCCGTCGACGACACCTTGAGAGTTGAGAACATCCAGCTTGCTTCGATCTTCGACTTGGACCTGGGTGAGCTCGTCGAAGGCCGCCGGGTCATTGCTCGTGGCATCTCCAGGGGAAGGACGGCCTGGATACCCGTCCGCGAGGACCTGGAGAACTTGCCCAAGCGCCGAGTCGTAGTGAACGGCATCGAACTGGAGGCCCTCGACGGAGAGCCTCGCCGCTACCTGGCTGAGCTGGAGGACGAACTGCACTATGAGGTCGTGCCGTCGCTGGCCGAGGGGGAGCGGCTCGACCACTGGTGGATGGAAGTGACCGACGACCTAGGCACGACCTACAACGACAACCAGACCGGGGCTTATGGCCTCGCTTACGGCGGGTCGGCGACCATCGGCTCACGCGACCTGGGTGGCCGTGTGCCGGAAGCCGCCGCTTGGCTGGAGATCCGCTTCCGACCTGGGGGCCGGCCACAGGGGCGGTGGTGCGCTCAGCTCGATGTCGATCTCGAGGGCGATGCTGTCGTGAGCCGATGGGGACATGGGCCTGGATCGCCGTAGACCAACGGGGTCATGGCTGGTTCCGCATGTCCCCCAGATGTCCCAAGAACACCTGTTATGCGCGCTGAGAATTTGGATCGGGCAAGAGGGACCGACGCGCCCTATCGATGGCGCCGATGAGCAGCTCCGATGGCCGCGCCAGAAGACTCACCCAGATCGCGATGGATGACCGACTGGCTGCACTCGCGTTGCTCCGGTGAACATGCTCGGCGGCGTCGGCCCTCCGGACGGGGCAAAGCCAAACTTCACAATCGGTAGCACCGGTGGTGCTACCATGTAGCCATGGGTGTCGTCAAGCGGTCTGTGTCTATCGACTCCGACGTTGCCGCAGCCGCAGAAGAGGCTGCCGCCGCCGACGGGGTCTCCTTCAGCGCCTGGCTCTCAGGAGCTGCCCAGCGTCAGCTCCGGGTGCGGGACGGCCTACGCGGCGTCAGCGACTGGGAAGCGGAGGCCGGTGCCCTCACGCCTGAGGAAAGAGCAGCGGGCGAGGTGTTGCTCGACCAGCTGCTTGGCGGTAGCGAAGCCCGCCCGGCCCGCAGCGCGTGAGCGCGGAGGGCCTTACCTACGACACCGGTGCTCTGGTCGCCGCCGAACGGGACGACCGGCTCGTATGGCCCCTCCATCGCGCCGCCCTGGCGCGGGGCCTTCCCCCGACTGTGCCAGCCGGGGTGTTGGCCGAGGGCTGGCGTGGTGGGCCACAGCCAGCGTTGTCCAGGTTCTTGAAGGGCTGTCACGTAGAGGACCTCTCTGAGGCCAGCGCGCGAGCCGTCGGCGCGCTCGCCGCGCGCGCCCAGCACGACGACATCGTTGACGTGTCCGTGGTCGAAGGCGCTGTACGACGCCATCACGCCGTTGTCACCTCTAACCCGACTCACATACGCAAGGTGGCCTTTGTCGCTGGAGCCGACCTCGCCATCTACGTGGTTTGAGCACCACGGGCTCACACGAGCGGACAGCGACGGGCGCTTCGAACCCTGACATGGGGGCATCGGGCCGGGTCGAGTGCAAAATGTTCCTTATGGTGTAGGGGTTTTCGGCATCTCTGGACCGCACGAGCGTCGCGGAACGACGGCTTTGCGCTCACCGACAGCGGTTCCAGGCCCCGACAGAACGCGCGTGTACAGCCCGTGGCGTCGCGCGGGACGTCGGGACTGCCGCGGACCCTGAACGACGACGAGCGGTGCTCACCCGTGTCCGGGCACAGCGCTAATCGGTCCCGTAGGCTCCAGCGCCGTGCAGGCTTTGCTGGCGGTTTGGAACGCCTGCGAGCTGTCGTCGAACCCGCTGCTGTCGAACGCGCCCTGAGCATTGGGGTCGGGGAAACCCGGGAGGCCGTGGCTGCGCATGCACTGTGCCCATTTCACTTCCGCTGCAAGCTTTTGGGCTGACAGCGCCGCAGCCTGCTGGCCGCCGGGCAACAGCGACCGGTACGCCGCGTCGGCTGTTTCGCGCCTAGGGTCGTTGCGGTCCAGATCGCTGCCTGGGCCGCCGTTGATTTGGAACGAGAAACCGCCGCCCGGGCCGGGGGTGGGGTCAGGGAAGTCCGGGACGCCGTGGCTACGCATGCAGCGTGCGTAGGCGAGCGCCTGCGCCATCGCCCTGCTTGTCGAGCGCGCCTATGTCGGCATGCCCCTGCCCGTGCTCGACCCCGAGCCAGCGACAGCCGGGCCGTTGGGACCGCCGCAGCCAGCGCCGAGGACCACGAGCCCCGCGAAGGCCGTTGCGGCCCGCCACTTGACCCCAACCAAACGACGTCGGCCACTCTTGCGGGGTCCCTGCTTACCGTAGTCTCCTTGGTCGGAAGGCCTCGTCATCACATCGCTCCTGTGCGTTCGGGGACGGTCCTTTGTCGTTGTACACCGGAGCCGCTGACACGGGCCTAAGCGAGGCTGTTATCCCCCTGTAAGGCGCGGCGAGGTACCCTCAACTCCGCAACGGTCAACGCCGATGGCAAGCGGCCTGGCCGACTGGTCAGCGATGGAGACGCGAAACATGTCGAGATGCCCGGCCCGTCCCCCAACGGCCCCTGGGACGACCCGTCCTGGGGGGGATGACTAAAGAGATGCGGCTTCGCCCGCGGAGTCGCGGCCAAAGCTCCCGGCCCCGCCGACCACGGCGCACGATCCGGGCGCGTCTCGCCCTCTTGTTCTTTGCGGTCTTCCTCGCTTCTGGGGCCTTGCTCTTGGCCGTCAATTTCGCTGTGTGGCAAGGCACAACAGGCGACCTCACTGCCCGTGCAGTCCCCACGGCGACCGGAGGCCTGGTGACCGGCATCACCCAGCACGGCTCCGACAGGCACCAGCTCTTAGTCGCTTCGGGGATCGCCCTAGCAGTGATGGCCGGGGCCTCGCTAGTGCTCGGTTGGCTCGTGGCCGGGCGGTTTCTACGGCCGTTGCACAAGATCACCTCAACCACCAGGGAGATCTCCGCCACCAACCTTCACCAGCGTCTCAACCTCGTTGGTCCCGACGACGAGCTAAAGCAGTTGGCGGACACCTTCGACCAGCTGCTCGACCGCCTCGAGCGCTCGTTCGTGTTCGAGCGCCAGTTCGTCGCCAACACCTCCCACGAGCTGCGCACGCCACTCGCCGGGATGCGGACATCGCTCGACGTGGCGATCGCCAAACCTGGGCCAGTTCCCCCCCAGTTCCGCACGCTCGACGAGCGGCTACGCCGTGAGCTAGACCACGCCGACCGGATGCTCGAAAGCTTCCTCACCCTCGCACATACCCAGCGTGGGCCGCTCGGCGACGAATCGACCGTCTCGCTTGGCGAGCTCGCCCGCCTGGCGGTCGAGCGGCACGGCGACGCCGTCTCGGCGATGGGACTGGACATCGAGCAGCACACGTCCCCGGGAACATGGGTCACCGGCAGCCAGGTGTTGCTCTCCCGCCTGGTCGACAACGTCGTCGGCAACGCCGTCGGCCATAACCAGCCAGGCGGCTGGGCGCGGGTCACGACCACCGCCAGCGACAAGCGGGCGCACCTCGTCGTCGAGAACGGTGGCGGGGTGCTCGACCCCGACCAGGTCGAAGGACTCACGCAGCCCTTCCGGCGCATCGGTGCCGAACGGACCGGCTCCGACAAGGGCGCCGGCATGGGCCTGGCGATAGTGTCTTCGATCGTCGAGGTCCACGGCGGCACGCTTGACCTCGAAGCCCTCCCCGAGGGCGGGCTGCGCGTGGTGGTCACCCTGCCCCTCGCCGTCAGGCCAGCAGCCGAGGCGCCAGCATGAGAGTTCTTGTGGTCGAGGACTCCCGGACCCTCGCTGACGCGATCGTCGAAGGGCTGCAAGACGAAGGCATGGCCGTCGACGTCGCCTATGACGGCATACAAGCAGCGACAAAGCTCGAACTCAACACCTACGACGTGGTCGTCTTGGACCGCGACATCCCCGGGGTGCACGGAGACACCGTCTGCCGCATGATTACCGAGCAGGGGAACCCGGCCATGGTGCTCATGCTCACTGCGTCCGGCACTCCCGCCCAGCGCGTCGGCGGCCTCAGCCTCGGTGCCGACGACTACCTACCAAAGCCTTTCCATTTCCCCGAACTCGTGCTCCGCCTCCGCGCCCTGGCCCGGCGCCGGCCCTTGGCCCAAGCCCGGGTTTTCCGGGCCGCGGGGATCGAGCTCGACCCCTTGCACCACACCGCCACTCGCGACGGACGGCGCCTCGACCTGTCGGCCAAAGAGTTCGCGGTGCTCGAAGCGCTGATGCGTGCCCAACAAGCGGTGCTCAGTGCCGAAGACCTCTTGGCCCAGGTGTGGGACGAGAACGCCGACCCGTTCACTAACACCGTCCAGGTCACCATGAGCCGCCTGCGCCGCAAGCTCGGAGAACCTCCAGCGATCGAAACCATTGCCAGCGTGGGGTACCGCATCACGGAGACCTCCTGAGCCCTTTGGACCTAGTCAGCCCGCGGCGCTACCGGCCCGGGATGTCTCCCAGAACAGGCAACAAATGGCGAGGAACGCTCGCGGGCGAGCTGCAGCTTTCGCCACCCCGATTATCTGTTATGCGTTACCTCGAAACCCCTTGAGTTTCAAGGAGAATCACTGCAGATCGACGGGTATTTCTCCTACGTCCGATAGAACAACCCATACATAGCATGCGCCCGGAGCTCGCTGCTGCGGCAGAGGCCTGCTGGTGAGTGAAGGACGTCTCGTGAATTGCACTCGTCTTGTAGCGCTTGAGTTCCGCGTCAGTCCAGGACTGCGCCAACCAGTAGACCTCCGTAGGCGACGAGGCCGACGGCCGGGTCGGCGGCCTATGGCATCCACCGCACGACGGCGGCCAGAGGCGTCTCTTCCCGTCAGCGGCGCAGGTGCTGGGGGGGATCGGCAAGGAGCGGCGACTGGTACCAGGGGCCAGCTCCGGGGGTACTGTCGCACGTTCTTCGACGCGGCGGCTTGACCTTGACCTTGAGGGAAGCCGCAGACTTGTCATGTAACTGTCATGTCGATGAGGAGCGAGCACATGGACCAGATGAGCATCGGAGAGTTCGCCAGAGGTTCGCGGCTATCGGCCAAGGCGCTGCGGCTCTATGACGAGCTGGGCCTGCTGCCACCGGCACGGGTGGATGAGGGCTCTGGCTACCGCTTCTATGAGCCCGGCCAGCTCAAGCAGGCACGCCTGATCGCGGCGCTGCGCCAGCTGCAGGTCCCGCTGGCGGAGATCAAGGCGGTCCTGCCGCTCGAGCCGGCCCAGGCGGCAGAGCGTGTCCGCGTGATCTGGGCCGCAACCGAGGCCGGGCACACGGCCCGCCGCGCGCTCGCCGCATACCTGATCGACGAGCTGAGCGGAAAGAGGGCCGTCATGTACGAGGTCAGCACGAGGGAGATACCCGAGCGCAGCCTGCTGTGCGTGAAGCGCAACGTCGCCGGGGTGGACCAGGCATGGGCGTTCGGCAAGGAGTTCATCGCCCTGCTCCGGCACTACCAGCTGCCGCAGATCGAGGGACGCGCCGGCGCGTTCTTCTGTATCTACTGGGGTGAGGTCAGCGAGGACAGCGACGGTCCAATGGAGTGGTGCCGTCCCGTCCCACCAGACGAGGCGGAAGCGCTCGCCGCCCGCTGCCCGGAGCTGGCCCTGCGGGCCGAGCCCGCCCACCAGGAGGCGTTCGTGAAGATCGGCGATGGGCAGGTCGACGGCGCCGACTGGCAAGTCGTCTCACGATCGCTGGAGGCTTGGAGCGAGCAGCAGCACGACCTACGCCTCGCCATAGGCATGGCCGACCTGGGTTTGCGGATCACCTATCTCCCGAGCGAAGTGGGGCAGGACACCTACCAAGACTTCGCGGTCCCGTTCAACGGTCGGCCACGCGGTTGACGACGGTCGTCACGGCCGAGTCGTTGACCAAGCGCTTCGGTGAGGTCCCAGCGGTCACGGACCTGTCATTTGCGTTGGAGGCGGGGACGATCACGGGCTTTCTCGGGCCCAACGGCGCTGGTAAGACGACGACGCTGCGGATGATCCTGGGCCTGGTAGCGCCGACGAGTGGGCGAGCACTGGTGTTCGATCAGCCTTACGCGGCGTTGCCGCGTGCGGCGCTGCGGGTGGGTGCCGTGCTCGAGGCGACCGATTTCCATCCCGGCCGAACGGGGCGCGATCACCTGCGGATGCTCGGCCAAGCCGTCGATGTCCCTGGCTCACGCGCCGACGAGGTGTTGCGCCTGGTGGAGCTGGGTGACGCCGCCCACCGGCGCGTGAAGGGGTACTCGCTGGGGATGCGCCAGCGGCTCGGGCTCGCGGTGGCGCTGCTCGGCGACCCGGAGCTGCTGGTCCTCGACGAGCCGGCCAACGGGCTTGACCCCGAGGGCGTCCGCTGGCTGCGTGACTTCCTGCGCAGGCTGGCCTCAGAGGGCCGCACGGTGCTCATCTCAAGCCATGTGCTCGCCGAGGTGGCGCAGACCGTTGACCGGGTGCTCATCATCACTGGCCGGGACCGCGTTCGGGGCCCTCGGTGAGGCGGTCGGCTGGGCGGCCGGGTGTGGCGGGCGCTGCCCTCTGGGTACTTGCCTTCACCCCGTCGCCCCTGTGGCAACGGGTGAGGCTGTTGCCGAGCTGGCAGGTCGTCAAGCCCGTCTTGGCACCCGCGTGCGTCGCCTGCCCCGTTCTCTTTGCCCTGCTGGTGGTCTCATCGTTGACCGGGACCGACCAAGGGCTCGCCGAACGGGCCCTGGTCACCACCTGTGTGGTTTGGGTGGGGGCATTGGCCGTTACCTTGCTCCTCGTATCCCGCAAGCCTCGTCCGCCGGTGCCGTAAGCCTTGGGAGCACAAGCGCTCCCTGTTGTTAGGAGCAGCCTGAGCCGACACCCTCAGCTCGGGGACCGTCATCCGACGCGCACCTACTACTGGCCTGCGGCCAAGGTCTTTGGCAGCGGGGCTCCAAGCAGCACCCAGATTATCGAGGTGAAGTGCGAACATTATGAGCGCTCACGTTGGGCCTGTGTCGTCGTCGGCCCACTTGCGAGATTGCCGAGTCGGGCGCCGGTCGAGAACACACGACTGGCTTCAAGAGCACGATTGAGATCATGCCTCAAGCCTGACATTACTGCTGGTCACGGGGGCTTGCACTACCCGGGCTCTGCACCACTCAGTGTGGTCTTACCCGTTGAAGCTGGACTTTTTTGATGAGAGTCAGGCTGCAGTGGTAGTACCGGAGTGTAACTTCTCGAAGTTCACAGGGGACATCATGCCTAGGCTGCTGTGCCGCCGGGTGCGGTTGTAAAAGGCTTCTATCCAGTCGAAGATGGCCGTGGACAGTTCCACCTTGAGGTCCCGAGAAACCCGCTTGGCACTTCCGATGTGGCATCCATTCGATGCAGGTTTCCCACAAGACGATCCATCAGTCAGTCTTCATCCAGGGCTGGTGCTCGGGCGCTCCGCTCGAACACTCCAATCGTCCCTACGTGAGTCGGTGCCGTGCGAGGCGCACCGATAACGGCGGTAACGTGCTCGATCTGCCCTTACCCCTGGGGGCCCCATCTGGTCAATGGCTAATCGCCAACGTGTCATCGAGCCAGTCGTAGATCCGGGCGTAGGCCAGGCGCTGAGCACCGAATTGAGAATGGGCGCCGGCACCCTCGGCGTTGGTGAACCGTAAGAGCGTCTTCGGGCAGGTCAGGTGATCGAACAGTTCCTGGGGTTGGCCGGGCCAGAACATATCGGACTCGCCATCGCACACCAGGGTCGGGCAAGTGATCTGCTCGGCAACGCCGCCGGCGAGCGTGTAGTCGAGATAGGAAGCGGCAAAGGCACGCGGTGAACTCACACCCATTACGTACATACCGTTGGTGATGGCCCAACGCACCGTCGAGTTACTCGCCATGAGGTTTTCCATCGCGGCGTCCACTTCGGGGGCGCGTTCGGCGCGCAAGGCGGCCTCGACTTCGGCCCGGGTACCCGGGAAGTGGCTCAGGACGGTGGAGCCGAGCTCGTAGACGCCGTCGACGGCGACGCAGGCGGCGAGGCGGTGTTCGAAGGCGGCGGCACGAGGCGCAAGCAGGCCGCCCATGCTCAAGCCGAGCAGTCCGACGCGAGACTCGTCGACCTCTGGTCGGGCCATGACCCAGTCCAGCACGGGAGTAACGACGTTCTCCCAGTCAGGTCGGAAGACGAGACCCTCGCGATGGCGAGCGGCGGCCTGGCCCGGCCCGTCGAAGGAGAGCACGTGGTAACCGCGTTCAGATCCTGCGGCGGCGCCGTTGTGGTGCATCTCCTCGGCGGGGCCATCGAAACCGTTGTGCAGGACCATGGTTGGGCATACCGAGTCGCCGCCCTCGTTGTGGGCGGCATGATAGAAATAGCCGCGGAGGATGGTGTCTTCGTAAGGGATCTCCACTACTTCGATCGCGGGAATGAACAGCGCGGCAGCGCCCTGGAAGCACTGCGTGGCGCGGTGATAGGCATGATTGATGCGCGGATCGGTGGGGTCGCCGTGGAGGAAGAACTCGGCAGCCCGGTAGTAGTTGTTGGCCCGCATTAGACCGTCGCGGGCGCTGGTGCGATGCCCAGCAGTGAGCTCGGTCTCGGCCTCCGTGGCGACCCTGTCGGCAGTGGCCAGCCACTCGTCGTGCCAGCTGTCATAGTCCCCGGCTACGATCTTCTGCACCGTCGTGAGCACTTCGCCGATGTCGGCGCCGGCGTAGGCGGCGTGGCCCAGCGTGCGCAGCGTCTCGAACCAAAACTGCGGGTCATCGGCGAACAGGACTGGTTTCATGAGGCTCCTAAGTAGATGGAGCCGGATGCTCGGCTGCGGACGGGACTTGCTTTGATCGTCTGATCGACCAGGGCCGACTGGTATGTTCCGTCGCGACGCCCGAGCAGTCTTGAACGGGCTATCGCGAGCGGCCAAGCTTTCTGCGCCGACAGTTCTCGGTTGGTTCCGGCATCGCCCATCACGCGCCCTGACGGGCCACCTCGCGCTCGTAAAGCTGCGGCAAGAAGTTCTCGAAGTTCGCCATCTCCTCAATGCCATGCTTGAGCCACGCTTCTCCCATCGCCCGGGGCCACACCCGGGGCGCCAGCAACTTGCCCACCTCCGAGGACTCACCGGGGACGTACATGACATGCCCTAGCCGCATGCCGCCGGGCACCGCCTCCAATTCGTGGTCGAGGTGCCCGATGGCGATGCCGTTTTCAAACCACG
>CAYZVQ010000097.1:0-14969 GCA_964481925.1 uncultured Acidimicrobiaceae bacterium
CGACGACAACTCGATTATGAGCCGAGTGCTCTGCCAACTGAGCTACGCCGCCCTGGCGGTTTGCAAAACAAGCCGAGCCCCCTGTCAGAATCGAACTGACGACACCAGCCTTACCATGGCTGTGCTCTACCGACTGAGCTAAGGGGGCAGCCCGGTAGGGACCGGTCGCCCGCCCAATAGTAGCGGCCCGGCTCGTTGCGGTGGGCGGCTGCACCTAGCCTGGCACCCATGACCGCCCCACCGTTCCCGTCCGCCCCGTCAATGCCGCGCGACCAGCGCCCCAAGCAAACGGTGGGCAACGACGGGGGTCGCGGGCGGGCCGCTCCGGCAGCCAGGCTCGTGGTGGCCCGCGCCGTTCACGCCGAGGGCATCCGTTCCATCTACAACCGGGCCATCGAAACGACCACGGCCACATTCGAAATGACGCCCAAGACACTGCCCGAGCAGCTCGAGTGGATCGCCGAGCACTCGGGTGCCCACCCCGCCGTGGTTGCGGTCGACGATGTGGACAGCGTCCTCGGCTTCGGCTCCCTGTCGCCCTACCGGCCCCGGCCTGCCTACAGCACCACGGTCGAGAACTCGGTGTACGTGGACAAGGCCTTCCAGCGCCGGGGCATCGGCCGGGCCATCCTGGAAGAGTTGGTGCGACTGGCCGAGGCGCACGGCTTTCACGTCGTGATCGCCCGGATAGCCGGGGACAACGACGCCTCGGTGGCGCTGCACACGGCCTGCGGGTTTGAAATGGTGGGCGTCGAGCACGAGGTGGGCCGCAAGTTCGGCCGCTGGCTCGACGTCGTCTGCATGGAACGCCTTCTGTAGTGGAACTCAACGCTCTCCAGCAGCTCATGGCGGCCACCTACGGCGAACGGGACGCGGCGCGGGGCCGCCAGGCGGCCGTGGCGTGGTTGGCCGAGGAACTCGGGGAACTCGCCCAGGCGGTGCGCAAGGGCTCCCCGGAGCAGCAACTGCACGAGCTGGGCGACGTCCTCGCGTGGCTGGCCTCACTGGCCAACCAGCTCGGCCTGTCCCTGGAGGAGGCGGTCGGCCGCTATGCAGGGGGCTGCCCGGCGTGCGGCGGTGTGCCCTGCGACTGCCCTTGAGCTGCTGACGCCGGTTCGCGAGCTCTCAGGCGGCGACCGAGCCGCGCCGGAGGAGGGCCTCGGCTATCTGCACCGCGTTGAGCGCCGCCCCCTTGCGGAGGTTGTCCCCGGATATGAACATGGCCAGACCGCGGCCGTCGGGCTCGGACATGTCTTGGCGCAGCCGTCCCACCAGGCAGTCGTCGATACCTGCGCAATGCAGTGGGGTGGGCACCTCCACCAGGCGCACGCCCGGGGCGCCCCGCAGCAGCTGCCTGGCCTGCTCGGGGGACAACGGGCCCTCGAAGCGGGCCAGCACGGATAGGCAATGCCCGGTGAAGACAGGCACCCTCACACAGGTCACGCCTACCGCCAGGTCAGGTATGTGCAGGATCTTGCGGCTCTCGTCGCGCAATTTGTGCTCTTCGTCGGTCTCGTCGTCGACCATCTTCCCCGCCAATGGCAAGACGTTGAAGGCGATGGGGCCAGGAAAGACTTCGGACGGGGGGTAACTGACGGCCGAACCATCGAAGGTCAGAGCGGCCGCCTTTTCGCCGACGGCCTGGATCTGCAGGGCGAGCTCCTCCACCCCCCTGCGGCCCGCGCCCGATGTCGCCTGGTAGGTCGACACCACCAGCCGGACCAGCCCGGCCCGGTCGTGGAGCGGCTTGAGCACGGGCATGCAGACCATGGTCGTGCAGTTGGGGTTGGCCACTATCCCTTTCGGTATGCGCGCCAGGTCGTCGTCGTTCACCTCAGGGACGACCAGGGGAACCTCTGGGTCCATCCGCCACGCCTTGGAATTGTCGATCACGGTGGCCCCCGCTCCCGCCACCACGGGTGCCCATTGAACGGAGGCCGCCGCGCCCATGCTGAACAAGGCGATGTCGACGCCGCCGTGATCAGCTCGGGCGACGTCTTCGACTTCGGTCCCGTCCAGGACCTGACCGGCCGATCGCTCTGAGGCGAACAACCGGAGGCGGCCCATCGGGAACCTGCGCTCCCGCAGCACCTGGCGCATGACCCCGCCCACCTGGCCGGTGGCGCCGTATACACCCACAGTCAGCGCCATCAGAGGTTGCCCTCGCCTTCCAGCCCGAACGCCTTGTGCAGCGCCACAACCGACCGGTCGGCCATGTCCGCCCGTACGACACAAGTAAGCCGTATAGCCGACGTCGAGATCATTTCGATGTTTATCCCTTCTTCGGCCAGCACCTCGAACATGGTGGCCGAAACGCCGGGATGGGTCCTCATCCCGGCTCCCACTATCGACACGGTAGCGATGTCGGGGTCGGCGTTAACACCACGGGCGCCGATCTCGTCCTGCAAACTGGCCACGACCTCCCGGGCGACGCCGAGGTCGTCGTGAGGCACGGTGAAGGAGATGTCGGTGGTGCCTTGCTCCGAGACGTTCTGCTCGATCATGTCCACGTTTACCAGCTCGTCAGCCAATGCCCGGAACAACCGGGCAGCGATGCCGGGGCGGTCGGGCACACCTACCACGGTTAGCTTGGCCTCGGACTGGTCAGACACGACGGCGGATATGATCGCCTGCTCCATAGCACTGCCTTCCTCTTCGATCCAGGTGCCCGGTTCCCAGGTAAAGCTCGACCGCACGTGCAGGCGCACCCCGTGGGTGCGGGCGAACTCCACCGACCGCATGGCCGGCTTGGGACAGCCGGCGGCGTTCATCTCCAACATCTCCTCGTAACTGACCTTGGCCAGGCGCCGCGCCCGCGGCACGACCCTGGGGTCGGCACTGAAGACGCCCGGGACATCTGTGTACAGCTCACAGGCGTCGGCGTCCAGGGCCTTGGCCAGCGCCACCGCCGTAGTGTCGGAGCCGCCCCGGCCCAGGAACGTGATCTCGTGATCAACGGAGACCCCCTGGGCGCCGCCCACGACCGGGACGCGACCAGCCTGCAGCGCCGCTCGCAGCCGGTCTGGCCGCATCTCGACGATCTTGGCCTTGGTGTGCTCGCCGTTGGTCACGATGCCGGCCTGGCTGCCGGTAAAGCTGTCGGCGGGGACACCGAGGTCGTGGAGCGCCATGCACAGCAGAGCCATCGCCTTGCGCTCGCCCGCGGTGATCAACATGTCCATTTCCCGCCCCGGCAGGGTGCGGGACACCTTGGCGGCCAGATCGAGGAGGTCGTCGGTTTCGTGGCCCATGGCGGAGACCACGATGACAGGGTTGTCGCCCCGGCGGTGTGACCGAGCTATGTAGTCGGCGACGTTGCGCATTCTCGGCGCGTCGGCGACCGAGGAGCCTCCGAACTTCTGGACCAACATCGCCACGACAGCCCAGGCTACCAGGTACCTCCCGAGGGCCGTCCGACCAGCCTGAACAGCGAGGTTGCCTCCATTCGACTACGCTGCGGCGCCGTGCCGTCAGATAAACGCATGCAGCAGCGGGCCAACAGGCACCGCATGGAACAGCTACGCCGGCAACAGTTCCAAAAGCGGCGCCGGCAGCGCTTTTTCATCGGTGGTGGGACCGCCGCCGTAGTGATAATCGTGGTCGCTGTCCTCGCTGCCGTCCTCTCGGGCGGGTCAAAACCGAAGGTCGCGGCGCCGACGACGACCCTCGCCAAGACGACCTCGACTACCGCCGCACCTACCTCGACGACGGCGCCACCCGTGTCCGTGCCTTTGATCGATGCGCCCGCCAAAGTGGGTTGCCCCAAGCTCAACGGCTCCTCGCCTCACTACACCCACTTCGCCGCCGCCCCGCCCATGTGCATAGACACGACCAAGCACTACACGGCGAAGATCGTTACCGACATCGGGACGATAACCGCCACGCTCACAGCCGCCCAGGACCCCGCCAGCGTCAACAACTTCGTCTTCCTGGCCGCCTACCACTTTTTTGACGGGACCGCCTTCCACCGCGTGTGCACCGGGTTCGTCGACCAGGGAGGCGACCCCACCGGTACCGGGACCGGGGGGCCGGGTTACTCGTTCAACGGGGGGACCCCCAAGAGCGCCGGCGTCTACACCAACGGGGCGTTGGCCATGGCCAACTCCGGTAGTGCCAGCACCGATGGCAGCCAGTTCTTCATCGTGGTGGGTAACACCGGGCCCACCACCCTCACGGCCCTCTACAGCTACTTCGGCAACGTGACCGGGGGTCTCGGCGTCGTCAACGCCATCAACAAAGACGGCTCGTCGGCGGCGACAACGAACGACTCTTGCCCGCCGCGTGTGGTGCACAAGATCATCAAGGTGACCATCACCGAGTCCTGAGCGGGGGCTGGCCCCGGTCGGGCTACGCTCTCAAAACAAGGGTGTGCCGGGAAGCCTGGTCGGCGATCGGGAGACCGCGACCATGACCAACTTCAGCTTCGAGGCCAGCCGCCACCAGCCCGGGAGAAAGCTGCCCAGCTGGCGCTGGGAGGCCCTGAGGACGACCTTCTGGATGGCGCCGACGGTCATGGTGCTCATCGCCGGGGTGCTGTTCGTAGTGACCCTCGAGATCGATTGGGCGGCCTATAACCACCACGTCCATCTCCCGTTTTGGATCGAGTCCGGGAGCACGGACGCCGCCCGCGAGGTGCTCATCGCCATCGCCGCCGCCATCATAACCGTAGTCGGCGTGGTGTTCTCCATCACCATCCTGGCCCTAACCCTGGCGTCACAGCAGTTCGGCCCCCGCATGATGCGCAACTTCGTGCGCGACCTCGGCAACCAGCTCACGTTGGGCACGTTCGTGGCCACCTTCGTCTATTCGGTGCTGGCGCTGGTCGCTATCACCAGCGTTCCTCATCGTCCGGACTTCGTCCCCCATCTCTCGGTCGCCGTGGCCGAAGCTTTCATGCTGGTGGACCTGGCCGTCCTCATTTACTTCATCCATCACATCGCCAAGTCGATCCAGTTGCCCGAAGTGATCGCCGGCATAGCCCGGGACCTGCTAAGGGCCATCGACGCCGAGTTCCCCACTCCGGTAGGCGAGCTAACCAGTACCGCGGCGCCGGCGGCCGGGAACGACAGGCCCGTGAGCGAGCTGCTCCAGCTGCTCGACGAGCGGGGCGCGGCCGTGCTCGCCAGCGCGAACGGCTACCTGCAGTTCGTCGGGTATGCGCAACTGGTCGCCATCGCGTCACGGTTGGACGCCGTCCTCCGTCTCAACCAGCGACCGGGGCACTTCGTCGTGGCCGGGCGGCCCCTCGCCACCGTCTGGCCCCGGGGGGCGGCGGAGCAGGTCAGGCTGGCCCTCTCCGAGGCGCATGTGACCGGTCCGCACCGGACCCTGATGCAGGACCCGGTCTTCGCCATCGACCAGCTGGTGGAAATCGCCATAAGGGCCCTGTCCCCGGCCGTCAACGACACCTTTACCGCCCTCACCTGCATAGATTGGCTGTCCGCCGGGCTCAGCAGGCTTTCGGGGCGGGCCCTCGTGGAGGCCGTCTACCGCGACGAGTTTGGCCGGGCCCGGCTCATTGCCTCCTCGCCGTCCTACGCGCACATGGTCAATCGCGCCGTCGACAAGTTGCGCCAGTCGGCACGCGGAATGCCCGCGGTCATCATCCGCCTCCTCACCGCCCTGACGGTCGTGGCCGAACAGACCACCTCGGCCCATCAGCGCAGCGTCGTTCTCCGCCAGGGGGACATGGTCCTCCAAGCAGCAGAGGAGTCGGTGCCCGACGCCAGCGACCTGGCGGACATTCGCCTTCGTCACCAGCAATTACTGGACTGCTGCCAACGGGAGGACGAGCCAGCACCGTCGACCGCGGGCTGACCGCCCTTAGCCGCCCGCCTCCCCCAGGGCGTCTATGCCGTCGACTTGACCATTGAGCCAGATGGTCACCTTGCCCTCCCCGGCCACGCGCCAACGGCCGTCCGGTCCTCTCAGCAAGGCCGTGCGCTCGTCTATGGCGGCGATGCGCAGGCCGCCGGAGGCGAGCTTCACTGTGCGGTGCGTCTTCTCATCCGACCAGCTGGCGGCGTGGGGAAGCACGGCGAGCTGGGGCAGCAGACCCAGCCCGAGAGTGAGCGCCCCGCCCCGGGGGTCGACCATGGCGTCACCGAGCACCATGGCCCCGGCGGACGAACCGGCCACCACCGTCCCGTCTTTCCAGGCTTCGACCAGGGCGTCCCAGACTGCCGAAGCCTTGAGGACGGACCGCAGGTGAAGTACCGAACCCCCGGCCAGGTACACAAACTTGGCCGCTCGTACCGTCCCGGCGTTGGCGCGGTCCTCGGCATCGGCGCGGCGCAGGACCATGCACGCCTTGACCGACGCTCCCAGGGGGGCGAAATAAGCCGCCGCCGTCTCGACCGCCCGCTCCGGGTGCCAGTAAGCCGCCGCCGTCGGGAGCACCACGACCTCTTTGCTCCCGGCCGCTCCCAGCAGCTCGGCATCGAAGACCTCACACCCGGCGGACCACTCCGCACCGCCCACCAGGGCCAGTTCGCCCGGGAGCGCCGCGGCCCGGGCTGGGCCCAGCGGTCCAGGGCTCTCCGGGGAGCTGCCTGGCAAGGGGGACCGTGGGTCGTAAGTCATCCGCGGGGCCAGTATTGCACGGGCGGACGAGCCACGGCACAGGCAAGCACCTCACTGGCGGTGCGGCCCCACCGGAGCGACATACGCCCGATGGAGCCGGCACCGCTCGTGTGGTCGGAGCCGGCATCGATCCGGCGACCTCGCACTTTTCAGGCGCGCGCTCTACCGACTGAGCTATCCGACCGCGGACCTGACGGGATTTGAACCCGCGGCCTCCGGCTTGACAGGCCGGCGTGCACTCCAAGCTGCACCACAGGTCCCAGTTGCACTGGTGCACCGCCTTGTCCAACTTTGGCCTGACGGTGCGAGACAGTATAGAACGTACCGACCGGTGCCGCTGCCGACCGCATTCCGGAGGGTGAACAGGGTGATGAGCAGACTGCGTAGGGCATTGTGGCGACCGGGGGGCCGACGAGTGGACAAGCGCGTCACCCTGCTCGCTTCAGCGGCGTTGTTCGGCTGCGCCAGCTTTGTGCTGTCCACGCTGGCGTCACCCACCCTCACGGCGCCGGCGGGAGCGGCCCCGCTGCCGCATGTGGCCTCTGCGCCCGGGGGGCTGGGGGCCATGGTCCGCCTGGCGGGCGTCACCACGCCGGCCCCCGGCCTGTTCGGGGCCAAGGTGCTGGGCCGGGCGCTGCCCTCCTCGGCCGTGCGGCTCGAGATCTACCTGCAACCCGACGGCCCCAGCGCCCTGGGGGCCCTGGCTGACGCGGTGTCGTCACCGGGCAACACTGTGTACCACCAGTTCTTGAGCGTCCCGGAGTTCGCTGGCCGCTTCGGTGCTCCCCCCTCCCGGGTCACCGCCCTCGACGGGTACCTGAAGGCGCAGGGCCTCCGGGTCGGCCCGCTGGCCGGCGACCACCTGGCACAGTCGGTTACCGGCTCTGCCGCCGATCTGGACCGGGCGTTCGGGACGGCTCTGGTCAGGTTGCGTACGGCCCAAGGTGACGACGTCGTCGGTTCTACCCTGGCCCCCAGCTTGCCCGCCCACCTGGCCGGCGCGGTCAGCTTCGTGGACGGTCTCGAACCCTGGGTCGACCAGGTCAGCAACCTGGTGCGGTTCCCGAGCTCCCCAAATCTGGACCGGACGCGGCAAGGACAGGGGGGGACCGAGCAAGTGACCCCAGGGTGCAGCGGGATCGCCGACGCCGGGCTCACCCCGGCCCAGCTGGCATCGGTCTACCGCTTCAACGGCTTCTACGGCCGGGGCGACGAGGGGCAGGGCGAGACCATCGGGCTGATCGAGTACGCCCTGGCCGATGAGCAGGCCGTCTCGGACTACGAGGCCTGTACCGGCGCCTCGCTCACGGTCGACTACGTCCCTACCGGCTCCCCGCCCAAGCAGACCAACGCCGAGGTCGCGGCCGACATCGAGGTGGTGGCCGCCCTGGCCCCCAAGGCCACGGTCGTCGTCTACGAGTCCAACCAGGCCGGCACCGGTCTCGGGCCGTGGCAGCTGGCCGTCTCGGGCACGGCGGCCGGCGGGCTGCCCGACGTCATTTCCTCGTCCTGGGACTCGTGCGAGCCGGACACGGGCCTGGGCAGCTCGTACTACGAGGCCGAGGAGGCTCTGTACGAGGAAGCCGCCACCCAGGGCCAGACCGTCCTGATCGCCTCGGGCGACAACGGCTCGGAGGCCTGCGTGCCCGACTCGGACAGCGACGCCCTGGCGGTCAACGATCCCGCTTCAGCCCCCATGGTCACGGCCGTTGGCGGTACCGCCAGTGACACCGCCGACGGCCCTCAGTACGTCTGGAACAGCCGCGGCGCCACCCCCTCGAACTGCCTGAGCACGGGCTGCAGCGTCAGTGGCGCCAGCGGCGGGGGGGCCAGCACGATATGGCCCCGGCCCACTTACCAGCCCTCGTCCCTGGCCCAGGCGGCCGCGTGCAACCTGGGGGTGGTGGGCTGCCGGGAACTACCTGACGTCTCCGCCTTGGCGGGCGACCCTTACTCCCAGTACTGCTCGGCCCGGGCTTGCGGCGGCATCGGCAACTGGGTCGGGTTCGGGGGCACGAGCCTGGCGGCACCGTCGTGGGGAGCGGCCGTGCTGCTCTCCGAGCCCTCCTGCCCGACCAAGATCGGCTTCCTCAACCCGCTCTTGTACAGCGAGCCCGGCGCCCTCACCGGCGCCGTCACCTCAGGGGACAATGACCTCACCGGGACCAACGCCGGCCTGTACCCCGCTTCGCCCGCGGGCGGGTTCTCGATGGCCACCGGGCTCGGCTATCTCGGGGGCCAGGATCTGACCGGAGGCGCCTTGTGCGGGCCGTCCACGGGCCCGGGCGGTAGCCGTACGTCGACGGGCCCGCCAGGCGGTGTGGCCCCGACCGGCGCCCACGGGTCACCGCCGGCGGCCCGGGCATGCGCCCTGCCAGCTGACGTGGCTGTCCCCGGCACCGTCCGGGCACTGGCGGCGGAAGAAGGCACGGACCGCTGTGCCGGGTACTGGGTCGTCACCGGCACGGGCCACGTCGCTGCGTTCGGCAGCGCCGTCGTCTACAGCCCTCAAAGTTCCGCCCGGCCGAAGGTGCCGATCGTGGCCATCGCCGCCACGCGCGACTACCGGGGCTACTGGCTGCTCGGCTCGGACGGCTCAGTGTTCGCTTATGGCGACGCCACCTCCTTCGGCCCCCGCCAGGGCCTGCACCTGAAGTCTCCTGCGGTCGGGATGGCAGTCACCCCGGACGGCAACGGCTACTGGGTGGTGGCCCGGGACGGCGGCGTGTTCGCCTACGGCGACGCCCACTTCTACGGCTCGATGGGCGATAAGCCCCTGAACAAGCCGGTGATCGGGATAGCGGCGACGGCCACCGGCCACGGGTACTGGCTGGTTGCTTCCGACGGGGGCCTGTTCTCGTTCGGCGACGCTGGTTTCCACGGGTCCATGGCTGGCACCCGCCTCAACAGCCCCATCGTGGGCATCACGGCCGGGACCGGGGGCGACGGCTACCGCCTGGTCGCCGGCGACGGCGGCATCTTCTCCTTCTCCGCGCCCTTCTACGGGAGCTTGGGGGCGGCCCGGTCCTCAGCGCCCATCACGTCCATGGCCGCCAGCGTCGACGGCGGTGGCTACTACCTGCTCGATGCGGCCGGTCACGTTTATGCCTACGGCGACGCTCCTTATCTCGGCAACGTCGTCCCCGGGCCTCCGCCCGGTGCCCCACATTGAGCGTTACGGCCCGGTCCGAGTAGGTTTCCCGGGGTGATCAGGGTCGGGGTCGTCGGGGACTACGACCCTGGGAACGAGACCCACCAAGCGACCGACGCCGCCTTCGTCCATGCCTCGGCCGCCCTGGGCGTGCCGGCCATGGTCACCTGGACCGGCACCGACCAGCTCGCCGGCGGCGCCACCCACCTCCTCGAGCACTTCGACTGCCTACTTATCGCACCGGCCAGCCCCTACGTCAGTACCGAAGGCGCCCTCGCCGCCATCCGTTATGCACGGGAGGCCGACATCCCCGTCCTCGGCACCTGCGGCGGGTTCCAGCACATGGTCCTGGAGGTGGCTCGCGACCTGCTCGGGTACCGCGACGCGGGCCACGCCGAGCTCGACCCCGAAGGCGAGCGCCTGGTCATAGCCCCCCTGTCGTGTTCGTTGAAGGGACAGGCGATGCCCGTGACCCTGGTCGAAGGGTCCGTCGTCGCCGCCGCCTACGGGCGGGAGCAGACCACCGAGCGCTACTACTGCGACTTCGGGCTCAACCCAGCCTACGTGGACGACCTCGCCGGCGCCGGACTTGTGGTCAGCGGCACCGGCCCCGAGGGCGAGCCCAGGGTCGTCGAACTGCCGGGCCACCGGTTTTTTGTGGGCACTCTCTTCGTTCCTCAGAGCCTGAGCAGCCCCGCCTCGCCCGCACCGCTGGTAACGGCCCTTCTGGCCGCCACCAACCGATGAACTGCCCCTGGGAGGCCGCACCATGAGCTCCGGAACTGCCAGCGGCCCGGGATGGCCGCAAAAGCCGTGGGTGGGGGTCAACTTCTGGTCGCGCCAGGGCGGCCCCCGCATGTGGGCCCGCTACGACCGGGACGTGGTCCGCCAGGAACTTGAGGTGCTGGCCGAGCACGGCTGCACGCTGACACGGTCGTTTTGCTACTGGCCCGACTTCGTCCCCCGCCCCGAAGTCCTCGACGAGGACGTCATGGACCGCTTCGTCGATTTTCTCGACCTGCACCAGCAGGCGGGCCTGGGCACCATCCCCACCTTCATCGTCGGCCACATGTCGGGCGCCAACTGGGACCCCGCATGGCGGGGCGACCGGGACCTGTACCGCGACGTGTGGTTGGTGGCCCAGCAAGCGTGGTACGTCGCCGAAGTCGCCCGCCGGACGGCCGGGCACCCGGCCGTCGTGGCTTGGCTGCTGACCAACGAGATGCCCATCTACGGGCGGGACGGGGACCAAGAGTCGGTCACGTCCTGGGCCCGCCTACTCGTCCAGGCCTTGCGTTCGGCCGGTGCCCGCCAACCCGTCAGCGTGGGCGACGGAGCCTGGGGGACCGAGACCAGCGGTAACGACAATGGGTTTTCGCTGCGCCGGCTGGCCCCCCTGGTGGACTTCATCGGGCCCCACACCTACCCGATGTCCGATGACCCGGTCCGCCAGATGATGGCGCCTGCCTTCCACTGTGAGCTGTGCGGTTCTTTCGGCAAGCCCGTCATCCTGGAGGAGTTCGGGCTCTCGTCGGACTTCGTCTCGCCCGACAACGCCGCCCACTACTACCGCCAGGTGCTGCATTCGAGCCTCCTGGCCGGCGCTCGGGGCTGGCTGGCCTGGAACAACTGCGACTATGACAACCTGGCCGAGCAGGAGCCGTACAGCCATCACGCCTTCGAAATGCATTTCGGCGTCACCGACTCGGCCGGGCGTCCCAAGCCTCAGCTCGACGAGCTGGCTCGGTTCTCCGCCCTGGTCCACGAGCTGACCGCGGCGGGTTGGCAGCGCGTAGGTGGCGAGGTGGCGCTCTGGGCCCCCGAGCTGTTCGAGCACGACGAGCCGTCCTGGTCGTACATCCACCGGGCCGACATCCACCCCAACATGTACCAGTCGTACATCGCTGCCCGGGAAGCCGACCTACCCGTAGCCGTGGTCCGCGAGCGCGACATGGTCGTCGACGGGGGCCCTCCGGCCCCGGCCAAGCTCTACCTGCTCCCTTGCGCCAAGCTCGTCACCGCTCCGGGGATGAAGCTGGCGATGCGGCTGGCCGAAGACGGCGCCATCGTGTTCGCCTCCTATTTCGCCGGCAGCCAGCCCGGCCAACGCGGCCCCTGGATGCCCTGGCTGGAACCGGCCTTCGGCGTCAGGCACCACCTTCGCTACGGCCTGGCCGACCCTATCGAGGACGCCGAGGTCACCTTCGAGATGGTCGCCGACCTGGGCGAGCTGGTGACCGGCACCACCCTCAGCTTCCCTGTCGGCGGCAGTGCCAATGCCCGCGCCTACCTGCCGGCGGAGCCGGACGGTGCCCAAGTACTGGCCGTCGACGGCCATGGCCGCCCGGCCCTGTTGCGCCACCAGACGGGCAAAGGGGCCATGGTGCTGTGCACCTACCCCATAGAGCACATGGCCAGCGAACGGCCCCGGGCCAACCCGGAGGCGACCTGGCGGCTGTACTCGGCCCTGGCCACCGAGGCCGGTGTGAGCCGGCCCCTGCGGGCCGCAGACCCGAGGGTGAGCCTGGGGAGGCTCAAGGTCGGGGAAACAGACGCCTTCGTGGCCCTCAACCTCTCCCCCGACAATGTGAGCGTCGACCTGCTGAGCGACGGCCGGTCCATCCTCTCGGCCCAGGGCGCCACCGTCACCCGCCTGGCCCTGGCGCCCTACGAGGTCGCCGTGCTCTACCTGGACGGCACCGTCCGCTAAGGCGGGCCCCTCCTGCGGCCTCAGCCCTTCAGGTCGTCCAGGAGGCCGAGAAGCTCGTCGGCGGTCATGCTCCCGGGGGCGACCCGCTCGTGCGCCATACGGTTGGCCGTGTCCTGCAACAGGACATTTACCGGGGTGGGCACCCCGTGGAGGCGTCCCAGCAGGACGATCTCCCCGTTTAGGTAATCGGACTCGATCGTCCGCTGGCCCCGGGCCAGGCTCTGCCACGACGAACTACCGCCCCGGGGGTAGCCGCTGACGTCGTCGCCCGGGTTCAGCCGGTTACCCCGCCGTGCCCGGTCCTCGTCCACGGTGACGTGCTCGATCCCAGCCGCCTTCAGGCAGGCCTCCCCTTCGTCCCACGCCAATTGCGCCAGGCGGGTGTCCCGGTGGCCCGGCCCGCAAATGGCGTCGACGGCATTGCCGAGGTTCCGCAGCAGCTTGGTGTACTTCCAGCGCATGATGTCGGGCCGGACGACCGACTCTATGGTGCTCTCGGACAATGCCACCGCTACCTGGTCGGCGACGCTGTCAACACCTGACGGGTAACGGCCGATGTCGAGCAGCGCGGTTATCGGCGACGAGCTCGCCACCACGACCCCGGGCTCGAGGTGGCTGGCGGGGCACATGACGCAGATGCCGTAGACGTGGGGGAAGCGGCGCAGGGCCGTGGGCTCGTTGGCCACGCCGTTTTGCACGCAGACGACTGCGACCGACTTCGGGGCTGAAGCGCTCAACTGGCGCAGGGCCACGTCGGTGTCCTGGCTCTTCACGGCCAGGAGGACCACGTCGTCCTCCCGCCAGTCGACGTGCTGGGTCGACCCCTTCACGGGGACGGGCAGGACGACCACACCGGTGGCGGACGCCACCGTCAGGCCGCTACTGGCGATCGTCCTGCCGTGCTCCCCCTGGGCGACGAGGACGACCTCGTGGCCATGCTCGAACAACCGGCCCCCGACCACGCCGCCTACCGCACCTGCTCCTACCACGACGAAACGCATACTTCAGCCTCGCACTTCAGCGGCCTTGCACGTCAGCCGGCGATCGAATGCTCCTTGGCGAACTCAACCAGTTCGGAAACATAGCCGAACGCCATGGCCGTCACCGTATCGGCCGCGCCGTAGTAAATGGCCAGTCGTTGCGTCGCCTCGTCGCAGAGCATGGCGCACGGGAACACGACATTGGCTACGTCGCCCACGCATTCGTAGGGGGCTTGGGGCGAGAGCACGTAAGGCGCGGCGCGGGCCAGGACCTTCCAGGGTTCGTCGAGGTCGAGGAGGGCGACGCCGGCGCTGTACACGTACCCGTTGCAGGATGTGAGGACCCCGTGGTAAACGAGCAGCCAGCCCTCGGACGTCTCGATCGGGACCGGGCCCCCGCCGACCTTGGTCGCCTGCCACGAGTTGGCCACAGGGCTCATCACATGACGGTGCCGGCCCCAGAAGCACATGTCCGGGCTCTCGCTGTAGAAGACGTCACCGAAGGGCGTGTGCCCGTTGTCCGACGGGCGGGAGAGCATGGCGAAGCGGCCGTTCACCTTGCGCGGGAAGAGCACCCCGTTGCGGTTGAAGGGCAGGTAGGCGTTCTCCCCCTGGTGGAAGTGCACGAAGTCGTCGGTCCAGGCCACCCCGATGGTGGGCCCGTGGTAGCAGTTGCACCAGGTCACGTAATAGCGGTCGCCGATGCGGACGACCCGGGGGTCATAACCGTACACGAAGTTGCCGATCTCGCTGTCGTCGCACACGAACTCGAGGGGCTCGGGGGTGATGTCCCAGCGCAGGCCATCGTCCGAAAAGCCGGTGTGCAGCTCCATTCGCCGCGTCCGGTCGTCGCAGCGGAAGACACCGGCGTAGCCGTCCCCGAAGGGGACGATGGCGCTGTTGAAGATGCTGTTGGAAGTCGGGATGAGGTCCCGCGGTACCACCGGGTTGCGGGAGTAACGCCACAGCGGCTCGTTGGCGCCGGGGGGCCGGTCTTCCCACGGGATGTTGGGCAGATCTTGCTGGCCGAGGATCTTGACTGTTGTCATGTGGTGCTTGCCTTACTCTTCGACGGCCACGAAGTGGCCTGGTTCGAACTGGACGAGTGCGGGAGGCGGGTCGTGGGCCAGCACGGTGGCCACGCTGGGGCCCCCTCGGACGCGGAAGCGCGAGTGCCACGGCTGGCCCTCCAGCTCCATGAGGCTCGGGCGGGGCCCGGTCGGGGCGGGCGGGGCACCCGCCTTGAGCGGGGGGCGCTGAAACTGGTCTCCCACCTCTCCAATTTTTCGTTCAGGAAGTTGATCCATCTCTTTTGGTCCCGAGAAAAATCGGAGATGTTTAAAGAGAGAACATTGACGCGCAACGAAGCGCTTCATCCTCCCGTCAATGCCTTAAAAATGCTCCACTACTCAAATCTCCACACGCAGTGGCTCCAAGAGTACTTTGTCAAGCCGGAAAATCTGCCGAATTTTCTCCGGTTTTTAGGCTCTCAGCTTAAAGAAAACGATGTGAGGCTGATCAATGCGACCATCCGCCCCACGCCCCA